>NZ_KB895874.1:0-25601 GCF_000374985.1 Micromonospora sp. CNB394 | reverse complement strand
CGTACAGACTTTGGTCTCCGTCTTCCTGCACCACGATCCCTTCGACGACCCACTCGGCAGGACACCAGGCGTGGACGCCCGCGGGAGCCGAGCGGGGAACGGGAGAGTCGGACCCGCGTGCTCGTGGCAACAATGCGCAACCCCTCAAGGCGGCTCCCGGCGTCAAACTGTCAGACGGCCTCACCTGCGCCAGAGACACAACGACGTCGGCGAGCGACCACGCCCGGATTTTCCCGCATGCGCGGCGTCTCGACGAGACCACCTGAACTGTCAGGCGGGTTCGGCGCCACGGTCAAGATCGACGACCTGTGGAACATGATCGCCGAACGGCTCGCCCAGCGGGGTATCACCTCGCCGCGCAAACGGGCCCGCGACGCCGCCCAGTACGTCGAGACGACGATTACCGCGTGGCTTGGTAGCAACAACCAGCGCAGGCTGCTGCTGCTTCTCGACGAATGCGACGGGTTCTTCGACGCGGACGCCCGGACAGGGTTCGAGCACACCACCCGCCTGCGTAACCTGATGATGACCACGAACCGCAACTTCAAGCCAGTGTTCGCCGGCCTGCACCAGGTCCAGCGGTTCGCGCACCTACCCAACCAGCCGCTCGCCAGCGCGCACTTCGGCGACCCGATCGCCATCGGCCCGCTGACACCCGCCGCGGCGCACGATCTGATGTTCACCCCGATGGACACCCTCGGGATCTCCTTCGACTCCGACGAGCTCATCCACCGGGTCCTCGCCTACTGCAACTACCAGCCGAAGCTGCTGCAGATGGTCGGCGAGGAGCTCGTGCGGGAAGCGTTGAGCCGACGGGGCCTGGAAGGGCCGCGGTACCGCATCCGCGACGAGGACCTGGAACGCGTGATCGGCTCCAACGCCGTCCGGCAGAAGATCCGTGAGACGGTGCACCTGACCCTCAACCTCGACTCGCGGTACAAGCTGATCGCGCTCGTCGTCGCCCTCTCCGCGCTGGAGAAAGGCGCCGACCACGCCATCCCCACGAACATGCTGCGGGACGAGTGCCTGGCGTGGTGGCCGGAAGGGTTCGCCGACCAGGGAGCCGACGAGTTCCGGTCGCTGCTGTCGGAGATGAGCGGCCTCGGGGTCCTGTCGGAAACTGGCGGCCGGTGGCGGCTGCGGTCCAGCAACGTGCTGCGTCTTCTCGGCACCGCGGAGACCATCGAGGAAGAGCTGTGCGCGCTGGAATGGCGTAACGTTGTCACAATCCTGTCGGCCGAGCAGGCCCGCCGCACGCTGACCGACGGCCGCATCTCGCCGGTGACCGAGAAGCAGCTGGCCACCTTGACCGAACGGAGCAACCACCTGTGGGTGGTCGTCGGCACCCAGGCGACTGGGATCGACCGGGTAGCGGCACGGCTGACCGAGGAAGCGGACATGATCGGGGCGCGATTCACCCTGCATGTGACCAGGGGACCCTCGGGCTACCGGCGGGAACTGCGCGGTGGGGCGCCCGGTGACCGGCACCGGGTCGTGCTCAGCGACCTGTCGACAACCAGGCTCGACAACGCGCTCAACGGGCTGCTCCAGGTCGACACCCTGCTGCCGGCCGCCGGGGTGACCCGCTCCCTGGTCGCGGTCGTCGACGCCAGCGTCAGTGAACTGTTCACCAAGGACGACGCTCCGTCGCTGGGGGAGGTCACCGACCGGGTGATCGTGCTGCGCCGGCTGTCGCCGGGCGGGCTGCGGTCGTGGGTCGTCGACAACGAGATCTCGTGTTTCGGTGACGCGGCCAGCCAGAAGATGCTGCTGGAGGCCACCGGCGGATGGACGGTGCTACTCGACGACGCCGCACGGCTCGCGACCACCGAACGCACCGCCCGACGCGTGTGCGATGCGATCACCGCAGCAAGGCTCAACAGCGCCGAAGTCGCCAGTGTGTTCGTTGACCAGGTCGGGCTGGCGAACAACCCGACGCTGGCGGCCGCTTTCGACTCGCTGCTCGACTACAACGCTCCGATGAGCAGCGAAGACCTGGCCACCTGGCTTGAGGTAACCGAATGTGGCGGCGCCCGGTCGGTGGAGGCGTTGCGGTACTTCGACGTGCTCGTCGAGCGACCCGACGACGGGCTGTGGGAACCGGAGCCGGTGTTCGCGGCGGCGTGGAGGAAAGCGCGACAGCAGTGACAGGCTGGTCCGGCGGCGGGTTCGTGACTGCCGCCGGACCGGCTTGGTGAACCATTGGCCCGAAGCATTGGGTTTCGTCGTGGGGCGGCGGTTCTCGCCAGTCGGCGTAGCGCCGGGCGACGTACATCCGGGTGCTCGGCGGGTGCTCGGTCGCCGTAGACAGGGTCGGTGTCGTATGGACTGTGTGGTACGTGCGTCCGGTGGTATCAGCCGAGACCTGCCGACTCGTGGACTGGTGGGAAGCGTGGGCATACGGGGCATCGATTGACGCTGACTCTTAATCCGCGGGTTCGGGGTTCGAGTCCCTGGCGGCGCACCAACGATCAAGGCCCTGACCTGGTAGTTCTATGTCGGTCGGGGCGTGGACCCAAGCTGGATCAGCCCCGATCGGTGCTGCTGGCAGGCGCGTCGCCAGCCATCCGGGTCGCCGCCTCGAACGCCGCCGTCCACGGAAAGGCCCGCTGGCGGATGTTGCCGCTGCCGGGCGGGTGAGGCTCCCATCCATCCTCGGTCCCGAGGACGACCCGTACGCGCTCGTCGCGGAGACTCGCCACGGCGCGCTGAAAAGGTGCGCGGATGGCCAGAGCGGCGTTGACGAACGGAACGACCACGGTCGGCACCTGCCGGCCGATCAGCTCCGCGACCGTGGTCATCGCGTAGTTGTCGGCGATGCCGAGGGCGATCTTGTTGACGGAGTTGTAGGTGGCAGGGGCGATGATGAGCGCGTCTGCGGCGGGGAGCGAGCGGCGGGCGCCGGGGGACGACCGGTAGGTGGACCGGACCGCGTGCCCGGTCAGCCGCTCTATCGCTGCCGCGTCGATGAAGTCGAGGGCGCTGGGGGTGGCGGTGACCGCCGTTGTCCACGACTGCTGCGTCGCATCGGTGACCAGCTGTGTCACGTCTGCGGCAGGTCCGGCAGCGCAGACAACGATCTGCAGGTGGCCGCTGGTCATACGCGGATCCCGGCATGCTGGGCGAAGTCGAGGACTGCGCTGCGAACGTGTCCCCGGTTAAGGACGGCCAGGTCGCTGGCGATGCGCTGCACCGCTGGACGGCACCGGATCTCCTCTGGTGCCACCTGATAGGCGCCGCGTAGAGCGTCCAGGCCGTGCTCGTAGCGACCCCACTGCGTGTAGGCGCGGGCCACGTCAACGAATAGCGATGCCTTGCGTTCGGCGAGGCTGATCTTGTCCAGCGGAACCTGGCGAGCGAGAGCGATGGCGGTGCCAGCGTCACCCATGGCCAGCGCGATGTTGACGCGGTGCAGCAGGACGTTTGTGGCACCGAACCCGGTCCACCGGTCGTTGCCGTCGTAGCCGAGTCGTCCCGCGGCGTGGGAGGCCTCGTCGAGCATGGCTTGCGCGCTGTCCCGGTTGTCGTCACGGGCTGCGGCGATAGCACCCCGCAGCAGCAGGGCGCCGTAGACGGCGACCGCGTCGGTCGAGGCGAGCCAGGTGCTGCGCCGGAGGGTTTCGGCCGCGTCTTCGGCGAGTTGGCGTGCCTGTGCCATGTGGCCGTTGCTCATCAGGGCGTGGGTCATGATCCGGGCGCTCGCTGCCATCGCCACCGGATCCTGACTGATCGCAGCGGCGCGGGTGCTGCGTTCAGCGGCGACCAAGGCCATGCCCTCGTCACCGACCTTCAGCAATACGCTGCCGACGACGTGGTAGAGGTCGCCGGCCAAGGCGTCGAGCTGCGCTAGCTGCTCGCCTTCGGCGTTCGCGCGAGTCGGTTCGAGGGCGGGCAAAAGGGCCACGAGTCGGACGAGAACCTGCTCATACCGGCACGCCTGGTAATCGATTTTCGCGGCGGCGACCTCTCGAGCGAACTGCCGAAGCGGTAGGGCATCCGGCTCGGTGCTGCGGGCTGGTGATGCGACCAGTGTGTTGAGCAGGGTTGCGACGTGCGGCAGGGCGATGCCGCTGATCGTCACGCCTGTCAGGAGATCTCTGCGCCGCACGTCGCCGTCCGAGTCCATGTCGTGAGTACCGCCGACGCCAGTATGGACCTGCGTGGCAGTGACAGGCAGCGGCGCGGGATCCGCAAGTGCACCGCTGGTGCCTGCTCTCACCAGTGCTTCGAAGCGCTCACGGGCCTCTGGGGTGGCTCGAGCCAGCACCGTGTCCAGAGCGGCCTGCATGTCCGCACGCAGGTGGACCTTGTCGCCCTGGCTGCTCCACTTGGCCACCGTCCGCCGCGCCGCACCGAGGTGTTCGGCGAAGCCAGTGACGCTCATCCGCAACGCCTGGCGCAGCGCGTTCGCTTCCCGGCCGGTCCAGGTCGTCACCGCAGCCATCGCACGTCCTCTCGCTCGGGACAGTTGTCGGCCGGACGATCGTAGCGGCACTTGGCGTGCTGGCAGGTGCACCGTGAGTGCACCGACAGGACATTCCCGCGCCGCACTCAGCGGGCGAACCTGATTGTGCTTGGCACCGCTCCTAACGAGTAGGCGGCCAGCACACATTCATGGCCTCACGCCAGGGAGCTCGGCATGAACAACGAAATTCCCGCAGGGCAAGGGTGTCTGCCGGCGCGTCGGACACCAGCTTGTGACGCCCCCACAGGCCTGGGGAACAGGCCCCGTCTGCGTACCGCCATGAGGGCTGCGTGGGTGGGTGATCGGCGGTCTGCTCCCAGCCGCCGTGATGCGGCGGCGGGCTCGCCCTTCCCCCGGCGAGCCCGCCGCTCATCGTCCCTGGTGGGGGTGGCGGCATGACGGTGTACGTCTCGCGTAACGCGATGGCCAGCCGGTCCCGGCGCCCCGAGCCCGGGTGGACGGCCTCGCCGGGGCATGGGTGGCCCGCTGATCCGCCGCTGCTCACCTTCGTGTGGCGTCGGCTGTTCGAGCAGCAGGCCCGCGAGGGTGGTCGCCGGTGACCGGGCCGCAGCGCCGTCTCGCGGTCAACCGGCTCGCGCCATCCGGAGTGGAACATCTACCGATGCGCCCGCTGTGGCGGTGCCGCCGGTGCGGGCAGCCGTGGCCCTGCGGCGCAGCGAAGCTCGCGCTCCTGGCCGAGTACCGAGAAGTGCCGGTGAGCCTGTTCCTCTACCTGGCCGGCTGCCTGCACGACGCGATCAACGACCTGCACCGGCTCAACCCGAGCGTCACAGGCAGCGCCGCCGACATGTTCGACCGGTTCCTCGGCTGGCCCGCCCGCCACACCCACGCCTACCGCGTCAGTAGCCCCACGACCGCCAGCATCGAGGAGGCCTCCTCGTGAACGGCATCGGCCTCATCAACGCCACTGGCCAACCGGCGGTCGCCGGCAGCTTCCACACCCTGGTCGTGCAGCCGACGAGCTTCTGCAACCTCGACTGCACCTACTGCTACCTGCCCGACCGGAGATCCTTCCGCCTGATGAGCGGCGCGGTCGCGCAGGCCTGCGCCGAGTCGATCGCCCAGCAGAACAGCGGTCATCCGGTGAGTGTCGTGTGGCACGGGGGCGAACCCACCGCCACACCCCTCAGGCTGTTCCGGAACCTACTGACCCCGTTCGAGGAGCTGCGGCGCGCGGGAATGGTGCGTCACGAGCTCCAGACGAACGCGACGCTGATCAACCGGCAGTGGTGCGAGCTGTTCACCGCTTACGGGTTCGAGGTCGGGGTCAGCATCGACGGACCGGACGCGTTGAACCGGAACCGCCTCGACCGGGCCGGCAACGCGACCGACGCCCGGACCCTGCGCGACATGCAGACCCTGGCCGACGCAGGGCTGAGGTACTCGGTGATCTGTGTGGTCACCCCGGAAACCATCGACCATGCGGAATCCCTCGTCGACTTCTTCACCGGCCTGCCCGGCTGCGAGTCGGTGGGCTTCAACATCGAGGAGCAGGAGGGCGCCGACCGCGCACCGGTGTCGGAGGACGCCGCGTACCAGTTCTGGCAGCACCTCATCGCACGTCGCGTCGGCGGCAGCCCGCTGCGGATCCGCGACGTGGACCGGCTGGCCGACTATCTCGCCGCCACCCGCGCCGGACACGTCGACCACGCGCCGTACGAGCCGATCCCGACCGTTTCCTGGGATGGGCAGGTGGTGCTGCTGTCACCGGAGCTGCTCGGCATTACCGAGCCGCGATACGGCGACTTCATCGCCGGCAACGTCCTCCGGCAACCCATCACCGCCATGCTCGCCCGCGCCGGCGATCTGGACTACGTCGCCGAGTTCATCACGGCCCTCAACGACTGTGCCGATCACTGCGCCTTCTACGACTTCTGCCGTGGCGCCCAGGCCGGCAACCGCTACTTCGAGCACGCGACGTTCACCGCCCGCGAGACCACCTACTGCCGGACCACCCGACAGGCCCTCGTCTGCGCCGCCGCGGATCACCTCACCCCTCAAGGAGAAGCACTATGACCAACGCACTCGCGGTCCTTGTCAACGCCGCACCCGAGCAACTCGCCCGCCTCGGCGTCGACCCGCAGCGGTCGGTAGCGTCAATCGACGCGGCGAAGTTCGACAACCGCCCCACCTGGGACAACAAGGGTAGGTTCGACAGCCGACCCGGCTGGGACAACTGGAACAAGAAGAAGTAGCCCCCGCCACGGGACGCGCGGGGTGGCGTGCCCATCCCGCGCCCACACAGGTTGAGGACACATGCGCACCACCATGATCGGCGACGTGAAGGTCCTGCTGCCGGACCTCGAACCGGACGACCTCGACAGCACGACGGACCTGGACGGTGGCCTCACCGAGGCCCGCGTCGAGGGCGCCGCGTGGCGCGGTGTGCACCTTGAGGACGCCCGCATCCGTAGCAGTCTGATCACCGGCGTGGACCTGAGCGAGAGCACCTGGGAAGCCGGCAGCCTCTACGGCTGCGAGATCACCCGCACCGACTTCTCCGGCGCGACCCTGACCGGCATGACCATCGAACGGTGCGCGATCACCGGCTCCCGGTTCACCGGCGCCAGACTCACCGACGTCCGCCTCAAGGACGTCCTGTTCGACGGCTGCCGCTTCGACTACGCCACCCTCCAGCGTGTCGCCGCCGCCGGCTCGGTCGCCTTCTCCGAGTGCACTCTCACCAACGGCGCGTGGTCGTCGTGCCGGCTACCCCGCATCGCACTGCGGTCATGTGACCTTGCAGGCCTGGAACTGGACTCCTGTCAGCTCGACGGGACCGACCTTCGGGGCAACCGACTCCACGGGCTGAAGACGCCGCTGGACAACCTGCGCGGCGTCACCGTCGACGAAGACCAACTTCCTGACCTCACCCAGCTGACCGTCGCCGCCCTCGACCTCACCGTGCGCAACGAGTGAATCCGAGGAGGGATCGTGCTCGCTGAACCCACCGGCAACCCGGACACGATCCTCGTCTGTATCCGGGGCAACTCCGGCTCGGGCAAGAGCAGCATCGCCCGAGAGCTACGACTCCGGCACGGCCGGGGCTGCGCCCTGGTCGAGCAGGACTACCTGCGCCGGATCGTGCTGCGCGAGCGGGACAAGCCCGGCGGCGCGGCGGCACCGGCGTTGATCGCGCAGACCGTCCGGTTCGCCCTCGACCACGGCTACCACGTGGTCTTGGAGGGCATCCTGCACAGCAGCCGCTACCGCAGCATGCTGACCGCCCTGCGGGACGGCCACCGAGGGCGGTCGCTGTTCTGCTACCTCGATGTGTCCTTGGCCGAGACCCTGCGCCGGCATCTCACACGCCCGCAGCTCAGTGAGTTCACCGCCGAGCACATGAGCGGCTGGTACTCGGCTCACGATGTTCTCGGCTGGCCCGACGAACTTGTTCTCCCCGAGACCACCGGACTGAACGAGGCCGTCGAGGTCATCGCCGCTGCTGCTGGGCTGCCCCAGACCGGACGCGACGACGACCTGCTTCCGAACGTACCGTCTCCATAGAGCAGACCGCCGGGTTGCCACCGCCGCATGCTCGCCCTACTGCGCCTGCATGAGCCATCTCTCGATGGCAGTGAAGTCGTGCTCGGTCAGTCCGCGGCGTGGATCGACCCGATGCAGCAGGGCCGGGCCGGGGTGATGAGTCGATACCCACTGCTGGTCGACATGGGAGATCTCGTCGTCGACCCAGACGAATCGGTGATCCGGACGTTGCGCCATGCCACGGTCGTCAGCGTTCAACCGCGGGCGTGCATTGGTGCTCGACGGGTGCTCGGGCGCCGTGGACGCGACCATGGTCGGATGGACTGACTGGGACGCCGACTCGACTGAGTCGGGCCATGACCGCGAACAGATGGACTCAGTAGACCCGGTTGGACCGGGTGACTCGGCCAAGATCAAGCTCTTAATCCGCGGGTTCGGGGTTCGAGTCCCTGGCGGTGCACCAACGAGCAAGGCCCCGGTCCGGCAGGTGTCTGCGGGCCAGGGCTTTCTGGTGTCCCGGGTTCGCGGCCGGCGGCGACGCCCGCGCTTAGATTAGCAGGCCCGGCGACGGGTAGGCCGGTGGCATGCCCCGCATCCCGCCCGACCTGAGCCCCCCGCCGTCGAGGAAGCCGGCCTGGAGAGCGCCGTGAGCGGACTGCGATATCGCCTGGTGGCGGGCCTGTACGACGTGGTGTCGCTGGAGTGGCCCGTCTACCGGGCGGGACGCGTGGTCGGAGTCGACGCGACCGGCCTGCGGGCCGGGGATCGGGTGTTGGACGTGGGCTGCGGGACGGGACTGAGCATGCCCCTCGTCCGCGACGTGGTCGGCGCGCGAGGTGCGGTGGTCGGTGTCGACGCGAGTCCGCAGATGCTGCGCCGGTCGCGGTCGCGCATCGAGCGCGCCGGCTGGACGAATGTCCAACTGATACGGGCGGACGCAGCGGATCCGCCACCGGCACTGCGGGCGGGACCGGAATTCGACGCGGTGCTCTTCGTCTACGCGCTCAGTGTCGTTGCCGACTGGCGTCGAGCCTGGTACGGGGCGATCGACCTGCTGCGCCCCGGTGGGCGAGCCACGATCGTCGATCTCGCCCTGCCGACCGACGGGTGGCGGGTACTCTCCCCGGCCGCCCGCCTGGCGTGCCTCGCCGGTGGCTCCGACCCGCACCGGCATCCGTGGAAGCTGCTGGAGGCCGGGTTCACCGATGTCGGGCACGAGGTGCTGCGCGGCGGACACGTCCACGTGGTGTCGGGCCGGCGATCCGGCTGACCAGCCGGGCCGGTCGGTTCTTACCGATCGCTGACATCTCCGGCAGGATGTGCGGGCGCGCGTGCCGCGCGGATAGCGTCACGGCATGACGAAGGCATACTCCGGCCGGCACCGGTGGTGAGGCACCTGTGACCGGTCTTGATCTTCTCGTTCTCGGCGGCGGCACGGCGGGGCTGGTCTCGGCGGTGGTCGCCGGAGGGTTGGGTGCCCGGGTCGCTCTGGTCGAACGGGACCGCACCGGCGGCGAGTGCCTCTGGACGGGCTGCGTACCGAGCAAGGCGTTGATCGAGGCGGCCGACCTGGCCCAGCGGATGCGGCGTGCCGACCGGGTGGGCCTGACGCCGGTCGAGCCGGTGGTCGACCTGGCCGACGTGATGGCGCACGTGCGCGCCGCCCAGCGGACGATCGCGCCACACGACGCGCCGGAGCGGATCCGCGCCGCCGGCGCTCAGGTGATCTCCGACGAGGTGACATTCGTCGGGCCGCGCCGGGTGCGGCTCGCCTCGGACGGGCGCGAACTGACGGCGCGGTGCGTCCTGGTGGCGGTCGGCTCGGAGCCGGCGGTGCCGCCGGTGCCCGGCCTCGCCGATGCCGGCCCGCTGACCAGCGACACGGTCTGGGGCCTGACGACACTGCCACGGCGCCTGCTGGTGCTGGGCGGCGGGCCGGTCGGTTGCGAGCTGGGCCAGGCGTTCGCGCGCCTCGGAAGCGAGGTGACCCTGGTGGAACGGTCCCCGCGACTGCTGGCGCGGGAGGACCCGGAGGTCGGTGACCTGATCGCCGCGCGCCTGCGGGACGAGGGCGTCGACGTGCGGACCGGCACCGAGCTCAGGGAGATCACCGGGCAAGGCCCGTGGCGGGCCCGGGTGGACGGGGCGCGACCGGGTCGGATCGACGTCGACCGGGTGCTCGTCGCGGGCGGGCGGCGGCCCCGCACCGCCGGGCTGGGCCTGCGCGACGCCGGTGTGACGCTGACCGACCGGGGGGCGATCCGGGTGGACACCCGCATGCGGACGTCCGCACCCGGGGTGTACGCCGCCGGCGACGTGACCGGTGTACTGCCGTTCACCCAGGTCGCCGCCCACCAGGCCGCCACGGCGACGCTCAACGCGCTGTTCCTGCTCCCTCGGCATGTGCGGTACCTCTCGATGCCGTATGTGGTCTTCACCGACCCCGAGGTCGCCCGGGTCGGCCTTCGCGCGTCCCAGGCCCGGAGCCGGTGGGGTGGACGGGCGGTGCTCACCCGCCTCGACCTGGCCGAGGTGGACCGGGCGGTGGCCGCCGGGCGCACCGACGGGTGGGCGTCCCTGGTCGCCGATCCGGCGGGACGGCTGGTCGGCGCGACCGTCGTGGCACCGTCCGCCGGCGAGGTGATCGGTGAGCTGGCAGCCCTGATCGCCCGCCGCGGCCGGCTCACCGAGCTGTACCGCACCGTGCACCCCTACCCGACGTACGCGCTGGCCGCCGTCGACGCCGTCGGTGAACACCTGCAGCGGCGCCTGCTGACTCCCACCACCCGGCGGCTGACCCGGCCGCTGCTGGGCGCGCTCCGGGCCGCCGCGCGTACCTCGTGACGCCACAGCGCGACCCGGCCGCCATCGCTCGTGCGGCGCGGCTGGTACGGCGTGTCCTGGTGCCGTACCACCGCGCGCGCGTCGTCGGCCTCGACCGGATCCCCGCCGGCCCGGCACTGTTCGTCGGCAACCACAACGGCGCGTTCTACACCGGCGACACCTACCTGTTCGGCGCCGCCGTCCACCGCAGCCGCGGGCTCGCCGACACGCCCTGGGTACTCACCCACAATCTCGGCCTGACCCTGCTCGGCCGCTGGCTCCGGCCGCTGGGCGCCGTCCCCGCGGACCTGGCGACCGCCGCGGCCCTGCTCGACCGTGGCGACAAGGTGCTGGTGTACCCGGGCAGCGACGCCGACGGCGCCCGCCGGTGGACCCAGCGGCGGAGGGTGGTCTTCGAGGGACGGGTCGGCCACGCACGGCTCGCCGTGGCGTGCGGCGTGCCGGTCGTCCCGATCGCCGCGGCAGGGGCGCACAACACCGCGATCGTCCTGCACGACGGCGCCGCGGTGGCCCGGCTGCTGGGCACGCGGCGGCGGCTGCGACTGGCCCGTTGGCCCCTCCTGCTCAGTGTGCCGTGGGGCCTGACGTTCCTCCCGTCCGTGCCCTACCTGCCGCTTCCGGTGCGCATCACCATCGTCGTGGGGCCACCGATCCACTTCGACCGCCACGGCGCCGACGCCGCCGCCGACGAGGTGTACGTGCGAAGCTGCGCCGCCCGGGTCCTCGCCGCCGTCCAGTCCCTGCTCGACGCCGCCGGCTGACCCTGGCCCCCATCGCCCGCACCCCGGCAGAGCACCGAACACGGCTCGTCCGCCCCGACAGCCCCATCAGCGGGCGCGACGTCCCGTGTGCTGAGCGGTGGCGTCCACGATGACGGCATCGGGTTCCCTGCGACCGCCGTGACCATGCGCTTGAACCTGCCCACAGCCCGGATTGCTGGTAACGGTCTTCGCGGATTACCTCGTTGGCGTTGCGCATGAGGATCACCAACCCGTCTCTCCCCGTACGAGGGCGGTCCCGACGCCCGAATGAGGCGAATGACGTCCGATTCTCTGACGGCGCGAATCGGTTTTCGCGATCATTGTTCGGCGCTCTGCGCTGGATCGATGATCTGCTCGGGGTGGTTGACATGATGCCGTCCGGCGCCGTTCCGGTGCCTCCATGGGTCCGAGTGGCCCGGTGTTGTCCACCGATGGACGAGTGCAGCATCGGTCGATTGTTCGATCATAGACAGCTACGCCGTGTCATATTCAAGGAGGGCGATGCGTAATAGTGCTTCGCAGTGGTGGAGCGATCCGCGGGGTGTCAGTTGACTGCGGCAACCATCTTCTGATCTGCGGTTTTGAGGATCGGCTCGATGCCCCGCCGTTGCCGCTCGCGGGCGCGGCGGTGGCCGAAGGCTCCATTGTGGCGGCGAGGTCGGTTGCGCAGCGTGTTGGTCGATCGATGGGATGTCCATTTCGCCGTGATCCGTCCTGACGGAACGTATCCGACCTTGTGCGCTGAGGCAGGGCACCCTTAGAGTCCCGCTCGCACAACTGGAGAGCACACGGGGGAGGGTTTGTGGCACGTCGAGTGACGGCCACTGTCCGTTCGTGCCTGGCTGCGTGCGTCGCCGTACTGACGGCGGCCGCGTTGGCGGGCGTACCGGGAGAACCGGCGGCGTATCTCGCCGCTGGACCCGACGGCGTGACAGGCGGCGTGGAGAGCCGGACCGATGAAGCGGTGTCCCTTCGAGCCGCCCGCGAGTCCGGCAAGCCGGTGCAGGTCAAGAGCCTCACGTCGGAGACGACAGCGGTCTACGCACTGCCGGACGGTCAGTTCCGGGCCGAGCTTTCGGTCGGCGCGAGCCGGATTCGGCGCGGTGACCAGTGGGTTCCGGTCGATCTGACCCTGCGCAAGGGCGCGGACGGGCGGATCAGCGCCGTCGCCCACCCCTTCGATCTCGTCGTCTCCGGCGCGCAACCGAGCGGGACGCCGGAACTGGCCGTCCTCGGCCACGGAGCGGATCGGCTCGCGGTCGGTTGGGCTGGCCGGCTGCCCGAGCCGAAGCTGGATGGCGGACGGGCCACCTATGTCGACACGCTGCCCGGGGTGGACCTGGTCGTCGAGGCGACTCGCGCCGGCATGGAGGCGTTCTTCGTCGTCAAGGACCGCAGCGCCGTGAAGCAGGTCGCCCGGCTCACACTGCCGATCACCGGGCCGAACGCCGCCCGGGCGGTCCGCGACGCCAGCGGCAACACCGCCATCGAGGACGCCGCCGGCCGGGTGGTCGCGCACACCCCCGCACTGCGGATGTGGGACGCGCGGGTCGACGCGCTCGGCAACCCCACCGCCGAGACGGCTGTCGCATCCACGATCGCCCCCGCCGCCGAGGCCCGTGCAACTCGCGGGCTCGACCTGACGCTGACCCCGGACCTGCGCTGGCTGAACGACTCCAAGCGGGAGTACCCGATCGTCATCGACCCGACGATCAACCCGGTGTACACCACGTTCGACACGTACATCCAGGCCGGCGACACGGTCAACCGGGGCGGCACCGACGACCTCCGGCTCGGTCGGCTCGGTCCGACCGGGCCCGTCACCCGGTCCTTGCTGCGCTGGGACACCACGGCCTTCGTCGGTAAGCAGATCACCTCCGCCACCGTCTCGTTCTGGAACTGGTGGTCGCCCCTGTGCGAGGGCCGATCGTGGGAGCTCTGGACCGTGGGGGCGGTGGCCGACGACATGATCTGGGACACCCAGCCGGCATGGAACAACCAGGAGGCGACCACCCTGGCGACTGCCGGCTACGACGCCAGTTGCAACGACGCCTGGGTCGGGATCAGCGGTACCAAGTTCTTCCAGCGCGCGGCGAACGCCGGTGACACCCGCGCCGACATGGGCCTACGGGCCACCGACGAAACCGATTCGAAGTCTTTCAAGCAGTTCCGCTCCCGCAACGCCGCAGCCAGTACCGAGGTGCCCAAGGCCAGCGTCACCTACAACTCGTGGCCGACCGTGACGGCCCGGTCGACCGTCCCCGCCACCACCTGCGCGACCGGCTCCGCCCGTCCCCTCGTCAACACGCTGACGCCGCAGCTCAAGGCCACCGTCGCCGACGGCGACGGCACCGCGATGACAGTCACCGTCGAGTGGTGGGCGATGAACGCGGAGAAGGCGATCGGTTCCGCGTCGTCCAGCAACGTCGCCTCCGGCGCCACAGTGACGGCGACCGTTCCCGCCGGCGCCTTCGTCGACGGCGGTATCTACCGCTGGCGGGTGAAGGCCGCGGACGGGGTCAGCGGCAGCGACATCTGGTCGTCGTTCTGTGAGATGCAGGTGTACACCACGGCCACTCCGGTCACCGGTTGCACCGGCGGAACGGACAGCGACTTCAACGGCGACGGCGTCGCCGACATCGCGATCGCCGACCCGGAGGCCACTGTCAACGGTCAGATCCGTGCCGGCCGGATCAACGTCACGTACGGCGGCAGCACAACAGTGCACACCCTGCACGAGGGTGGGGCCAACATGCCCGGTGCAGCCGAGGCGGGTGACCGCTTCGGCACGTCGATCGCCGCGTACGACGCCAACAACGACGGGTGCACCGACCTGGCGGTCGGCGTGCCGAACCAGGCCGTCAGCGGCCAGGCCCAGGCCGGTGTCGTGTACGTACTGCTCGGATCACCCGCCGGCCTCGCGCAGGGCCCGCCCGCCGTCTCGTACCACCAGGACAGCGCCAACGTCCCCGACGCGGCCGAGGCGTACGACTGGTTCGGCTACGCCGTGGCCGGCAGCCGGACGGCCAGCGGTGAGCCGTACCTCGTCATCGGCGCGCCCGGTGAAGGGCTGGCCAACCCGGTCACCGGGATCGTGCATTACATGCGCGGCACCGTGAACGTGGCAATGTCCCAGGGCAGCGGCATCCCGGGCGCGGCCGAGATCGACGACCGAACGGGCTATGCGGTGGCCGCCTCCACCCACCACTGGGCGGTCGGTTCCCCGGGCGAGGCGATCGGCACCGAGGCCTTCGCCGGAGCGGTGAACGTCTTCAGCCACACGCTGAGCAGCGGTCTGCCGACCCTCGCCGCCGGCCTGGAGCAGAACGTCGCCAACGTCTCGAACGTCGCCGAGGCCGACGACAACTTCGGTAAGTCGATCTCGATCGCGCCGTACCGGCCCGTCGGCGCTTCCGCCGGCCAGGCCGACTCGCTGGTCGTCGTCGGTGTGCCGGGTGAGGACCTGGTCGTCGCGGCCACCAACACCCCGGCGCCGGACGCCGGACTGGTGCACCGCTTCCACGTCACGGCCGCGAACACCTTCACCGAACTGCCCGCGATCACGTACGCCTCGGAGGACGGCGACTACCTCGGCGAGAAGGTCGTGGTGGTGAACACCGCGCCGGGCAGTGAGGGCACCGACGCGACGATGTTCGTCGCGATCGGCGTACCGGGCGAGGACGCGGGCACGTCGGTGGCCGACTCCGGACGGGTACGTATCTTCCCGGCGCTGGCGAATCCGATCGGCACCCCGACCACGCTGCACCGGGAATCGGGCGGTATGCCGGGGACGGCCGGCGGCCAGGAACTGGTCGGCACCTCGCTCTCGGCCACCTCGGAGCGGCTCTACGTCGGCACTCCCTACGGCGCCGACGCCGTCTACGGGTTCACCTGGTCCGATCTGAGGGCGGGCAACACGGCCCCGAGCGTCACCTGGCAGCCGGGACAGGGCGGTCTCCCCACCGGGCACAGCGCGTTCGGGGCGGCGATCAGCTGATGAAGACCATCGACATGAGTAGTTGTCCAGCGGGGGAGGACCAGAGGGTGGCCCGTCATACGAGAAAACGGGGCCGGGTGTTCACGCTCGGCCTCACGCTCGGCCTCGCCGGCCTGATGTCCACTACGGTGTTCGTCCAGCCGCCGGAGTCGGCGCCGCGCACCGCCGCGGCCTCGGAGGATCTCGTCCGGGACACCGAGGCCGAGGCGCTGGTGGCCGCGAGGGCGCTCAACCAGCCGGTCGAGGTGCTGGCGCACCGCACGGAGTACCGCGACGTCTTCGCGCAGCCGGACGGCACGCTCATCGCCAACGGTCACACGCAGCCGGTGCGGGTCACCCAGGGAGACGCCTGGGTACCCGCGGACTCGGCCCTTGTGGTTCAGCCCGACGGCTCGTACGCCCCGGCGGCTGCGTTGCTCGGCATGCAGCTCTCCCAGGGCGGCACCGCACCGCTGATGGTGGTCACCCGGGACCAGAAGAGCATGACTCTGACCTGGCCACACGGGCCACTTCCCGCTCCCGTGGTCGAGGAGAGCAAGGCGACCTACCCGAACGTGTTCCCGGATGTCGACCTGGTCGCGAACGTCACCGTCGAAGGCTTCTCGCACGTACTCGTGGTCAAGACGCCGGAGGCGGCCAGTCTGCCGGAACTCCAGAACCTCCGGCTCGGCGTCGCCGCGGTGGGCCTGACCATCGAGGAGACGGCCGAGGGCGGTGTGGTCGCCCTGGACCCGGTCACCGGCAACCCGGTCCTGGAAGCGGACGCGCCGACCATGTGGGACAGCGGAAGCCAGGAGGGGGGCGATGCGACCGCGATGCGGTCGATGGACACCTCGTCCACCGACCCGGGTGCGGCCTCGGCGGAGGGGCCGGGCGACACGTCGGAGGTGGCTCCGGTCGGCCTCGACTACTCGGACAACACCCTCACCCTCACCCCGGACCGGTCCATGCTCACGGACCCGGAGGCCTCATTTCCGCTTTACATCGACCCGGTCTGGCAGAGCAGCACCAACAGCGCGTGGGCGATGGTGGACAGCGGCTACCCCAACGAGGAGTACTGGAAGTTCGACGGCAAGCGGCACGAACGCATCGGCCTCTGCCCCAGTTCCTGCAACAACTCGAAGGTCAAGCGCCTGTTCTACCGGCTCGCCACGCCGTACTCGGGCAAGACGATCCTGGAGGCCACCTTCCGGGTCACCCTGCAGCACGTCTACAGCTCGACCGCCCGGGCGGCGGCGCTCTACCTGATGCCGGCCGGGATTACCTCCGCCACCAACTGGAGCAACCAGCCCGGCGGCTCGGGCTGGTCCGGAGCCACGCACCTCGCCACCAGTTCACCGACCAAGACGCAGGCCACCTGCACCTCCACCAACCAGAACACGGAGTGGAACGCGAAGGCCGCGGTGCAGCAGGCGGTGACCAAGGGCTGGAGCAACCTGACCCTCGGCCTGCGGTCGGTCAGTGAGAGCGACTCGACGCACACCAAGCGGTTCTGCGACAACGGCGTCCTCTCGGTCCGCTACAACCGGGCGCCGGTGATCGCCAACCTCAACGAACTCACCATGTCCCCCGGCGGGCAGTGTGTGTACGGCTCCAGCGCGCCCTACGTGGACGTGCCGCCGCGGCTGAACGCGGTGCTGCGGGACCCGGACCACTCCTCGGCCCACACCGAGCAGATCAAGGCCGAGTTCAAGGTGACCTGGACGCCGGCCGGCGGGACGTTGCAGACGCGCTCGTACACCACTCCGCTGAAGGCCAGCGGATCGGTCTTCTCGTACACGGTCCCGAGTGACATCGCGCAGAACGTCCCCATCTCCTGGGAGGTCCGTGCCAGCGACAACACCAGCTGGGGTCCGTGGAGCAGTGAGGGCTCGCGCAATGTCTGTCAGTTCCTCTACGACAAGACCAGTCCAAGCGCCCCCGACGTCGACTCCGCGGTCTACCTGCCGCAGGACGCGGCCGACGACGGGACGGCGAGCGCGTCGAACTGCATCGAGAGCGACGAGTGGCTGGGTTCGATCGGCGTGCCCGGCAACTTCGTCTTCGACTCCGCCGCCACGGACGTGGTGGAGTACCGGTACGGCTTCAACACCAACCCGGCGCCGGGCGTGAACGTGCTTCGGCCCACGACCGACGGCGGGTCGGTCACCCTGCCGAACTGGTACCCGGACAAGGAGGGCCCGCGGACGATCAACGTGCAAGCCGTCGACCGGGCCGGCCGGTCGAGCAGCATCGCCTCGTGCACGTTCCGGGTGGGCAAGCGACCGCCGACCGCACAGTGGTCGCTCGGCGAGGTCGCGGGCGAGGGCGGCGCCGGCGACGGGCTCGGTGACAACGACGCGACGGCCGGAAGTGGTGTCACGTTCGGGGTCGAGGGACCGGGTGGAACCTCCGACACGGCCGCCCGGTTCGACGGGACGGCCGACGCCCACCTCACGACCACCAAGCCGGTCCTGACCGACACGTCGGCGAGCTTCGCCGTCACCGGCTGGTTCAAGGTCGACGACGCCGGCCGGCGGCAGGTGGCGGTCAGCCAGGACGGCACCGGTGAGCCCGGGTTCGCGCTGGGCGTCGAGGGCGGATCCTGGTTCTTCCGGATGCCGGTCAACGACGTCAACTCACTGGGCCGCTGGCAGGTCGACGGTGCGGTGGCCACGACGGGTTGGACGTACGTGACGGCCATCTTCGACGGGGCGAAGAAGGAGATGTCGCTCCAGGTCGGAAACAACGCCCCGCGCATCGCCCAGCGCAGGTCGCTGACGAAGGCGCGCGGTCCGCTCCAGATCGGCCGTGTGCTGAGCAAGAGCGGTTACGCCGACAACTGGGAAGGAGCGATGGCGGACGTCTCCGTCTTCGACCGGCTGATCATCGCCGACGAGGTCACCGGCCTGCAGAAGACGGCGCCGAGCCGCAAGGCCTACTGGCGATTGAACGCGGAGACCAACAAGGTCAGCCCTGAGGAGCGCGGTGGCGCGGGACTCACCCTGGGCAGCGGTGCGACGGTCTTCAAGCACCCGGTCCTGTCGCTGCTCGGCGGTGGTCACCTCGCACTGACCGGTAACGCGGACAGCTACGCCAGCACATCGACCAACGCGGACATGGCGGGCAGTTTCTCGATCAGCGCCCGGGTCAAGCTGACCAGCAACTGTGCCGGTACCCCGATGACCGTCTTCTCGCAGAAGGGCACCAACGGCAGCTCGGTCGTCGTGCGCTGCAACAACGCCGGGCAGTGGGAACTGGCGATGGCGAGCACCGACACGGTGGCGCCGGAGTGGACCACGAAGGCCACCGACGAGGCGCCGAAGCTGGTCGGCAAGGGTGACCATCTGACCCTCGTCTACAACGGCTACGCCCGCGAAGTGACCCTGTACGTCAACGGGTCCTTCACCGAGGCGATCCAGCTGGTGTCGCCGTTCGTCGCCACCGGCGGGGTGCAACTGGGTCGCGCCTGGCTCGACGGCGCCTTCAAGGAGCACCTGTCCGGCGCCGTCGACGACGTCCGGGTCTACGACGGTGTCGCCGACAAGGTCCTGATCGAGAAGCTCAACGTCCAGGTCCGCGAACAACTCTCGCTCTGACGTGACAGGCGGTGGGTCCGCCCGCTCCCGGGCGGGCCCACCGGCACGCGAGACCTTTCCCGTTCTTCTCCCGTAACCCCTGGAGGGGTGATGTTCTCCCGACTCCTGGTCCGGTCCGGCGGGCTCGTCCGCCACACCGTACGACCGGTTTCCTGGGCGATGGCCGGTGTCATGGCCGCCGGCTTCATCCAGATCGCGACCCCACCCGCCTCGGCCGAGGCGAAGCCGAACCGTCCGTCGACCTCGGACGCGTCCAAGGTCCTGCCCAAGCGCGACCCGCTGCCGGCCAAGCCGAAGGCGGCCAACCCGGCGGTGGCTGCCGCCTCCACCGCCCCGGCGAAGGTCACCTGGCCCGCCGCCGGCGCCGCGGACATCACCGTGCCGGCGCCCGCGTCGGCCCGCTCCACCGCCGGAAAGGCCCCGGCGGCCACCGCCAAGATCGGTGGCCTGCCGGTCGCGGTGTCGGCCGCACCCGGCGCGGCGGCCGCCGCGCCGGACTCGGCCCGTCCGGCGGCCTCCGCTCCCGGCAAGGTACGCATCGAGGTGCTCGACCGGAAGGCCTCGGAGAAGGCCAAGGTCGACGGCCCGATCGTCCGGCTCGACCGGGCCGACGGTCAGGCCGCTGCCGGGAACGTCCGCCTCGACCTCGGCTACGGCGGGGTCGCCGGTGCGTTCGGTGGCGACTTCGGCGCCCGGCTGCGGCTGGTCCGCCTGCCGGAGTGCGCGCTGACCACGCCGGAGAAGGCCCAGTGTGCCCCGGTTCCGCTGCCGACGACGAACGACAGCGCCGCCGAGACGCTCTCTGCCGAGGCGGGCACCGGTGCGCTCTTCGCCATGACCGCCACCGACTCCTCCTCGCAGGGCGACTACGGCGCCACGAAGCTGTCCCCGTCGTCCAAGTGGTCGGTGGCCCCCTCCACGGGTGGCTTCTCCTGGAGCTACCCGCTGCGGAGCCCGCCGGTGCCGGGTGGTGGTGCGCCGCCGATCGCGCTTGCCTACTCGTCGCAGTCGGTCGACGGCCGGACCGCGACGACCAACAACCAGGGTTCGTGGATCGGTGAGGGCTTCAACTACGAGCCCGGGCACATCGAGCGCCGGTACAAGCCCTGCTCGGACGACGGGCACGACCAGTACGCCGACCAGTGCTGGGCGTACGACAACGCGACCATCCTGCTCAACGGCAAGTCGACGGAACTGGTCAAGACCGGTGACACCTGGCGGTTCGGGACCGACGACGGCTCGAAGGTCGAGCGGCTCACCGGCGCGGTGAACGGTGACAACGACGGCGAGTACTGGCGGGTCACCACCACCGACGGCACCCAGTACCACTTCGGCCGCAACCGGCTCCCCGGCTGGACCTCCGGCAAGGAGGAGACCGGCTCGACCTGGACCGTGCCGATCTACGGCGACGACTCGGGCGAGCCCTGCTACAACGCGACGTTCACGTCGGCCTACTGCGACCAGGCGTGGCGCTGGAGCCTCGACTACGTCAAGGACCGCTACGGCAACGTCACCTCGTACTTCTACGAGAAGGAGATCAACTACTACGCCCGGGGCAAGAAGACCGACGTCAACGGTGTCCCGTACGTCCGGGGCGGCTGGCTCAAGCGGGTCGACTACGGCCAGCGGCACGAGGCCGTCTACTCGACCAACGCCCCCGCCCGGGTGCGCTTCGAGACCAAGGAACGGTGCCTGCCGTCCGGCAACGTCGACTGCGACCCGCAGGATCTGAACACCACCACCGCGCCCTACTGGCCGGATGTGCCGTTCGACCGGAACTGCGCCAAGGACACCAAGTGCAAGCTCGACCAGATCACCCCGACGTTCTGGACCCGGGCCCGGTTGACCGGCATCACCACCGAGATCCGCGAAGGCACCGGTTGGACGCCGGTGGACAACTGGAAGCTCGACCACCTGCTCACCGACAACGGTGACGGCTCGCTGACCCTCTGGCTCCACAAGATCACCCACACCGGTCTCTACGGGCCGGGCGCCGACATCGCCATGCCGTCGGTCGAACTGGGCGGTCTGCAACTGCCCAACCGGATCGACCGCGACGGCGACAAAATCGCCCCGCTGGTCCGCTTCCGGCTGGCGACCGTGTGGACCGACGCCGGCGGTCAGATCGACGTCAACTACGCCACCCCGGACTGCACCAAGAGCACGCTGCCCACGCCGGGCAACAGCACCAGGCGCTGCTACCCGGTGAAGTGGAATCCGCTCGGCAGCGGCGACCCGATCACCGACTGGTTCCACAAGTACGTGGTCGAGCAGGTCGTCGAGACCGACCGCACCGGCGGGGCGCCGGACATGGTGACCCGCTACCAGTACCTGGACGGTGCGGCCTGGCGGCACGCCGACCCGGACGGCATCTCCGACCCGAAGGACCTGACCTGGAGCGACTGGCGCGGTTACGGCCGCGTGATCGTCACGGCCGGCGACGGTCAGGTCCAGACGACCAAGACGGAGTACCGCTACCTGCGCGGCATGCACGGCGACAAGGATCCGGACGGCGGCACGCGTACCGTCAGCGTCGCCGACTCGACCGGCGGGAGCCACACCGACCACAACGAGTTCTCCGGCCACCAGTTGGAGAGCATCGTCTACGACGGCGCCGACGCGGTCAGCAAGAGCATCGCCGTCCCGTGGCGGCACAACACCGCGACGGAGACCCACATCTGGGGCAGCAAGAAGGCCTGGTTCATCAACACCACCACCGCCCGGAGCCTGGTCGCCCTGGCCGCCGGCGGGTGGCGGGAGACGAAGCAGACCTCGACCTTCGAGACCAGCTTCGGCCGGGTGACCGAGACCGAGAACGAGGGTGACGTGGCGGTCACCGGCGACGAGGCCTGCAGCCGGACCACGTACGCCGACAACGCGACCGCCCACCTGTACAGCCTGGTGTCGCGGGTCGAGTCGGTGTCGGTGGCGTGCTCGGCCACCCCCGACCGCAGCAAGCAGGTCATCTCCGACACCCGGACGCTCTACGACGGCAAGGCGTTCGGCGTCGCGCCGACGCTGGGCAACCCGACCCGGACCGAGCGGCTGAAGAGCCACAACGGCACGACGGCCACCTACATCCGCGCCTCGGAGGGCACGTTCGACGCGTACGGCCGGCCCTTGACCGCCGTCGACGCGCTGGGCCGGGTCACGAGGACCGTGTACACGGACACCAACGGCCTGACCACCAAGGTCAAGGAGACCAACCCGCTGGAGTTCGTCACCACCACCGACTACGCCCCGGCGTGGGGTGTGCCGGTCGGCCAGGTGGACCAGAACGGCCTCAAGAGCGTCCTGGAGTACGACGCCCTGGGCCGGCTGGCGAAGGTCTGGATGCCGGACCGGACGGGCGCCAGCGGGCTGGAGCCGAGCATCCGCTACAGCTACCTGGTTCGCACGGACAAGCCGGTCGCCATCAAGACCGAGCGGCGGCAGAACGACGGCTCCTACAGCGTCGAGTACAAGCTGCACGACGGTCTGCTCCGGCCCCGCCAGGTGCAGTCGGAGGGCCCGGACGGCACCCGTACGGTCGCCGACACCTTCTACACCGGCACCGGCCAGCTGGCGAAGACGTACGCGACGTACACGGTCGCGGGCACGCCCACCGACGTGATCTACCCGGCCGTTAACGGTGACGTCAACGGCCAGACGCTGTACGTCTACGACGGCGCGGACCGGGTCACGGCGGAGATCTTCGCGGTCGCGGGCAACGAGAAGTGGCGCACCACGACCACCTACGGCGGCGACCGGGTTTCGGTCGACCCGCCGGCCGGCGGCACCCCGACGACCTCGATCACGAACGCCCTGGGCAAGACCACCGAACTGCGGCAGTACAAGGGCAGCGGTCCGACGGGCGACTTCGACAAGACCGAGTACACCTACACGCACGCCGGCCAGTTGAAGACGGTCAAGGACCCGGCCGGCAACGTCTGGTCCCACGAGTACGACCAGTTGGGCCGCAAGACGAAGTCGACCGACCCGGACGCCGGCACGTCGACGTCCGGCTACGACGACCTGGACCGGCTCACCAGCACCACGAATGCCCTCAACCAGACGATCAGCACCAAGTACGACGAGATCGGCCGGAAGATCGCCGTCTACAAGGGGGCCGCCGACACCGGGGAACTGGTGAGCAGCTGGACGTACGACCTGGAGATGCTCGGTGAGCTCTCCTCGACGAGCCGCTGGATCGACGGACACGAGTACGCCACGTACTTCTCGATCTACGACGAGTTCTACCGGCCGCACGCCACCTACTACTCCGTACCCGAGCACGCCGGTGCCGAACTGGCCGGCTTCTACACCTTCGGTACCGAGTACAACCGGGACGGCAGCATCCAGTCGCTGAGCATGTCGGACGGCGGTGGGCTGCCGTTCGAGACGGTCGCCTACACCTACGACGATCTTGAGCGCCTGACCGCGGCGACCGGTGACGCCCCCTACCTGACCGGCGTCGAGTACGCCACCACTGGCGAGGTGTTGCAGACCGAGGCCCGGGTGGGCACCCGGAAGGTCTGGTCGACCTACGAGTACGAGCAGGGCTCCAAGCGGCTCACCCGGCAACGGCTGGACCGCGAGTCGGCCCCGGTCGTGGACATCGACGCCCGCTACACGTACGACCAGTCCGGCAACATCCTGCGGATCGCCAACAACCCGTCCGGTACGCAGGACACGCAGTGCTTCACGTACGACTACCTGCGCCGGATGGAGCGGGCCTGGACGTCGGCGAGCACCGCGACCGACCCGTGCGCCGGTGGGCCCTCGGTGACCGGGGTGGGCGGTGTGGCCCCTTACCACCACGCCTACACCTTCGACGTCACGGGTAACCGCAAGACCGAGGTCCAGTACGGGACCAACGGCACTCCGCTCATCGAGCGCAGTTACACCTATCCGGCCGCCGGCCAGGCGCAGCCGCACACGCTGAGCCAGATGACGGAGAAGACTCCGCAGGGCGACTGGCTGTACTCGTACGAGTACGACGCGGCCGGCAACACGAAGAAGCGGACGAGGACCGGCGAGGACCAGACCTTGGTCTGGGACGCCGAGGGCAACCTCGAGTCGGTCACCGAAGCCGGCAAGAAGACCAGCTTCCTCTATGACGTCGACGGCTCCCGGATGCTCCGCAAGGAGCCGGCCTCGACCACGCTCTACCTGCCGGGCATGGAGATCCGGCTGAACCACCAGACCCGGTCCACCGACGCCACCCGGTACTACGCGCTTCCGGGCGGGGCGAGCCTGGTCCGCAAGGTGGACGGCCTCCGGTACGTCGCGAACGACCACCACGGCACCGGCCAGGCAGTGGTGGACCAGAGCGGCGCTGTCACGCACCGGCGGATGACTCCGTACGGCGAGAACCGGGGAGCGTCGCCAGGTCAGTGGCCGACGGAGAAGGGCTTCGTCAACGGGAACATCGATTCCACGACAGGCCTGGTCAACATCGGCGCGCGGGAGTACGACACGATCGCCGGCCGGTTCATCTCGGTCGACCCGATCATCGACGTCAACGACCCGCAGCAGATGAACGGGTACGCGTACGCCAACAACAACCCGATCTCGTTCTCCGACCCGGACGGCCTCAAGGCCTGTTCCGACGACGCCTGCGGGCCGGGCGCCGACTACGAGGACATGTACGGCACCTACCACAAGGTCAAGGGCCACAACGACGGTTGCGGTGGTTGCTCGGGCGCGTACGACCCGGACGAGCCGACGATCAACGTCCACAACAACCCGCGGGCATCAGCGGAGGAGCGGGCCGCGGCCGCGCGGGCGGCGGCGGAGAAGGAGAGGCAGCGGCGGATCGCCGCGGCCAAGGCGAAGATGCTCAACGCCGCCAAGGCCCTGGCGAAGATCCTGATGGACGAGTTGGGTATCACCGATGCCCTGGACTGCTTCCTCAAGGGCGACATGGGCGGCTGCCTGGCCACCGCAGTCAACGTCGCGGGCGCGGCGATCGGTGGTGCGCTGGGCAAGCTGGCCGTCAGATACGGCGCTCCATGGAAGTGGAAGAAACTCGCCAACCTGACCAGCCGCGTCAAGGGCCTGCTCGGCGATCTGGTCGGCAGCGCCAAGGCATTCATCAAGTGCAAGAACAGCTTCGTGCCCGGCACGTTGGTGGTGATGGCCGACGGATCGCGCAAGCCGATCGAGGACGTCAAGACCGGCGACATGGTGTTGGTGACCGATCCGGTGACCGGCAAGACGACGATCAAGCCGGTGGTGGCGACCATCATCGGTCAGGGCAGCAAGAACCTGGTCGAAGTCACCATCGATCCCGACGGTGACAGCGGCGACGCCACGGAGCGCGTGGTCGCCACCGACAACCACCCGTTCTGGGTACCGGGCCTCGACGAGTGGGTCGATGCCGCCGATCTGCGGGCCGGTCAGTGGCTGCGTACCTCGGCCGGCACCCACGTGCAGATCAGCGCGACCCGACAGTGGACGGAACCGGC
>NZ_KB895873.1:0-27331 GCF_000374985.1 Micromonospora sp. CNB394 | reverse complement strand
GTAGCTCGGTGCAGTTGCCGTACACCTCGTCACCGCAGATCACGTCAAAGGTCAGCTCGTCGGCGTACGCCTGGGTGCACAGGTCGATCGCGAGTTGGCCCTTCGTGCGGAACTCCGCGTCCGCCGGCAGCCCCGTCCGCGCGGCGGTGGCCGGGTCGGTGACCTGCTCGGCGGGAATCCACTGCCGCGCGGCGACCAGGGCGTGCCCGGTCCGTTCCCGCACGTAGGCCAGGTGGACGGTGTTGATGCCGTTGGCGACCCTGCCGGCGCAGCCCATGTACTGCCGTTTCACCCCGGCCGTCGCCGTGCCCTGCTTCGGCTGGCCGGTCTCGTCCAACGCCCCGACCGCCAGCCCACGCCGCCGGCGGCGGCCGGCAGCGGTGTCCAACCCGGCCGCCGCGTACCGCCGCACCTGGCTCGCCACGCCCTCGGTGTCCCACACCGCCCGGTTCAACAACCGCTGGGTCCGGTCCGGCGTGGCGTCCCCGACGTGCTCGGCGATGGTCCAGCCGTTGCGTTTCGGGATCCTGCTGACCAGCGCCGACACGTACCGGCCGGCGTGCCGCCAGGTCCGCGTCTGGACGAAACACGACCGCACCCGCTCCAACAGTTCGGCCCGTGCGCACACCGCCCGGTCAGCCGCTACCCTGGCAGCAGCAGCCGCCTTCGATCTTGTAGTTCTCACAAACACATGATCAACAAGGCGGCTGCGTCCATGTTGCACCACCCCTACCGACACGTCTTACCTGGCCACGGCCCTAATGGCGGCTGCCGTACTAGGTCGTCGGGATGGTGGGGCGTCGGCGGGGTGGGAGATCATCGTTGGGTGGCCGGCGATCGTGAGCTGACGCCTCGGCGGTGGCGGATCCTGTCGTTTCTGGCGTTGCACGAGATAGCGATCACGAGTGACGTCCGATGGTGGCGGGAGTGCCGCGGTTGACCGCGCACCGGGACCTCGCCTGGCTGCACGTCGCTCGGCTGGTGGGCCGGGAGCGGTCGGCGGAGGACCAGGCGCATGCCTGGTGGTATCGGATCACGGGGGAGGGCACAGACCTGCTCGGCCGTGACCTCGTCTCGTCGGGGCGGCCGGTGCCGTTGCGTCTAGGCCAGCGGGGCTGCCGTGCGGCGCACTACCTGCTGTTCCTGCCGCTGCTAAAGGCTTCACGCCAGAATCCGGGCCGGTATGGGTTGTTCCGGTGGTTGACGACGTTGGACACGTCGGTATGGCTGCGGGAGCGGGGCCTGGCGCACCTACGTGCTGACGGGTACGGGGTGTGGCTTGAAGACGGCCGGTGCGTGCGGTTCCTGGTCCACGTCGATCCCGGCCCCGCCGGCGAGGTGATCGCGGAACGCGAGCGGTCGACCGCCGGGCTCGGCGCTGTTCTGGCTGACTATTGGCGTGCCGACCCGGTCGTGTCGGTCGGCGTGGTGCTGGTCATCGCCCACGACGCCGCCCGGGAAGCAAACCTGCTCGCTGACCTGGTGAGCCAGCCGCTGAAGGCGCCGGTCGCGGTGACCACCCTCGGCCCGCTTCACCGACACTGGCCACGCGAGAGTGTGTGGAGGGTCCCGGCGGCGGGCACCGCACGTCACCGGTTGATCGACCTCCCTCCTTCGGTCGAAGCTAGACGAGTTGTTCCGAATGTCGGTCAGTGGTCGTAGGCGATCAGTGACCGGGTGACGGGGGCGCCGGTCTTGTTGTTGTGCCAGATCGCGGCGGCCATGGCCAGCAGACGTTGAGCGACCCGGACGGCGACACCGGCGAAGGTCCGTCCGCCGTGTTGTTCCAGGTCAAGCTGGCCCTTGAGGGTGTCGTTCACCGACTCGATCAGTTGTCGGACCTTCTTGAGCATCGGCTCGCCGTAGCGGACCTTCTCCCGTTTGCGGGACGGCCGCAGCAGCTCGATGCCTTGATCGGCCAACTGCCGCTCGAGCGGCCTGGAGGCGAAGCCCTTGTCGCTGATCAGCAGGATCCCGTCGTGTTCGGCGACCACACCGGCCTCGACCTCCAGCATCGCCGCGAGGACCTCACGCTCACCGATCTTCGGGTTCGCCAGGGCCCACAGAATCGGCATGCCGGTCGGGGTGCACACCAGGTACAGCCGCAGTCCCCAGAAGAACCGGGAGTGTGAGGCGCAGTAGCCGTACCCGGCCCACCCGGCCAGGTCCGAACGCTGCGCCGTCGGGCGCGACATGCCGCAGGGTATCGGGGTGGAATCGACGATCCAGTGGTTGTCGAACCAGAAGTCACTGTCGCGCGCCAGGTCCCGGATCACCTTCTTGACCAGCGGAAGCGCCGCACGGAGCCGCTTGTTGTAACCCGGCCGCTGCGGCAGGTAGGGAAACATGCCGCGCAGGTGGATACGGGCGTAGCGGATCCAGTGCGCTTCCGAGCGTGCGCCGAGCAGGACCTGCGCCACGGCCAGGCACACCAACTCGGAGTCGGTCAACAGCGGCGGCCGGCCCCGCCACCGGGGCGTGCGGATGCTGTCGTCGATCTTCACGTACAGTGCGGTCAAGAGGGTATCCAGGTCCTGCGTCACAACATGATCTTGGATGCCCTCTCTTCATGCCCGGACATCGACCCCTGACTTCGGAACTACTCGTCTAGGCCCGAAAAACCCGAAGGTAGGCAGACCGCGTAAGCGAATGCCGTGCGAGCCGCCATGGGCCCGACAGCCCGAGGAGCAGGCTGACCGTAAAGGTGATCAACTTCTGTCGAAGAGATTGCCAATCGTGGCTACAGCGTGGATCAGTGCGGCGGCGATGCCGTCACGCGATCACAAGTTAGTATCGTGACCGCCCAATCGAGGCCGACAAGGCAGTGGTGAGGGAGTATCCCGGCGGTGGCCGAGCAGCGCGGTGGCGTGAACAACGAGATCGGCAGTGTTCACCGGCGCGGTATCGCGGTGTTCTTGGCCACGTACGGTCTCGCGGGGGAAGGTGTGCTCGGCGGCGACTTCGTGCCGGTGCGCCTGGCTTTCGAGACTGGGCAGGCCACCGACGATCTGTGCTGTGTGTCCGAGGCCGGGACCCGGATGTTCATCTCTGCTAAGCACATCTGCGGCAACGACGAGCAGAACTTCGGTGCCACGGTCAAGCAATGGGTTAAGCAAGCGCCCGCGCTTGGGCCTGATGACCTGCTTGTACTGGCCACCGCTGAGCTGCGCGGCGCTCTCAAGATGTTGCCCGCCGCGCTGGATCGACGCCGCCACGCTCCGGACACACCTGCACCCGGATCTGAGCAGAAAGCTCTGGCCGCGCTCAAGAAGAAGATCGACGCGTGCACCGACGACCCAGTGGTGCGCGAGCGGGTTATCGAGGCCGCGCACGTGCTCGTGGCCAATGTGGTCAAAGCTGGTGATGTCGACTTCGATCTCGGCGTCGCGTTGTTGCAGGGGTCGGTGGTCGCGAAAGGTCACGGCCGTGCTGCCGTCCAGGCGCTGGCAGAGGACTTCCACACTCAGGCCAGCACTGCGTTCGCCAGCGGCCTGGATGACTGGGTGAAGGTTCTGCGGGCGACTCCGATCGAGGTCTTCGCCGACGGTGAAGGCGCGGCCGGTGCCGCGGCAAACGCCCGTCAGTTGGCGCTGTCCGCCTACCGGGACTGGCTGGGCGCCGAGGACGGCCGCGTCAGCCTGTCGTTGTTGGCCGGCGACC
The DNA here is from genome assembly GCF_000374985.1 of Micromonospora sp. CNB394. Classification (NCBI taxonomy): domain Bacteria; kingdom Bacillati; phylum Actinomycetota; class Actinomycetes; order Micromonosporales; family Micromonosporaceae; genus Micromonospora; species Micromonospora sp. CNB394. The sequence goes on along the minus strand of NZ_KB895873.1, from coordinate 23,671 downwards.
TGCCCGAGCTGACCGTTGCCGACCTTGCCGACGGGTTGCGAGTCACCGTCGAAGGCGGTGGACGGCGCCGTGAGCGAGTGTCGTTGCTGGCGATGAGCCGGCGCTGGCCGAGGCTGCTGCTCGCGGGCCTGCCCGGCATGGGTAAAAGCACTGCCCTGCGCCAGCTGGCCGCCCGGTGGGCAAAAAGGCCTACCGCTGCCCTGCCCGTGCCGGTATCCCTGCCTGTCGTTGCCGACCGTTGTGGACGGGCCGCCGATGTGACACTGGGCGTGCTGTGTGAGGTCGCGGCTCAATACGCGCCGGTGGAGCATCGCAAAGTCCTGATGGCGTCCCTGGAACGTGCCTGCCATGCCGGTCACGCGGTGTTGCTGCTCGACGGGTTCGACGAATGCGGAGCGCGGCGTAGCTGGATCGCCGACGGGCTACAGCGGATGCTGGCAGAACTGCCGGCTGGGCTCGGTGTCGTGCTCAGCACCCGTGACAGCGGCCTTGCGGCTGCCCGAAAACTGGGGCTGGCCCCAGTGACGATGGCGACGCCCGACAAGCTCGGCACTGTCATGCACCGACTGCTGCAGCACGTCGCCGACACTCACCAGGTCGATGAGGCGGACCGCGAGCGCTGGGTCGAGCTACGCCGCTCGTGGCTCGACGCAGCCCGGCAGGCCCACCCCGACATCGCCGACGTGCCGCTGCTGGCGACCATCATGACCTTGGTCGTGGCGAAGTCGGCGACCATACCGGTCACACACGGCCCGGCCAAGCTGCTGAGAACGGCAGTGCAACAAAGCGTGCAGGACTGGGAGCATCAACGCCGCGAAAGTGTCGGCACTCGGCCCGGCCAGCCTACCGCGCAGCAACTGCTCGACGGATTTACCGCCATCGGCTCCCGACTGATGGACTCCGAATCCGCCAGCCAGGCGCAGGTGCGGCAGGCCATTGCCGTCATGCTCGCCGACGAATGGGATATCCGTGCTGCGGGGCCTGCGGACGAACTCACCAGACACATCCTGCAGTTCTGGGACCAGCACATGGGCGTGTTCGTCGATGCTGGCGACGGCGCAGTGCGGCCGCGCAGTCGAGTATTCGCCGAGATCGCCGCCGCTATGGCCGTGCGGTGGCTCGCCGACGAGCCGCTGCGGGAGTGGGTGGACACGGCGGTCGGCAACCCCGACCGCGGCGTCACCCTGACGCTCGCAGCAGAGCTACATGCGAATGTGCTGAACATACTGCTGCGCGACGAGCGTGAGCCTGGTTTCGCGACGCGCGCTCTATTGGCGGCAGACGTACTCCGCCATGCCGCCGACACCAGCTATCACGAGCTGCATGTCGTGGTTACCCTGCTAACCGATGCCGCGGAAGAGTACCGTGACCTCGATCCGGACGTTGCAGTATCCGGCTGGCGGTGCATGGTGGCCTTGGCTGAGCTATCGCTGCCTACGGCTCTGCGCACAAAACGGGAGCAGGCGCTTGAACGGCTATGCGCCGACGACCAGCAACGGGTGATCGTCACGGCGCTGGTGGCCCTGTCAGACGCCGCCACCGACGGAACCGCGTTGTGCCCGTCGCAGGTGGCGAGCGTCCGTGCGGCGTTGCAACTCCCCGGACCAGCCCGCCGCATCTCCGACGAGGTTACGGACGTAGACCTGGATCTGGATGCATTTGAGCAATCGCTACCAGGACATCTCCAGGTCGCGGTAGCGTCGATCCCCCATCTGAAAATTTTGGGCAGTGACATGGTGAACCGCGTTCACGCGCTCATCGGGCTCGCTAGTGTCAAGATCTATTCCGGTCTCGTCCAAGCCTTGGAGGACGCCGGCTACGACGTGCCGATGCCAGTCTGGCGGAAGACAAGTAATGCTTTAGTCGCGTACGCCCTACCAGGAATTTCCTGGGAGAAACGGCAAATGCCGCTGCTGGAATCTGCGGCACGGATCGCGGAACCCAGCCCTGAGCTCTCCGTGCAGCAGCGGTGGCGGCTGTCTGAACTTGCCTCCCTGTTTAGCCTTTTGTACTTGCCAAAGGTGACACTTGGTGACCTCCGCGCAACCTTTGCTCCCGGTCAGGACAAGACACGCACGGGATGGCTAAGAGCTCTCACCGTCGCGGCTGGTCTAGATCTGGCACTAGTAGCCGCACAAGCTCGGGCTGCGATCGCCGAACTCCACACCGCTGCTGCGCCCCAAGTCGCCGATTTCCTCGAGGCGCCGGTCGCCGGACCCATACCGGCATGGGATTCAAGCCGTCTCGGCGAACGGGAGCGTAGCGCCCTACTCGCGGCGATTACCTCTGACTCCGGTTGGATGGCGCAGTCGGCGAAGCGAATCCTCAAAAAAGCTGCCAATGTGGCTGACTGTAAGCCGATGCATCTTGACAAGATTCAGGAGAGCTCGAATGACTGAAAGGACGCCCGCAGAGCAGGCGGAGTGGGACGTAGTTGACCGGTTGGACCGTATCAGGCCGATTGGTCCTGATGTGGTAAAGGCCGAAGCCGACTACGTCCTCAAGAGGTACACGGATGCCGGTTGGGAGGTCACACAGCCAGTTCAATGGGCATACGACAGCCTAATCCAGCGATCGAAGTGGTGATGGCGATCGACAACCGCCGGGCGGGCGCTAGTGCGGATGTTCTTGTGGAACTGCTGCCGTCGTCCAGTTCCCGGTAGCGGAGGGGAGTCGGATCGATCGGGTTCGCGGCGAGTCTATGCCCATTGCCCCGACGTAGCTGGTTTCCCGTGACGCGCGGAGGGGCTGGGCGCGTCATTCACGGTGACTCGGTATCCGGAGTGCGTAGGCGGTCTCCGCAGAGCCGACAGGCCTAGGAATCGGCCCCGCGCCGGGGCCCTGCCTGTCGCGCCAAGCTCGTCAGATTGTCGAAGTGGGCACAATGCTCCAGTACCGCGTCATCCACTGTGCTGAGCTGGCCGTACGTATGGAGAAAGATCGCGCGTAGGTCTGGGCGGTGGGGCCAGACCCGAGTGGCGAGTCGTACGAGGCCGCGGGCGGGTAGGTCGTAGCGGGTGTGCTCGAAGTCGATCAGCCTGACCGTTCCGTCGCTGTAGATCAAGTTGCGGGGCATGAAGTCGAGGTGGCAAGGAAGGGCAGGCAGGGGCGCCAGGTCTCGGAGGGCTTGCATGTGCGCGCGTACATCGGCCCGGCGGGCGGCGGTAATGCGGTCCCCGGCCTGGTGTATCCAGCTGTTCTGAAGCGTTTGTCAAGGGCTTGTTGGGCGTGTTTCTCCGACCTGGCTCGGCGGTCAGGTTGTTGATCTTTATGGCCGGGGGTGATACTCGGTGAGCGGCGGCGTTTCCGGTGCGGTGCTTACTCATGTAGTCGCGTTCGTGACGCTGGCTGTTGTGCGCACTCGCGTGAGCGGAAGAGGCCGGACGTCTTGCTGGCTACGCAGTCCAGGCTCGGCTGCTGATACTTGACGACGTCGTTCCGGCCCCTGCCACCTTCGGCCTTGCGGTGGTGCCGCAAGGGGACTGCATCCGGTCGGCCCCGGGGCTATGGTGGCTGCTGAGACCGGTTACGTCGCACCGGTCGCCGGGTCGGCGGCCATGACGGACCGGTCTCGCCGCTGGCGGTGTGAGGTGCTGATCGCCCACTTGGCCGGATCGTAGGGCTGCTGCGATCGGATCACCGCGAAAGCGAGCCGGTGGGCGCGGTGCGCGACGGCGATGGCGGCCACCATCGGCTTCTTGCCCGCCTCGAGCTGTCGGCGCTTGTAGGCGGCGAAATCGGGGTGGTGCAAGGCGATCCCGGTGCCCAGGGCGATCATTGCCTGCCGTAACTCGACCGAGCCGACCTTGCTGATCTTCACCTTGGCGGCGCGTCGCCCGGCCGACTCGTAGCTGGCGGGGGCCAGACCGGAGTACCGGTAGGCCGCGCCGGCGTTGGCGAACCGGGCGGGATCGCCCAGGGCCGCGCCGTAGTAGGAGGCGGTGAGTGTCCCGACGCCGGGTATCGAGGTCAGCACCCCGGCGGGTGTGTCGGGCAGCAGCTGCGCCAGGCGCTGGTCGCAGGTGGCCAGGTCGCGTTGCAGGGCATCGAATACCTTGACCTCCGCGGTGAGCAGCTGCGCCGCGGCGGCGCGTTGCGCGTCGGGCACACACATCGCCTCGCCCGCCGCGGCGATGACCTGGGCCGCTTTCGGCCGGGTCATCCGCACCTGATGGGATCGAGCGTGGTGCACCAGGTCCTCGGCGCTCATCGCGGCCACCCGCGCCGGGTCGGGCAGAGTGGCCAGCAGCATCCGCAACGTCTTGGCCTCCAGGCCGGTGGTGAAACACCCCGTCAGGCCGGGGAACGCCAGATCGGCCAGGGCGTGAACCTGGCTGCCCAACGCCTGCGCCGCAGCCAACTTACGGCGGCGATGGGCAACCCACACAAGCTGCTCAGCCATCGCCCCGTCTTGGCGGTGCAACGGCCAGCCCTGTCCCCGCACCAGCAGCTCGACCATAGCCGTGCAGTCCCGCACGTCGGTCTTGACCCGCGCCGCGCCGAGCTGCGCCCGGGCCATCTTCACCTGGTACGGGTTCAACTCAACCACGTCGAACCCGCTGCTGCGTAACGTTGCGGCGAGGGCCTGGTGGTAGTGCCCGGCGGCCTCGACACCCACCCGCACGCTTTCGGCGCCCACCCGCTGCCGGGTAGCGGTGATGGTAGCTACGAGCTGCCCGGCGCCGGAGACGGTGAGGTCGAACTCGAACGGCGCATCGATGATTTGCCCGTAATGGTCAGCGACGAGAGCCATCGCAGTGCGCTTACCGACGTCCACCGGAACCACCAGACACCGCTGCGGCGCCAGATCACGAATTCGATCCACATAGCCAGCCTGAGCGGCGCCACCGGCGAAGCTCGCCATATCAACCTCCTTCAGGGGAAAGATCAGCCCACTCTCCCAAAGGAGCGGTCCCAGACCTGGGACCTACTATGAGTACTCGGCGCGTTCTGCGAGCCAGGCCGTCCAGTCGGGTTCGAGGCGGGGCGGTCCAGCGGCGTGCAGCGTCCTGAGTAGTTGTCCTGCCTGCTGGTAGGCGCTTTGCTCGGCCTCGGGGTCGAGTTGCCGCCCGTTGAGCGGAACGCCGGATACTGCGGTGATGACGATGGCTGGTGGGTCGTCGGTTGTCGCGAGCAGTCGGGGCGCCCTGTCTCCGAGAGCCGGAACCCAGGTCCGGTGTCCCGCACCGGGTTAGATGGAGACATCGAAACCTGGAGGAACACCAGCGATGCCTGCACCGAAGAAGTACCCCGATGAGCTGCGTGAGCGTGCGACCCGGTTGGTCTTTGAGGCCCGTCGGGATCCGGCCGGTGCGGTCGGCGTGATCCGGCGGATCGCCGACCAGCTTGGAGTCCATCCGGAGGCGTTGCGGACGTGGGTGAAGCAGGCCGAGGTCGACGCCGGTGTGCGGCCGGGCACGACCAGCAGCGATGCCGAACGCATCGCGGCCCTCGAACGGGAGAATCGTGAGTTGCGGCGGGCGAACCAGATCCTGAAGTCCGCGGCGTCTTTCTTCGCGGCCGAGCTGGACCGGCCGTCGCGATGAGGGTCGCGTTCGTCGACTCGCAGCAGGAACAGCACGGTGTCCAGTCGGTCTTGCGGGCGTTGCAAGACACGCCCGCGGCGATCGCACCGTCGACCTACTACGCCACCAAGACCCGTCCGGTCAGCGCCCGTTGCCGGCGCGACGAGGAACTGACCGCGCTGATCAAGCGGATCCACGCCGAGAACTACGGCGTGTACGGGGCCCGCAAGATCTGGCACGAGCTGCACCGCCAGGGCGTCGAGGTGGCCCGGTGCACGGTCGAGCGGCTGATGCGTGCCGCCGGGCTGCGCGGGTTGCTGCGTGACACGTCGCCGCGCACGACCCGGCCCGCAGCTGAGACCGGCCGGCCTCGTGACCTGGTCGAACGTGACTTCACCGCCGTGCGGCCGAACCAGCTGTGGGTCGCCGACCTGACCTACGTACGCACCGCCGTCGGCTGGGCGTACGCCGCGTTCGTCCTCGACGTGTACTCCCGCATGATCGTCGGCTGGCAGGTATCCACGTCGCTCTACACCGACCTCGCGTTGGACGCGTTGAAAATGGCGATCTGGCGGCGCGAGCATCAGGGCGCTGACCTGGGCGGACTTGTGCATCACTCGGACCGAGGAGTCCAGTATCGAGCGATCCGCTACAGCCAGCGCCTCGCCGAAGCCGGCGCCGTGGCCTCCGTCGGCTCCAAGGGCGACTCGTACGACAACGCCATGGCCGAAGCGTTCAACTCCCTCTACAAGGCCGAACTCGTCCGCAACCAAGGCCCGTGGCGCGGACTCGACGACCTGGAGATGGCCACCGTCGAGTACATCGACTGGTACAACAACCGACGCCTCCACGGCGAACTCGGACACGTCCCGCCAGCGGAGCACGAAGCACTACACGCGATGACCCAACCGGTCACCACACCCCTGAAAACCAGCTAACCAACTCTCCATCAAACCCGGGGCTTGACACCTGGTCGCTCAGCTCGGTAAGCCACTGCCGGACGGCGTCCTCCCGCGTCTCCTCTTCCGTGTCGGACAGTTGCGCCTCGGCCAACGTGGCTAAGCCCTCGGCTACCTCGCCGGATGCTCCGGTCGGCTCGTCGATGAACGCGTTGAACTGCTCGCGCAGGAACTTGTAGAGCGGATCGTTGTCCCAGCCGGGGTCCGGCCTGTGACCCTTCGTGGCGGTGTAGCCGGCCCAGTCCTTGGCAAGGCTGTTGAACAGGGTCCAGGCCGTGAAGTAGTCGGGGTCGAGCCAGTTCAACACCGGCTTGCCAGCCCGAACTCGGTCTCGCTGCAGCAACTGGTAGATGATGTCGGCTGCGGAACGGGCCTGGTTCAGCGCCGTAGTAAACCGGCGGATCTGCCGGGACCTGACCGGTGCGCGGCCGGTCGCGCGCAGCTTCTCCGCTACCCGCGCCCCGATCTCGTCGATCCAGGCTTCCTGGCTGGGGCCAAGCAGTACCTGGGCGCTGGCGAACATCTCATCGAGGTTTGCCTGCACCTGGTCGGCCTCGTCGACCAGGAATAGGTCGCTGCGTCGCCACGCCGCCTCCAGGTACCGCATCTGCTCGTGGCTCAACGGTCCGGGCACAGGGGTGTGCACAAGGCTCCATGGCGTTGCGATCCACACGTTCGCCGTGACCAGCCGGCGCGCGGCCTCATGCCGCTGGCACCGATGCCACAGGGGACAGGTGCGCCGGGTCCCGTCCCGCCAGCCATCCACCGGCGCATCCGGATCGGTCTCGATCAGGTGCTGGCAGGGCGCCTCGCGTACCTCAAGTGGGGTGCCCTTGTCTCGGACCGCATCAAGCGGGCAGGCCGTGCTGACCAGGTCGAACCCGTACGGCTCGGAGGGCACAAGCCGGCCAGGCGCCGGCGGCTGGAGGCGATGCAATCGCTCCGCGTGCCGGGTGCGGTTCTGCCCCATGACCGGTGCCGCAACCACGCCGTCGTAGCGGGATAGCTCGTGCGCCATGCGTAGTGCTGCCGAGTTGTCGCCGACCACGATCGTTATCCGGAGGTCATGCTGTGCCGCCCAGGTCGTCAGGATCGTCACGAGGGTGCTCTTGCCGACGCTGACCATTCCGACCATGTGCAGGATCCGATCGATGCAAAGGGTCGCGGCGTCGCCGAAGGTATGGTCGGCCAGCCTGATCTGCAGCGTGACGTCCTGCAGGCGCTCCTCCCATCGGTGAGAGGAACGCCCGGCCTCCAGATCGGCGGCGTCCATACCTCGGGCGGTCTCCACCAACTCCTGCCACGTGATCTCGATCGGTGCCCGGGTCTGGACGGCCAGGTCATGCAGAGCCGGAGCCGGCGCGGGCGGAAGGTTATCCGGTACCGTGACGCCCTGACCACGCGCCGTCGAGCTCATGCGGTATCGCCCAGGCGCGGCGAACCACACGCCCGTGGCGGCGAAGGGCAGCGGCTCGGTGAGCATCTGCTCGTACCAGGCCCACCGGTTGGTCGCCACGCTGCACTGCCGGCGTACCGGTCGGCCGAGCGGGTCCAGGTGGTAACCCCGTACTGCCTCAGGAGCGGACAGGTAAGCCCGCAGCAACTCGTCCCACCCGTAGGGGCGTTGGCTGCGCCACAGCAGGGCTCGCGCGTTGGCGAGTCGGACCATCGCGTCGGCTGGTGGGCTCGGCACCGCGTCCCATAGCGCCCGGTAGCCGTCGAGTAACGCGGGTACTCCGTGGGCGGTCTGGCCGGCGGCGACTGTTTCCAGCAGATACAGGCATAGTTCGGTGTCCATCAGCCGGGACGGCGAAGGCTGGTCCCCGGTCGGGGTGTAGTGGCTGCGGAGTGCGCGGGTGAAGCGGTTGCGGATGGTGTTGGTCTGCCTCATGCCCCGGCCTCCACCCGGCGCTTCACGGCGCCGATGAACTCCGCCTCGGAGACCGCCACGATTTGCCGGCCCGGCCGTACCTGGGGGGCACGCCTGCCGTAGCCGTGCCACGTACCGTGGATGTGCCTTGACCTGCTCCTGGCCGATGACGACGTAGGCCCTCTCCGCCTCCGGCGACACGGTGAACAGCCGCTCCCGCAGCCGTCGGGCCAGCCGTACCGGGTTGCGCCAGGCCTTGATGTCGGCGACCCACGGTCGTTCCGCGAAGACCGCGATGTCGCACGCGTCGAAGTCCGGCCACAACGCCACCGATACGCCGAGCTTCCCGATCGCGTCGGCGATGCGCAGCTCTGCACGACCCGGCGCGGTGATGAAGGTGCGTAGCTCACGCCGCAACCACCACACGCCCTCGCTGGCGGGGTGGTCCGTCCCGGCCGTTCCGGGTGCCGGGCAGGTCTCGTCCTCGCAGACCCAGGTCCGGTCGTCATCCAGTGGCAAGCGAAGACCGCTGCACCCGCCACAGGTCCGGATCACGCCATCCGCCATCGCCTCCGTTGGTGCCTCCACGTACGCCTGCCGCACCTCATCCGCCAGCAGCGCCAAGTCAGGATCGGCCAGCCGTGCGTCGAGCTCCATCGCCGCGATCGCCGGCTGTCGGATCAGGAGCTCGCGGAACGCGATGTAGGACTGCGGTGCGTTGTGGGCCCGGGACTTGTCCATCACCGCCCGCAACAGCGCGTTCTCGCGGATCTCGCCTTCGACATCCCCACGGAGGCTGCCAAGTTCCTCGCAGGCCGCCGTCGGGCGGCCATAGATGAGCAGCGCCTCATCAGGGTCGACGTCGGTGCCGGTGAGGTCGATCTTCCAGTCGCCGAACGGCTCCTGTGCAAGCTGAAGCAGCTCCACCACGCTGGCCGGCGCGGGCGCGCCCTGATGCCAGGCGAGCAGAGTCAGCCGGTCCAGCGCGAGCTGCAGGTTTGCCGGGTACGGCAGCCGGAACGCGTCACCCGATGCGGTCTGCTGGGCGTACTTTAGGATCCCGCTGGCGAGCTGCGCAACAGCAACCTGCGGAGTGGGCAGCCATGGCGGGTCTGAAGGTGGTTCGATCATATGTGCACTCCGCGTGAGAGAGACGTAGGCAAGGCGGGGTGGGTTCCATTGGACCGCATCTGTATGACAACCGCGCAGCCCTACAACATGCGAAGCGCCTTCGTATTAGGCGCCGCATGTGGCCCCGCGTGCTCGCGCGTGCGATTGGAGTCCTCGTCCCATCCGAAAGGTCAACTCCGTCTTGAGCTTGCAACTGGCATTTGTGCTGCCTGCTCAGAGGTAGCTTGAACCGCGATTGAAGTACTGACTTCGAGCCGGCCCTCTGCGCCCCAAAGCAATGCAAATTGCTGTCGGTAACCAGACCGAAGTCTCCGCTTGGTCATCCGCGGCTGTCGGGATGGCCGATTTGTCGAGCCGGGTTCGCGGTGTCCGGTCGGGAGCCAGGTCCCCCGATGGCTGGGCCCGGTCGTTCACGTCACGGATCGTTCCGAAGTGCGTCTGCAGGTAGATGGATGCCACGAGGTGATCCTTGTAGGACGTCGACGTGTCTCGAGCCGGCCGCTTGCGGGTCCTCGGCGGGTGCGTACGTCCCGTTTGTCTTCTTCCCGACACAACTTCGGTCCTGCGACCCCTCCCTGCGAGCCCTGCAGCCTCGTTACAGTACGCACTCATCGCGATCGGCGGCACATCAGTCGCTGCGGATGTCAGGGGGTGGTCTATCCGGTTTTCGGTACGACTACTGGGTATTTGTCTGTCCGGTGTGGTCTAGCGGCGGCTGGCGCTGACGCCGTCGATGAGGGTGATGTCGAAGCGCGTTGAGTGTGGCCTTCCATCGGTTGGTCCAACGGGCGTACCCGAGTCCGGTCGGGTCCATACGGCCACCGCCAAATCTGAAATACGTCCACAACGCAAGGGCGGTTACACGGCGGCCGCCTCGCGCTCACCCCACCTCACCAGCAACATCTCCAACGTCGGCTGCTCGTACTAAGTGCCCTGCAGGAGTTGATTGGCCACGATGGCAGTCGCATGCAGGGTTGATAAGACGATTTGGAACGTGCGATAGACGAGCAGGTGTCAGCGCCGCACGCCGGGGCTGTGTGGCGAACGGGCGGAAGGACGGCACAACGGACGGAGCAGTTAGCCGAGAGCAGCAACTCGCGCGGCTCATCTCGGACATCGGACCCTGTAACAGTGGCCAGGTACTCGAGGCCGCGCGGCAGCGCTGGCCGGCGATGACGCAGGCGCGACTTCAGAGGATCGCCGCTTCGGCACTGGGCGCTGGGCTCATCCACGACGACAACGGCATCCTCAGGGCAGCCGACGCGCCCGCAACGCCAATCCCTTCCGGGCATCGATCGGCAGTAACTGCGCAGGTTCCCCGGGCTGTCGTCGTCGACGTCGAAGCTGTAGTGCGTCCCACTGCGGATCACCCCGACGGGGACCGGCGCATCTACCAGATCGGTGCGGTGCGGTTGTCGTCGGAACGGCGCTGGGTCGAGGAGGCGCCACGCTTCACCGCCTGGGTGCGGCTGCCGGACGTTGACTGGGAAGAGCAGCTGCGGTCCGCGTCCGTCCGTGACCAGTACGCCGCACACGCGATCCCTGTCGAGCAGGCGCTGCACGATCTGCGGGACTACTTGGCGGACGCGGACGTCCTCATGGCCTACAACGGCACCGGCGCCGACTTTCCGATGCTCGACGATGCGGCCACCCGCGCCGAGCAGCCACCGTTCGGCGCGCTGCGCCGAGCCGACGCGTTGTACCTCGCCCACGCGGTCTGGCCGACCGCCCGTTCCCATCGCCTGGCGGAGCTCGCCGACGAGGTAGGTGTCGGTCGGTCCGGGCTGAGCTGGCACGACGCCGCAGACGATGCCGACCTGACAGCCCAGCTGCTGCGGCACGCCGCGGACACCGTCTCAGGCTGGGACGGGCCGTTGCGGGATCTGCTGCTCGCCGCCGGTGCCGGGTCACCTGCTTGGGACCTGCTCACGTCGCTGCTATCCGCACCATCTGGTCGGCCGGCCGCGGACGACGGCTCGGTCGCTCAGGTGCTCGCGGACGTGCTCGGCAGCGGCGACCTGCGGGAACCAACCCGGCGTGGCCGAGCCGTCCCGGAGAACCTGACGGTGCCGGAGCGACTGTTCGACCGCACCGGTCACGTGGACCCGCACGCACTCGCCTTGGTGGCCGCGCACGATTCGGTCGAACGCCGGCCCGCGCAGCAGCATATGGCCGAACTCCTGGCGCGCCAGGTCGACGCTGGCCGGGATGCGCTGTGTGAAGCGCCGACGGGAACCGGTAAGAGCCTCGCGGTTCTCGCCACCGCCCTCGACTGGCTCGCCAGCAACTCCCGCCGACGGGTGGTCCTGGCGACGTTCACCAAGCAGCTGCAGACCCAGCTGGCCGCCGACATTACCCGGCTCGCCATGGTCGTGCCCGGCCTCGACGACGTCGCCGACCTGGTGAAAGGTAAACGCAACCGGCTGTCACTGCGGGCACTCGTCGCCGCGCTCACCGACGCGGTCGCCGCGGCCGCCGGAGCAAGCCACCGGGATCGCCGGAACCGGTTCGCAGCCCACCCGGGCTACCGGGAGCTGCTGGTCTACCTGGTCCAGCGGCTGGCCACCGCGACATCGGCGCAGCAGGCGTGGGTGGCACGAAGTGTCGACACCGCCGACATTCCGATCTTCCTCGCCGAGTACATCTCGACGACAGCCGGCCCGCTGATGGGGTTGTGGCTGGCCAGCGTGAGCCAGGAGTCCGACGACTACGGGCCCGGCTCCGCGTCGCCGCTTGCCCACATGACCGACACCGTCGGCGAAGCGCTGGCCAACCATCGCCTCGTCGTCGCCAACCATGCGCTGCTGCTGAGCAACCCGGACGCGTTCGCCGACGACACCCTGCTCGTCGTCGACGAGGCGCACTCCCTCGAACACGCCGCGACAGGAGCCGCGAGCGCCGAGGTGGACTATCGGGCGGTGGAGAACCTCGTCGCCGAGCTGCGTCGCTGGTTTGCCAGCCAGCGCGGGGCACCGGCAGCGCTGGGGGAGCAGATCGCCGACCTGGAGGCGATGCTCGACACCGAGGTGATGCCACGGGCCGCGCAGGCGGTGTTCGACGCCACCGGCGGAGAACCGGGCAACCGCGCGGCGACTTTGGCGAGCCCGTTCGGTGGGCTCGGCGGCAGCGCCTCGGCGCGGCAGCTGCTCGCCCGGGTGGAACGCCTCGCCGTCGTCGCCGGGCTCGTCTACCGGCAACTGTCCGGTCACCTCGGATCGGAGCAGATGCACGCGGCGTCGTGGTGGGAACGGGAACGGGCGGCGTCACTGGCCAGCAGGGTGTGCAGTCTGGCCGAGGCAGCCGACCAGATCACCACCGATGCCCATGCCATCCTCGACCCTCCCCGCCCCGACGCAGGGAACGCTGCCGGGCAGCCGGGCACGCCAGCCGACCAACCTGCCGGCAGCGGTGGGGACGACACTCCGGGCGTCGACGACGATGAGTCGGGGGAGACCGAAGCGCCGGTGGACCCGCTCGAGGAGCGCCTCGGCGAGGTCGGCGCTGACGACGCTAGGCCGGACCTCATGCCGGACGACTCCGGATCGGCGCCGGTGGTGTCGAACCGGGTCGTGTTCGCCACCGAACTGGAGCTGGAAGGCCTGAGTGTCTCCGCCCGCCGGTACGCGTTCACCGTGACGTCCGCGCCGATCGAACTGGCCCACGACCCGCAGTGGAGGCTCGCCCGGTCGAGGTTCGACCGGATCTTCTACGTGTCGGCGACGCTGCAGGTATCCGGCCGATGGGACTACATCCGCAGTCGGCTCGGACTGGGATCCGACGTCGACGCCCACTACCTGCCCGGCCCGTTCGACCTCGCCTCCCAGGCGAGACTGGTGTGTCTGACCGACTTCCCCAGCTGGGCGGAGCAGGCCGACGGTGCGGTCCGCACCGTCGCCCACCACCTCACCGGCTACGCCCGAGAGGTAATCCGCCCGGAAACCGCCGGTTATGACGGCAGCGCGGCCACCGGTGTGTTCACCGGTGGTGCGCTGGTGCTGACCACGTCGACAGGGGCGGCGTCGGCGATCTCCGAACGGCTGCTCGCCGAACTGCCCGCGGTCGCGCCGGACGTCCCGGTTGCGGTCGCCCCGATCCTCGGCAACGCGCGGGCGGCGCGGGCGTTCACCGAAACCGGAGGGTTCTGCGTCGCGACCCGCGGGATGTGGCAGGGGGTCGACTTTCCCGCCGAGCGGCTGTCGCTGGTGTGGATCAACAAGCTGCCATTCGCGCCGTTCGCCGACCCGGTCGTCGCCGCCCGCCGCGCCGCGGTCGCCCGCCGGGCCGCTGACACCGGCCATCCGGATCCGGACCGGGTCGCGACCGAGTCGTACTACCTGCCCTTAGCGGCGATGGATCTGCGGCAGGCCGTCGGCCGGCTGATCCGGTCAGCCCACCACCGCGGTGTCGTGATCATCAGCGACCGCAAACTCGCCGGCCAGACCGCGCTACGGCGAAGCTACCGGCGGGTGTTCCTCGAGTCGCTTGACCCCGGGCTGCTGGTCGCCGATCCCGACACGGGGGAGGCCGCCGGTGGGAACCTGACGACGATGGCTGACGGCTGGGAGCGGATCTGGCGATTCCTCGCCGACTGCGGAAAGATCGCTGCCGCGCGGGCCGACGAGCTGTGCACCGCTGACGCGCTCGCTGAACACACCCTGCTGCCGGCCACCCGCAAGATTCTCGCCGCCCGCATCGACGACGACACCGAAACCACTGCCCGTGCCGAAGGTAAACTCGGTGACCTGCTCGTCGAACGCTGCTCCCAGATCGCCGGGTACCTGCGGTTCTCCGACGTCCCACTGCAGCTGCGCGACCAGCAGGAGCAGGTGATCCGCGCGGTCGCCGACAAGGCTGACGTGCTCGCGCTGCTGCCGACCGGTTTCGGCAAGTCCTACACGTTCCAGCTGCCCGCGCTTGCGTTGACCGGCGTCACCGTCGTCGTGTCACCGCTCGTGGCGTTGATGGCCGACCAGGCCCTTGAACTCAACGCCAGCGTGGGCGGCGCCGTCCGTGCCCTCGTCGGGCCGATGGCCGAGTCCAACAGCCGCCGCGGCAAGACCGAGGTCGCTGAACAGCTCACCGGTGTCCACGACCACGGCATCAAGTTGGTCTACATTTCCCCGGAACGACTGGGCAACCGGCGGTTCCAGCAGCTGCTGCGCACCGGGGCGACCAACGGGCAGCTGCGGCGGGTCGCCGTCGACGAGGCTCACACGTTCGTGCAATGGGGTGACGACTTCCGCCCCAGCTTCCGCCGCGCCGCCGGTCTGCTGACTGAGCTGCGCGACCGGCACGGCGTCCGGGTCACCGCGGTCACCGCCACCGCCAACCGTGGGGTGCGCGCCGGGCTGCGCAGCGGCCTGTTCGGTCTGCCCGAGACCCCGTCCGCCGGTGAACCTCTTGTCACCGTCACCGCAGACCCGCTACGGCCGGAACTTGCGATCTACCGGCGGACGTTCCGGGCCGCCGGTCCGAACGTCGTCGCTGGGCTCGCCGAAGCGGTCACCTCCGCCTGCGACGACCATGCGATCTTCTACTGCCTGACCGTCCGGGAGGTCGACACGCTGTACGCGCACCTGCGCGAGTTCGTGGGAGAGGGCGAAACCCGGCGGGTGCGCCGCTTCCACGGCCGGCTGTCGGAGGCGGAGAAAGCGGCGGTCCTCACCGAGTTCCGCGACGCGCCCAAG
The DNA here is from genome assembly GCF_000374985.1 of Micromonospora sp. CNB394. Lineage (NCBI taxonomy): Bacteria > Bacillati > Actinomycetota > Actinomycetes > Micromonosporales > Micromonosporaceae > Micromonospora > Micromonospora sp. CNB394. The sequence goes on along the minus strand of NZ_KB895873.1, from coordinate 8,499 downwards.
AACGGGGAGGAGGGGTACGTTCCGCTGCTGATAGTGGCGACCAGCGCATTCGGTCTCGGGGTCAACCGTGGCGACATCCGCTGCGTGTTCGTGGTCTCCCCACCCACCGACCTCGCCGGGCTGTACCAGCAACTCGGCCGCGCCGGCCGTGACCAGGCTGGCTGTGACCCCGCGGAGATCACCGCACCGTCGTACGGGCTCGCCCTAGGCACCGGCCGTGGTTTCCGGACCGTCGCCTGGATGATCTCGCAAGGTCTGGCGAACCCGACCTTGCAGCGCATCGGGAACGCAGTCGTGGCCGCCGCCCGGGGCAGCGGAGTGCTCAACCCCGACCACGTCGCCGACATCGTCATCGGCGAGGAGGTCGACGCCGGGTGGATGTCGCTCGACGACGCCCGCAAACCGGCGACGATGACGATGTACCGCACCGCGGTGATCCGGGCGCTCGCCGCCCTCGACGCGGCCGGAACGGTCGACGACTGCGGCGACTTCCCGGCGACGGTCACGCTGACCCCGCTCGACGATCCGATCCGCTGCGACGACACCCTCGCCGACGCGGCTGCGGTCGTGCAGCAGCTCGCCGCGACCCGGCCGGGACGTCACCAGCTCACCGACGTCCACCAACAGCTCACCGCAACCGTGACCGGCTACGACGGCCTCGCCGACGACGTCGCCGGCACTTGGGCGCTGCTGGCGACCCTGCACGACCTCGGCGTCGTCGACGTCTCCCAGGCCGGCAACACCCAGACCCTGGTCTCGGTGCGGATGCTCGACCGGACCGGCCGGCTGCCCGCTGACTTCGCCACCCGGATGAACGCCCACCGGGCCCGGTTGAACACCGAGCTCACCGCGCTGCGGGGCTGGTACGCCGAGCAGGCCCAGTGCGCCAACGTCGGCTTCGCCGAGTACTTCGGTCAGCCTGGGCAGTCGGTACCCGACGGCACCTGCAGCACCGCCGCGTGCCGTTGCTCCACCTGCTGGTCGTCGAGCGCCGACACCACACCGACACCGGTGCTGCTGAACGCGTTGAACACCCCGCGGCCGCGGCCGGCCGCCGACCGTGACGGCGCGCCATACCAGGCGGCGGTCGACCGCTACCTGCGGGCGCTGCTGTGGGACAACTTCCACGGCCTGACCGCCGGGATGCTGCACCGGGTCCTGCGCGGCGACGAAGCCTACCGCGACAGCCGCTCCGGTCGGCTGCGACCGCTGTGGCCGCAGCTGCTTTACCACCGGCTGCGCGGCGTCGACCCCGGCATGAAGCTCACCCACGTCACCGACGCGCTCGCCCGGCTTGAAGCCGCCGGCGAGGCGGCCCTGACAGACGGCGTCCGGGTCTGGCGGCTTCGCCGGCACGTCGACCGTGACAACGCCCGCGCCGCGGCGCGGCAGGCAGGAGCCGCCCGATGACGATGACCGCGACACCGACATGGCGACCGTTCCACGACGAACCGCTGTTCACCGACGACCTGCTACGCGACGTCGACGACATCCCCGACGCGGTACGCGCGGCCATCATCGCCTACCTCGAGCAGGTCGCCCACGTTCGCCGGGCGCCGCTGCACACCACCACCGCGTTCAACGCGCTTCACTTCGGCTTCGACCTGCAGGCCCGCGGTTACCAGGCCGCCGTCCTCGACCCCGAACTGTTTGTGCGGCTGACCACCGATGCCGCGACGCTGCCGGCGCTGCCCGTCGGCACGTTCGTGCGCATCGAACGGGGTCAGCAGTCGCTGTGGGCAGAGGTCGTCGCCCGCTTCGGCGCCGCCGACGGCGTCCACCCGGATGGGTGGGTCCCTGCACGCCTGTCTGGAGCACCGGCGGTCCTCGACGACACCGGCTGCCGGTCGGAACGCGTGATCGTCGACCCGGAAGCGTTCGGCGCTCCACTCACACCCCGGGAACGCGCCGAACTTCACCGGCTGCGCCAGCGTGGTGTGCTCCTCGACGAGCGTGGACACCTGACAGGACAGGTCTGCTACCCCGGTCCTCGGCTGGCTGGCCTCGACGACATCGCCCTGTACGCCCACCATCTGCTCACCGCCGGCAGACCACTACTGATAGGTGGACCGCTCGGCGGTCTGCTGATCGACCCGCACGACGACGACACCCTCGCCGTAGCGTTGCAGACGGCGCTGCACACGATCGACAAACTGCTGGACGTCGCACCGCACCTGCGTCGATGGGGCGGCTACGCCGCCCCGGTCGACCGGTACCGCCACCGGCGGGAAGACCCCGGCCTGCTGGGCGGGGAAGACCTCGACGACCTAGTCCACACCATCGCACGGTCGGGGACCGGACCACGGTTCACCGGTGTATGGCCGTGGCTGGCTGGCAGAGTCGACGAGGTCTTCGCCACCGACCCGGAAGACGTCGACGTCGACCCCTTCGAGCTCACCGCGGCCGCCGAAGCGGTCGTGCACGCCAACCTCGCGGTCGCCGACCACGCCACGGCAGCCGTCGACGGTTTGCAGCCGAACGGAGTCCACCTGCGCGTCGACGACCTGTGGCAGGTGGGCGGCGTGTGGCTGGCGCAACCGTCCCCGGTCCCAGCGGACCTGAGCGACGTCGACCCGCTACGACCCCTCGGGCTCGGCTACCACCAGTCACAGCCGCCGTCCCAGAGCACCAATGACGGTACCGGCGCAACCGATCCGGCCGAAATCCAGCAGCCGACTGACGCCACCGAAGCGATCACCGGCACCTGCACGGATCAGCGGGAAACCGGTCCGGACCCTGACACGATCGACCCGGAACCGGACGACACCGAGACAGAAGGACCCGCCGGAGACGAGGTCGTTGTCGAACACCTCGACGACAACATCGCCGTGTACACCGTGGCGCTGCGACCAATCCACCTCGACAACGACACCCTGCCGGTACCTGACCGGATCGCCGCCATGCTCGCCGACGGCGCCCTCGTCATCGAACTGCACCACGACGGCGACGACCTCTCCGACGACGAGAGGATCCATACGGTCGAACACGGCGACGGGGCGCTGACCGGTGTCGCCTGGCCGCTGTCGTTCTACCCGGGGATCAAGGTCATGGTCTCGCTCGCCCGCAGCGCCCGCAGACTGGCCGCTACGACGACGTTGCTCGAACGGCCGCTGCCCTACGGTGACGAGTTCCGCTGGGACGCCGACCATCGACTGCTTGCCACCGCCCTCGGAATCGACCTCGACCCCGACCCGGCACCCGAGGAGACTGACGGCACCAAGCCGGACGCAGACGACGAACCGGCACCGCCGACGGTGCCGGCGAAATACCAGGGGATCGACCCGCTGCGGCGGCTGATCCTCGCCGCGTTTCGCCGTCACGGCACTGAGGGCACGTTCGGCTCCCGCAGGCTGACCGGCAAACAATTGCTCGGCGTCATGTTCGGCGCAGACTTCGACAACCCGCCGCTGATGTGGCAGGTGATCTACACCTGTGAACGTCTTGTGGACGCCGGCAAGCTCACCCGTGAACCGAACCCGGGACGTCCCGACAAGCCGGGAAGCGGTGGACCGGACACGTTCGTGTGGTGGCCCAGCCAGTCGGCCCGCCAGCACGCCGACTACGCCGCGGCGCAACAGCGGCACGCGGCGCTGCGGGAGCGCACCCGCGAGCATTGGGTGCCGCCCAACTGCCGGGCGCTTCCGAGCGGGTACCGCGCCAGCGACCAGGCGAAGGAGAACTATGCCCGGCACGTCCGGAGAGTATGGGGCCAGCACGCCGACACGAGACTGCCCGACGGGTTCACCTTCGTCAAAGGACACCGCAGGGGAAGTGATCCGGGTCCATTGTGGCTACCGCTGACATGACACCGACGACCTCCCCTCGCCGACGTCGTCGATGTCATGCCCGCTTGTTCTACTGACGTCTCGCCCGTCCACCGGCCGCCAGCACACAGCCCTCCGCGGATAGGAGTCACACCCCCAGATGAGTGGTCGCCTGCGTCACCGTCACCGTCACACACCGGTGCTGATCTGCACCTCGGAAGGGTTTGCCGAGCTGGCCGCCGAGGCCACCGACGACGAAGAGCGGCAGGGATACACCGCGAAGGCCGAACTCGCCGCCCAGCTCGAGCTTCTCAACGACGCGCTGGAGGCGGCATTCAAGGTCTTGACCCCGGAGGAGTTCGCCGACCTCGTCTGGCGCATCCCCAACCCGGAGCGCACCGACTTCCTGAGCCACCTGCGTGTGCCATCGGCGAGGAAACCCGTCCCGATCGCGGCCGCCAACGGGTTGGCCAAGCTACGTACCTGGACCACCGCAGACCGCAGACGGGCGGCACGCACCATCACCCGGCCGGTCCTGCGGCGGCTGATGGAACCACTCGACGCATGGCTGACCGACCGGGATGACGACGCGTTGCGCAAGGCGCTGGTCGACGACGCCAGCCAGGCCAACGCCGTCCGGCTGATGGTTCTCGTGTTCTGGTACGACCTGCCACAGGTCGTCGCCGCACTGCGGCTTGCGCTCACCAGCGGACTGGCCCTGCCGACCTGGCCTGCGGAGGTGGTCAACGACATCGCCGCCGCCTGCGCCCGCTTGGAAGTGCTGGGAGCCGACGCGATCAGCGACCCCGGTTCGGACACAGAAACAGAAGACGGGGCAGACATGCCAGACAGGGGCGAAACCACCGTAGGGTTAGCCGCCAGCCACCACGGTCCCACTGAAACCGGCGCTCACCGGCCAGACGTCACCACCGCGGTGACGGACGCCGACGTCGAAGGGGGCCCGGCGGCGGACACGACCGTCGCGGAACTCGCCGTCCGGTTGCGTACTACCGTCGACACCGCCCACGATGCCACCCAGCAGATATTCGACGCTCTCGCCGCGTCAAAGCTGCCCGATCAGCACCTGCTCGACCGGGTCGCCGAGCTGGGCACGGTCGTCACGCATGCCCGGGCCGTCCTCGCCGGCCTCGGCGTGGACCCCGACTTCGGTGACGACTGCGCCGAACTCGCCGCCGCGCTCGACCGTGCCTCAGCCGTACAGGACAAAGACCGCACAGCACGCGAACAGTTGACCCGGCTGACGCACCTGTCCGGACCCGACACGAGCGCCGACATGCTGGCCGGCGTCCGACAGCTCGCCCAGCAACTCCTCGACACCGACTGCTGGGATGACGACCAGCGCAACCACGTCACCGCGCTCATCACCCTGCTGCAGATCATCGACGCCGCCGAAGCCGACGACATCGCGCAGGCGACACACCTGTACTCCACCGCGCAGCAGCACCTGCCCACGGAGCTCGGCTCGGTGCTGGTCGTCGCACTCATGGGAAAGCTGACCGCCAGGACCGACGACACCACCGGCGCACACAACGCCGCCGCCCACCAAGACGATTCCGCCGAGAGCGTGGACGCGCCGGCGTCAGAGGCCCGGACTACCTTCGCCGTAGCGGTAGCGACCGCCCCGCCGAACGGTGCGCCCGCCGTCTCCGACGGCATCGCTGTCAACGAATCGCCGGCCGCCCCGGACGGCACCGCCGGCAGCGTCGCGCCGGTCACGGCCAACGGCTGCGGTCATGACGACCCCGTGAGCACACGAGACAACGGCACTGGTGCGGCCACAAGGGCGGAGGCGATCGAGCCCCGCGCCGCCGCCGACGCGGCGGCGCAGGACGGGCCCGGTGACCAGCCCAGCGACGGAGCCGACCTGATCAGTCTGCAGCCAAAGGCGCCGTCTGAGCAGCATCGGCCAGCTGGCGCACCGCGGAAACCCGACGACGCCGCGGACGACAGCCTCATGGCGTCGCTGCTACGCAGACGGCGCTACTGTCTGGCGTTCCACGCCGCGACCGCCCGGGGGAACGTCATCCGCGCCCAGGCGCTGCGCATGCTCACGCTGTCCGAAGCGGTCCGCAGCGAAAGCGGCGCCACTTCGGCCATGCTGCGCGCCGACCTCGACACGCTCCACGTACACCACTTCGACGGCGACCGCGCCTCCCAGCTGGCGCTGCTCGCCGCCGCCGTCCGCGGGGCGCTGGTGACCGCCGACCCGAACGCCGGCACGATCCTGGAGGGCCTGGTCGGCTCTTTGCACGAACTGCCACACCTGGCCCGGGTCGCCGGCGCGATCGGCACCGCCTCCGCCCGCGGCCTGCTGTCCAGCAGCGCGATCCTCGCCGCGCTCGCCCCGATCGCAGGAGCCGACCAGAGCATCGCCACCGCCGTCGAGGCCGCCGCACAGGCACGCGACCGGCTGCGGACCGTGCGGTTCGCCCGCGCGCAGCAGATCGCCGACCGCTGGTGGTCTGCCGACGGGCTCATCGGCCAGGTGCTCGACATCGCCGCCCACGACCGTCGCGTCGACATCGACGTCGCCGTCGAACGGCTGCGCAAGTTCGCCCGCCGGGAGGCAATCGTCGAGGAACTGATGCGTGAAGACGCCCAGATCCGGGCAAAGAACTCCCGGCCGCTGGAAGGTGCGGCCCGTCGGCGCCTCACCGACCACGCGCGTGAATGCCTCGACGCCGTCGGCGCCTGGGTCGACGCGGTCCGGGCGAACCCGGACGCGGCCCGAGACAGCCTTCAGGTGCCCCCGCAACTGGCGGAGCTGCGCAACGAGGTCCGCGCCGGATGGGTCGACGCCGACATCGAACTGCGCGACACGGCGGGCAGCGACGACGTTCTCCTCGCCGCCGCAGCGGCTGCTTGCCGGGAAAGCGTTGCCCGCAGTGTCGAGCTGCTCGACGGAACCAGTCTCAGCGGGACCGAACCGGACCCGAACATCGTCCTCAACCGGGAGCTGCTGCGCAGCCCGGCCCTGCCGGTCGACGCGAAACTGAACCCCGCCAGGCCGGTGACGATCGCCGACATCGAGTCAGCGGTGGCGACGTCGTGGGCGGCCGCGTTCGACGCCCGGCTTGCCATCGAGGACTACGGGGCGGCGCGGATCATCATCGACGCGGTCGCAGACGCAGACCCACTGCGGGTCGAGGAGATGGTGGACCGCCTCGAGGGCAGCATCGCCCGGTCGCAGAACGAGGTGCGGGCGTTGCGGGCGGATGTCGCCACGCAGGTGGAGAAAGCCGCCCGGCTGGGACAGCTCAGCCACGCTGACAACTCCCGGGTCATCGCCGAGCTGGAGGCAGCCAACCCCAAGCGCACCGACCTGGGAGCGGTCCGACGCCAGCTCGAAGACATCGCAGGCCGTCTGCCCGAGTACGCCAGCAAGGCTCAGGAGGCGATGCGAAGCCGTGTCACGATCGAGCTCAATGAGGCCGCCAGCCGGGCGGCCAACAACACCGGTCCGAAGGTCTCCGACAACGCCGCGGAGCTCATCAACGCCCGCATCGACACCGGAGACCTCGCCACCGCCGAGGAGTACCTGCTCAACATCCTCGCTGGAGAGGATCCACCCAGCACCATCCGCTCGACCGACCTGGAGAAGTTCCTCGCTGTCCTCGGCGCCGCCACCGACGGTGTCCCCCCGGCGCTGATCCGGGCTGCCCGGGACGGGGACACCCACAACGGCCTCGACTTCAGCCGGCTCAACGATTTTGAACGGACCAACGCCGTCGAGGGCCTCGAGCAGTGGCACCGGATGACCACGGAACGGCAGTCGTTGCGCCACCAGCGGACGAAGTCGGTGCTCGGGTATGCGCTTCGGCTGGCTGGTGTCGAGTTCACCAACGAAAGGACCCCGTACAAGCTCGGTAACGCCCCGACCCGGAAATGGGTCGAGCTCACCGGCGTCAAGCTGACCGGTGGGGCACGGGTTCCGGCGTTCGGGTCTCGCGCCGGTGACCTGCTGAAGGTGATGCTGTGCTGGGGCGTGCAGGACGCCGCCACGCTGCTGACCTGGGTGGAGCAGGATCAGAGCAGCGACCCGATCCTCGTCTTGCTGTTCGGCAGCATGTCCGCCGACCACCGCAAAGTCCTGGCCAAGGAGTGCGCGGCCCGCGCCGACCGGCCGGTCATGGTCGTCGACGACGCCGCGATCGCGTTCCTCGCCGCCCGCGGAGGCGGGCTGTTCGCCACGACCGAACGGATCCTGCTGCCGTACGCGGCGACCAACCCGTACCACCCGAGCGGACACGACGCGCTGCCCAGGGAGATGTTCTTCGGCCGCGTTGACGAACGCAAGAGCATCCTCGACCCGTACGGCGCGAACCTGCTCTACGGCGGCCGGCAGCTGGGCAAGTCGGCGCTGCTGCAGGCCGCGGCCCGCCAGTTCGAGCTCTACCAGGACCGGGTCGCGGTGTATCTGCCGCTGACCCGAAAATCCAACGGTGAGTAGGCAGGCCGAAGGCACCCGGCGTAGCGCAGCGGAGCCGGGTGTGGATGGTGGTCTGGGGTTATGGGTTCAGGCCGCCTCTGGTTCGACGATGATGGCTTTGCCGCCGTGAATGACGATCTTCTGGCCGGTGACGGCTTGGAGAGCTGCGGCGAGGTTACGGGCTCGGCGTTCGGCGTTGATCCGGGTTTCGTAGTAGTCGGAGCCGAGGTCCTGGAAGCGACTCTCGGGGTCGGACAATAGGTGCCAGACGACGGTCAGGATGCT
>NZ_KB895872.1:0-28867 GCF_000374985.1 Micromonospora sp. CNB394 | reverse complement strand
AACAGCATCCTGACCGTCGTCTGGCACCTATTGTCCGACCCCGAGAGTCGCTTCCAGGACCTCGGCTCCGACTACTACGAAACCCGGATCAACGCCGAACGCCGAGCCCGTAACCTCGCCGCAGCTCTCCAAGCCGTCACCGGCCAGAAGATCGTCATTCACGGCGGCAAAGCCATCATCGTCGAACCAGAGGCGGCCTGAACCCATAACCCCAGACCACCATCCACACCCGGCTCCGCTGCGCTACGCCGGGTGCCTTCGGCCTGCCTACTCACCGTTGGATTTTCGGGTCAGACAGGGAGGTCGCGCTCACCCGAGCCGAGCCGCGCGGCCCATTTGGTGAAGCACCGCACCTCATCGAGGGTGTCTAGCTGGGCAGTGGTCAGCCAATCCGCCTCGCAAGCGGCGGTCAGTTCACGATGATCCTCAGATCCCGCCCGCAACTCCTCCCGAACCACCTGAGTCGTCCAACACTCGGCATCGAGCAGCAGGTCCTGCAAGACGTCCAGCCGGTCAGCGAGAGTGAAGTGGCTGAGAACCATCGTGTCGAGTACAAGGACGGGGTTGGCTTGCGCCGACAGGCTCACGGCGCGACCTCCAGGTCGTCCTCCTGCGGCAGATCCGCGTCGACGATGTGGCCATGCATCAACTCCAGAGCCCTCGCCCGGGTGATGCGCCTGTTCCGCCACGCTTCCAACACGGCCTGTGCGTAGGTGGGCGGTACCCGCACCGACTCGAGGTCGGGCTGCGGCGCCCAGCCCAATGCCTCCATAAACTCCACGTGCGTGGGCCGAACCTGACTCCAGGATCTACGCGTCTCTGCGTCGATGGTCCCTGCCTGCTCAGCCTGCCGCAACGCCAGCAACCAAGAGGTACGGTATCGAGCCGCATAGCTCACGATCTGGTCCCGGCTCACCGTCCCGCGGGCTCCGGCTGCGGCAATCGCTTGCACGGGCAGCAGCAGTTCTGCGGCAAAGGCATCAATCACCGCTTCCCGTTCTGCACGCGAGGCACTCACGCCGAGGTCGGCGGAATACTCATCACCAATGATGAGATGCCCCAACTCGTGTGCAGCGGTAGCCCGACGGCGGCCGGGATCGCCCGCAGTGCTTACGACAGCAACCGCGATGTCGCCCTCGACGAGCGATGCTCCGTCGCCTGGAAGGTCGGTGACCAGTACCCACTGACCTGCGCGCTCGCAGACGTCCATGACGCTGCCGATCGGTGCATCGCCGAGCCCGAACCGCTGTCGCAGCCACCGGGCTGTCTGACGCGCATCATCCTCGGATTCCACTGAGTGCGAGTAGCGAAGCAGTGGACGGGTACGCAATACGCCAAGATCCAGCAACTGCTGGACGTTGCGCAGCCACTCAATCATGGCGATCTCGAGGCGTTCCGACGATCGTGCTGCCTGAGTGTCCGTTTCCTCGGTCAACGGGGCCGCTCGTCTGGACAGCACCGTCGGCGGCGGCTGAATCAAGTACTCCATGGACACTCTTAGTGCCCTGGAAAGCCGAGCTAGCTCCATGCCGTCCAAACGGCGGCTGCCAGCCTCGACCTTGGCCAGCATTGTGCGGTCCAGCCCCACCGTCGCCGCGAGATCCTGCTGCGAGATCCCCAGCGACAACCGGGCTTGCCGTACCTGCTCACCGACGAGGGGCCAGTCCCAACCATCAGCCATGGTGCGATAATCGCACACTCGGTGCTGGGATGGGTCATCACACGGAAGTTCAGGGTTCGCGCATCAAGGCTGGGGATCGATGACGGAGACACCTTGCCTGCTGACGCCGAATGACAACCCCGGGCCGTCGCGGTCGAGCGCAGCTTGCCGCAGCGCGGAAGTGAGGTTCCCCCGGTCGCTCTGAGGCTGTCGATCATGCGTCGATGTCGCTGAAGGGAGTCATCCGTGGCAGCACCGAAGAAGTGCTCGATGAGCTGCCTGGACGTGCGGTGCGTTGTACCGGGAGTCGCAACCGAAGCCCGCGTTCCGCCAGCTGGCGCGGCAGCTTGGTGTACATCACGAGGTGTTGCGCAATTGGATCCGCCAAGAAGAGGCCGACCGCGGTCAGCGTGACGATCGGCCGACCACCCACGAGGGTGGATGAGTTGCGTCGGTCGCGGCGCAAGGACGCTGAGCCGAAGCAGGCCAATGAGATCGTGAAGCATGTATCGCTAGAACGCTGCCGCCTGGTACGGCCGTCTGGGAAAGGTCAGCCCCGACACCTACGAGAAGATCCACCGAGACTCCCGGACACATATCGAGGTGGTCAACCTCAGGGGCATTACCGCTACAGCAGGGAGAGCTGTTCGGCGGCCGGGGTGGGCGGCGGGGTCTCCGGCAGTCGGCGATTGTCGCTGGTCCCGCCCCGGTGCAGCCCGTGCCGGCGGGCCGCCATCCGCACCCGCGCGGTGACCTCCCGCTGGTAAGCCTGGGGCGCGTACGAGCCGGCCTGGTAGAGCTGCCGGTAGCGGGGCACCAGGTGGGGAAACTCCCGGGCCAGCCAGCGGGCGTACCACTCCCGGGCGCCGGGCCGCAGGTGCAGCGGCAACGGCGTCACGCTCGCCGCGCCGGAGGCGGCGATGGCAGCGACAGTGGCGTCGATCGACTCCTCGTCGTCGCTGAGGCCGGGCAGGATCGGCGCCATCAGCACGCCGACGGAGAAGCCGGCGTCGGTGAGGGTGCGTACCGCGTCGAGGCGGCGGCGCGGGCTCGGCGTACCGGGTTCGGCCGCCCGCCAGAGCGCCTCGTCCACGAACCCCACCGAGTACGACAGCCCGACCCGTGTCACCTCGGCCGCCTGACGCAACAGGGGCAGGTCACGCAGCAGCAGCGTGCCCTTGGTCAGGATGGAGAACGGGTTCGCGAAGTCGCGCAGCGCCTCGATGATCGGCGGCATCAGCCGGTAGCGGCCCTCGGCCCGCTGGTAACAGTCCACGTTGGTGCCCATGGCGACGTGTGCGCCGCGCCAACGCGGGGCGGCCAGCTCGCGGCGGACCAGCTCGCCCGCGTTGACCTTGACGATCACCTTGCGGTCGAAGTCCGTGCCCGGATCCAGGTCGAGATAGGTGTGGGTGTTGCGGGCGAAGCAGTTGTGGCTCACCACGCCGTTGGCGATGAAGTCGCCGGTGCCGGTGGTGATGTCCCACAGCGGAAGCTCCAGGCCGAGATCCTCCACGGCGGTCACCTGGAGCCGCGTCGCGCACTTGAGCGCCATGCCCTCGATCGAGCGCCGGGCGGTGACGGCCGGGTCGGTGAGGTGGAAGAAGCGCAGCCGCTCCGGCAGCCCGCCGGTCAGCCGGAGCTGACACGCCGCACCGGGTGTGCCCGGCACGTCGAGCGCCCACCGGAAGCCGAAACGCTCCAGCGCGCCGGCCGTGCGGGCCCGGCTCTCGTCGTCGGCGACGCTGATCCGGAACACGCCCTGGTGGCAGGTGCCGGCGGCGTCGAACATGCCGGCCAGGTAGCCCAGTGCCCAGTCGTCTGTCGTCTCGTCGCATGGCTCGAAGAGCCCGGTGACGACGTCGGCCGGGCCGGCTGTGCGGACCACAGTGGTCGTCGACCGGCGGCCCACCCGGGCGACGGTGGCCCGCTCGACGGTGACGCCCGCGTCGGCCAGATGGCGCTCGGCCCGGTCCAGCGCCTCCGCCTCGGCGGTGGCCAGCCGGAACCGGGTGTCGCGCCGGTCGCCGGAGGTACCGTCGTCGCGGACCAGGGCGTGCAGGTAACCGCGGCGGTAGTCGGCCGAGCGTTTCGGCGCCACCGCGAACCGGCCGGTGCCCAGCAGGCGGTTGCGGGTGGTCAGGTGCGGACGGCGCCCGTCGCCGCGCATCGTCCCGGTGACGTGCTTCCAGCCGCGTTCGGTCAGGAACCGGTGGTCGCCGCTGGCGACGAGCGTGGTGCCGTCGGCGAGGGTGACCCGGTAGGCCCGCTTCACGGTCGACCACTTGTCGAGCACAGTGGTGACGACGTAGTGGCGGTAGGCGCCGCGCCGCCGGGTGCCGTAGATCCGGTCGCCGGGCTCCAGCTCGCTGATCGCTCTGGTGCGGCCGTCGGCCATCAGGATCGGTGTGTCGCCGCCCAGGCAGTAGACGCAGGCGTGCGAACAGCCCCGGTAGGGGTTGATCGTCCACTCAAACGGCACCCGCGACTGGCCGGGCACCCGGTTGATGACCGACTTGGCGTGGACCTCGTAGAAGGTCATGCCGGCGAAGTCCGGGGTGTCGAACGTGCGGGTGACGGCGCCGGGCAGCGCCAGCGGCAGGGGTGGAGCCGCCGGCGTCGCCCGATCGGGAGTCCCCTCGTCCGGGGGAGCGGAGAGGTTGTCCCAGCGCATGGAAGTCATTCGAACATGCGTACGAACGAAGTGCAAGTGATGCTCCGGACACCGCGCGCCGCCGCGAGCCGGGGCGGTGCAGGATGGGGGCATGGAGACGTCGACCTTCGTCTACGACGGCGACTGCGCCTTCTGTACCGGTTGCGCGCAGTTCATCGAGCGTCGTGTCCCGACCGGCGCCCGGGTGGTGCCGTGGCAGTTCGCCGACCTGGCGGCGCTGGGTCTGACGGAGGCAGAGTGCGAGGAGGCGGTCCAGTGGGTGGGCGCCGACGGCTCCCGGGCCGCCGGGCCCGACGCCATCGCCCGGCTGCTCGGCGACAGCGGGCCGCTCTGGCGGTTCGCCGGGGCCGGGCTGCGCCTCCCGCCGGTCCGCGCGGCGGCGTGGCCCGCGTACCGCTGGGTGGCCCGCAACCGGCATCGGATGCCGGGTGGGACGGCCGCCTGCGCGCTGCCGCAGGAGGCCCGGGAGCGGCTCTACGGCCCGGCCGGGCGGCCGGAGCCGACCGCGTGAGTCGCGTACCCGCGCTCAGGCGGTCGCCGTCGCGGACCGGTCGAGCGCAGGTTCCCCGTCGGCGGGAGACGTCGGCGGCGGGCGGCCGAGCAGGCGCCTGACGAACACCACCGGGCGGACCTTCTCCAGCGCCAGGAAACTGGTCATCGCCACCAGGTGCGGGGCGAACGAGATGGTGATCGTCGCGATGGTCACCAGGTGGAACGAGTAGAAGAAGCCGACGGTCATCGTCCGCCACCGGGCCCGCAGCACGAACACCAGTGGGCTGAGCAGTTCGAACGCGAGGATGCCGAACTGCGCCACGATCAGCAGGTGCGGCACCTGCGCGATCAGGTCGGCGAGGTCGGTGCCGCGCCTGATGATCGCCCGGGCCAGCACCGAGCCGGTCGCCCAGTCCCACCCGCCGAAGCGGAACTTGGCCCAGGCGGCGAGGAAGTACGTGCAGACGACCGAGATCTGGGTGACCCGCAACGCCCAGCCGCCCGCCTCGGTACGGATCGGGTCGCCGTGCCGGGCACGGCCGGCGGTGGGCAGCACCGCGAGCGCGACCAGGAGCGCGAAGCGGTCGTGGTCGACCTTGCCGTAGCTCATCGCCACGATCATCCACTCGAGGTAAAGCGCGAAGACCGTCCAGCCGAGCAGCCGGTGCGCCCGGCCGGTGGCGGCGAGCAGCGCGGTGACCAGCAGCGCCCAGAACACCACGCCGACCAGGGCCGGGGTGGGGGTGGGCAGCGGGAGCAGCCGGCCGACGAACAGCGGCTGGTAGAGGTCGCCGGGAACGTCGACCCGGGTGCGCACCCAGGGGGTGAAGACGACCAGATCGGCGGCGACGAAGAGGTAGACCAGGGTGCGGAAGGCGGCGACCCGGCCGCGCGGGACCGCCTCGGTCAGCCAGGCGGTCATCCGCCGGTCTCCCAGCGTACGGCGGTCTCGTCGGTCCACTCGCCGGTCGGACGGCCGCCCTGGATGTCGAACCAGCGCACCACGATCCGGACCTCCACCAGTTCCGGTGCGCCCGGGTGGCGTTCGGCGAACGCATCGACGACGGCCCGCAGCAGGCTCGGGTCGGCGGCGTACCGGTCCTGCTGCCCCTCGATCTCGGCCCGGCGGATGCCGGTGGCCTCCTGGCCGAGCGGCACCACCGCCCCGGTGCGGTCGACGCCTTCGACGCGGGTGTCCGGTGCGGGCGCGTTCGGCGGTTCGGAGGTGGAGTACATCCGGAACGGCCCGAACGGGAAGTCGTCGTCGGTGCCGCGCACGGTGCCGTAGAGCAACAGCGCCAGGCCGATCACTGTGGCGCCCAGTCGGACCGCGCGCCCGCGGGCGGTCAAGGTCTCCATCGCGTGGTGACGATACGGGAGCGAAGCGGCCGAAATTGTCCCTCAGTCGGTCATTCCTCACTGTCCGTCCCGCCGGTTCGGCGGCGCGAGGACGCCGCCGGCCGGCGCCCGAGGCGGGCACCGGCCGGCGGCGTGCGGAGCGTCAGTGGTTGTGCTCGGCCAGTTTCTTGCGGACGTCGTCCATGTCCAGCGCCTGGACCTGCTCGATGAGGTTCTCCAGCGCCGACTCGGGCAGCGCGCCCGGCTGGGCGAAGACGATCACGCCGTCACGGATCGCCATGATCGTCGGGATGGAGCTGATGTTGAACTTCGCCGCCAGCTCCTGCTGCGCCTCGGTGTCGACCTTGCCGAAGGCGATGTCCGGGTGCTTCTCCGAGGAACGCTCGTAGACCGGGGCGAAGCGCTTGCACGGGCCGCACCAGTCCGCCCAGAAGTCGAGCAGGACGATCCCGTCCTGGCCGGTCACCTCGTCAAAGTTGGCCGTGGTCAGCTCAACCGTTGCCATTTGCTCTCTCCGATCACCGCGGATTGTCGTACGTCCGGTGGAACCAGGGTCGGTCCGTCCGAATTCCCGTCGCGCGGGTGACGAAACGCTGGGCGCCGGGACGGTGACCCTGGGCACATCGAACACCATCTGTTGGCGTCGGTCGTGCGGAACGCAAATGCACGCCGCATTTGCGTGACGGGACGTGATGGGAGCGTTTCCATGGAGATCGCGCCCAGTTTCCGCTACGTCTCGGTAACTTCGGGCTTGACAAGCGCCTATCCGGCCTGCGGAGATCGCTTACCGACCGCATTTCGGTTACTTTGAGTAATGTTACGAAAAGGTAAATGTGACCTCCGTCTCTGTCGGTGCCAGGTGGTCGTACGGCAGAATTCTTCACATCAGAGCGTGGGCGGCGGGTGCCGGGGAGGGCCCCGCCGCTCATTGCGTCCGGACCTCGGTGCCCCCGGTGTGACATTTCCGCCGGCTGAGCGCCCCGCCCCTCGCCTTAACAAGCGATAAGGCATGCTGTGCCGAACTCCATCGCCGCCCGTGAAGGGGACCAGGATGCAGTTCGGCCGTTACTACGAGGAGTTCGAGGTCGGCGCCGTCTACCGGCACTGGCCGGGCAAGACGGTCACCGAGTACGACGACCACCTCTTCTGCCTGCTCACCATGAACCACCACCCGCTGCACATGGACGCGCACTACGCCGAGTCCGCCTCGCAGTTCAAGCGCAACGTGGTGGTCGGCAACTACATCTACTCGCTGCTGCTGGGCATGTCCGTACCGGACGTCAGCGGCAAGGCGATCGCCAACCTGGAGATCGAGTCGCTGCGGCACGTCGCGCCGACCTTCCACGGCGACACCATCTACGGCGAGACGACGGTGCTGGACAAGCGCGAGTCGGCGTCGAAGCCCGACCGCGGCGTGGTGGCTGTCGAGACCCGCGGCTACAACCAGGACGGCACGCTCGTCTGCGTGTTCCGCCGCAAGGTCATGGTGCCGAAGAGGGAGTACGCGGCCGCCGCCGTCCCGGACGGCGTCGACCCGGAGCGTCCCAGCTTCCCCGAGCCGCGCTGACCTGCGTCCGTCCGGTCACCGGGCCTCGTTCTCCGTTCGGCGGGGACGGGGTCCGGACCTCGTCCGGGGGCATATGCTCGGGCTGGAGGTGCCCATGAGCCGCTCCGTAGCCGGAGAGCCGCCTTCCCCCGGTCGCCGCACCGCACCGGTCGCCACCGCCGCCTACTCGGTGGCGGAGTGGGACCTGCTGACCGACCTGCCGGGCCGCGTCCTCGTCGCCGCCGCCTCGCCCGGCCCCGGGCGCCCGCCGCGGGGGGTCGCGGCCGGTCTGGCCGGCCTGGACGCGGTGGCCGCCGGCCGGGCCTTCGACAGCGATCTCGTCCGCGCCGTGGTGGCCGCGATCTACGCCCGCCACGACGGCGTCACCGAGCGGGACGAGCACCTGACCGACCTGGTCGATTTGCTGGCCGCCGTCCGGGCCGCGGTACGGGTGCTGCGCCGCCGGGCCGATCCGGCCGACTCGGCGGCGTACCGGCAGTGGGTGGAGTCGGTCGCCGCCCGGGTGTGCCGGTCCGGGCAGACCGTGCCGAGCCCCGCCGACAGGCGTTTCCTCGACCGGCTGGGCGGCGCGCTCGACCTGCGCTGACCGGGGGTGCCGCCGGGCCGTACCCTCTGCAGACCGTGACCGACGACCAGCTCGACGTGGGTGTGGGGCCGTGGCCCGGTGACCCGCCGGACGACCCGCGCTACGACCCGGAGCTGCTCGCCGCCGGGGACCGGCGCAACGTGGTGGACCGCTACCGTTACTGGCGGCGCGAGGCGGTGGTGGCCGACCTGGACCGGCGCCGGCACGACTTCCACGTGGCGATCGAGAACTGGCAGCACGACTTCAACATCGGCACCGTGGTCCGCAACGCCAACGCCTTCCTCGCCGCCGAGGTGCACATCGTCGGGCGGCGGCGGTGGAACCGGCGCGGCGCCATGGTGACCGACCGCTACCAGCACGTCCGGCACCACCCGACGATCGAGGAGTTCGTCGCGTGGGCGCGCGGCGAAAGGCTGGCGGTGGTCGGGATCGACAACCTGCCCGGCTCCCGGCCGATGGAGACGGCGGTGCTGCCGCGCCGCTGCGTGCTCCTGTTCGGGCAGGAGGGGCCGGGGCTGTCGGCGGTGGCCCGATCGGCCTGCGACGCGCTGTTCTCCATCGCCCAGTACGGCTCGACCCGGTCCATCAACGCGGGCGTGGCCAGCGGCATCGCCATGCACACCTGGATCCGGTCGTACGCCGGGCCGCCGCCGGACTGAACGCCGCGTGGGTCCACCACCGGGCGGAAATCCCACGTTCGTCCGCCGGCCCCGCTTGACGCCTGGCGAGTCCGGGGCGACGGTGAGGGTGTGACTGTCGCGGTGAGTTGTCCGAGATGTGCGGGCCCGGTGCGCGAGCCGGACCTGATGCACGCCGAGCACCGGTGCGTCCGCTGCGGCCCGGTCGCGCCGCTGCATGTGCCGGAGCACATCAGCGCCGAGATCATGGCCAGCGTGGTCGGGCGGGTGGCGGCCGATCCGGACCCGGCCGACCGGCTCCGGATGCCGCTGTGGTGCCCGTGGCCGCTCCCGCCGGGGTGGACGCTCACCGGCGTGGCGTGGGCGGGCGACGACCGCGCGGGCGTGCGGGCCACGCTGCTCGCCTGCGCCGGACCAGCCCCCCTGGACGGTGGGCCGGCCGACCTGATCTTGGTCGCCGAGGAACCCGGCGTCGGCCTCGGATCCCGTTTCGCGGGACTGCCCGGACCCGACCCCGGTCCACAGGTGGAGGAGGCGCTCACCGATCCCGGCCCTGGTCATCCCGAGCGGCTGCCGCACGCGAAGATCCGGGCGGGCGGCCATCCGACTCCACTGTGGCTCGTTCGCTCCGAAACGGATCGAAGCGCCTACGCCGGCGAGGCTCGGGGAATGTGGCTCCATGCGATAGCCTGGCCGGCGAGTGCGGGTCACCTCCTCGCGGAAGAAGTCGTGCTGCACGACCTCACCGAGTGGACACCGCCCGAACTCGTGTACGGCGCACCGTCTCCGTACTTGCACGGACGAGCCTGACCGGCTCGTCACGGCGAGTCGGAGACCGGACGCAGATATTCACGGTAAGACACCATGCTGATACTCTGGGTGCCGCTGCGGTAAACGGACCCGGCGCCGCGCGAGAGGATGGCCCGCTATGGTCAAGAAGGTCCTCACCTGGGCCGGCATCGCATTCTTGATCTTCTTTGTTGCGTACCGGCCCAACTCCGCCGCCGACGTCTTCAAGTCCCTCGGCGGCGGCATCATGGACATCGCACAGGGCTTCGGCGACTTCTTCACCAACCTCGTCGCCTAGCCACCCATGGGAAGCCCTTCCGGTCCGCCCTTCGACCCGGACGACCCCGACCGGGCACGCCGGGAGCGGGACACCGAGCCGATCCCGCGGATCGATCCGGACGACCCGCCAGGTGCGTACGGTCCCGGTCCGTACGCGGACGCGGACGATGCCGGCTACGGCAGCGCGTACGCCGGTGAGGGGCGGTCCGGCCGGGCCTGGGCGCGTGACCCGGACGGCTTCCCGGACCAGCCGATCTCCGAGGACGAGCTGGCCGGGCTGCGGTCAGACGCCTCCGGCATGGCACCCCGCCGGGTGCTGCCGCTGGAGGACGAGCCCAGCTCGCTCGTGGCGCGTTACCTCTTCCCCACCGAGCGGTACCGGGGCGAGTGGAAGCGGCACTGGATCCACCTCACCACCCCGATCATCGTCGGCGTGGCGGCCACGTTCGTGCTCGGCTACCTCTCCGGCTTCCTCGCCGGGCGGGACGTCGGCGCGCTGACCACCGTCGCCGTGCTGCTCTGGTTCGCCGTGATGGGCTGGGTCGCCTGGAAGGTTGCCGACTGGTGGTACGACCGGTTCATCCTGACCAACAAGCGGGTGATGGTGGTCAACGGGATCATCACCCGGCAGGTCGCGATGATGCCGCTCACCCGGGTCACCGACATGAAGTACGAGCAGAGCCCGACCGGCCGCGCCCTCAACTACGGCACGTTCGTGCTGGAGTCCGCCGGTCAGGAACAGGCACTTCGGGTGATCAAGAACCTGCCCAACCCGAACGAGCTCTACCTGCGCGTGGTCGAGGAGATGTACGAGCCGCAGGCGGTCGAGGCGCGGCTGGGCAAGGAAGCCGACGAGGCCAAGGCCGACGACGGAGCCTGAAACTTTCCGTCCGAACATCGGATGGACTGCGCACCTTCCGCCATCGACCCGACCGGGCAGGCCGTGGCATCCTGCCAGGCAGGACGGGGGGAGATGAGTGTGGTGGTGAGCAGAGATCCGCTGGAGGAGGAGTTCCGCGAGTTCGTCGCGGCCCGGTCCGGCGCCCTGCTGCGCACCGCGTACCTGCTCGCCGGTGACTGGGCCACGGCCGAGGATCTGCTCCAGACCGCGCTCACCAAGACCTACCTCGCCTGGAAGCGGCTCGGCGGGATCGACGCCATCGAGCCGTACGCCCGCCGGGTCATGGTCAACACGTCCACCAGCTGGTGGCGGCGCCGCTGGCACGGCGAGCGCCCCACCGAGGTGCTGCCGGAGCGCGCCGGTGTCGACGAGATCGAGCAGCAACTCGACCGGGACGCGCTCTGGCGGCACCTCCAGGCGCTGCCCGCCCGGCAGCGGGCCGTGCTGGTGCTGCGCTTCTACGAGGACATGTCCGAGGCGCAGACCGCCGCGCTGCTGGACATCTCCCCGGGCACGGTCAAGAGCCAGACCTCCCGGGCGCTGAACACGCTACGCCGCCGGCTCGGCTCCGAGGCGGCCCTGAGCCTGCCCGCACCGGCCGACGCGCCCACCGCGACCCCGCCCGCCCCGCCCGGTCCCGCCTCGGCCGGCCGGTCCGTCCCGCCGGCCGGGGACGCCGAGCCGGCGCGGGGCGCCGAGCCGGTCCGTCCCCCGGCGCGGGACGCCGAGCCGGCCCGTACCCCGGCGCGACGGCCCGCCGCCCGGGTGCCCCGGCCGGTCCCACCGGCGACTCCGGTCCGCCCCGCGGCCCCGATCCCGGCGGAAAGCCGATGAGCGGTACCCCGCACGACGCTGACAACCGGACGGGCAGCCCGGAGCGTCCATTCCCCGTGAGCGACGACGAGCTGGAGCGGGCGCTGCGGGAGACGCTGACCCGCCGCGTCGCGACGTCCCGTCCGCTGCCCGCCGACCCGGCCGGGGCTATCCTGCGCCGGGCGCGGCGCACGGGCCGGCGCCGGACGCTCACCGGCCTGGCGCTGGCCGGGGTCGCCACCGTCTTCATCACGACCGGGGTGGCCCAGATCAGCGCGTCCGGCGGCGACGGCGGCACGCCCACAGTGGTGCTCGGCGACCCGCCCGTCCTCTTCCCGTCGCCGTCCGGCCCGTCCTCGGTCACCCGCTCCGGGCCGGTCCGCGCCGAACTCGACCTGCTCGTCGGTGACCGGCTGGACACCAGCGGCGGCGAACGGCGGCAGCTGGCCGGGGTGAGCGGCGTCGAACGGGCGCAGCGGATCCACGACCAGGAGGGCTGGCTGCTCACCTCGGCGGCCACCGTCGCCGGCCGTACCCTCTGGTGGGTGCCGGTCGGTGGCGCCGCGCCGCAGGTCATGCTCGCCGCCGCGGACGCGGTGGCGGTCTCCCCGGACGGCCGCCAGGTCGCCTGGCGGGACGGCACGGACGTGATCGCCGCCGGTGTGGTCGCCGGTCAGCTCATCGCACCGGTCCGGACCGCCGCGCCGGAGGGTGCCGTGCCGGTCGGTTTCGCCGGTGACACGGTGCTGATCCAGCAGCCCGGCGACGGCGGGATGAGCGTCTGGGACCGCGCGCTGGGCGGGCAGCCGGGTCCGGTGAACCCGGCCGTCCGCACCGTCTACGGCACCCGGCCCGACGGTCGGGTGGTCGGCCTGGTCGCCGCGGGCCGGGACCAGCAGCTCTGCCTGGCCCTGCTCGACCCGGCCCGCGACCTCGCCCCGGTGCGTACCGGATGCGGCCTGAAGCTGGCCACCGACGGGCTCGGCGCCGTCTCCCCCGACGGGCGGTGGCTGCTCGCGAACGGCACGTCGCGAACCGCCCTCCTGGTGGACCTGGGCGACCCGGCCCGCCCGGTCACCCACCCGGCCGGCCCGGTGCTGGCCGGCGGCGTGGCCTGGACCCGGGGCGGCGTGGCGCTGCACGTGGACGCGAGCGGCGGGTTGGTCCGGGTCGAGCCCGAGCAGGTGCTGGCCGGTGACCGGCCCACGGCCGCGACTGTCGAAGGGCTGGCGCCGGAGGACCACCCGGTGGTGGTGGCCGACGTCCCCGCGGTGCCGGACGGGGCGTAGCGTCGGGCGGGTGAGCGTCCCCGCCCGCATCGACCTGCACACCCACTCCACCGCCAGCGACGGCACCCTGGCCCCCGCCGACCTGGTCCGGGCGGCCGCCGACGCCGGGCTCGACGTGGTGGCACTCACCGACCACGACACCACAGCGGGCTGGTCGCCCGCCGTCGCCGCCCTGCCGCCCGGCCTCACCCTCGTCCGTGGGGCGGAGATCTCCTGCCGCTGGTCCGGCGCCGAGCCGGCGATCCCGCTGCACCTGCTCGCCTACCTGTTCGACCCGGCCGAGCCGCACCTGGCCGCGGAGCTGGCCCGGGTACGCCGGGCCCGCGAGGAACGCGGCGAGCGCATCGTGCGGCTGCTCCAGGCCGACGGCGTCCCGGTGAGCTGGACGGAGATCCTGACCGGCGCGGGCGGCGGCACCGTCGGCCGACCGCACATCGCGCAGGCGCTGATCCGGGCCGGCCTGGTCGCCACCACCACCGAGGCCTTCGGTCCGGACTGGCTCGGCGAGCGGTACCGGCTGCCGAAGGACGACATCGAGGTGTTCCGGGCGGTGGCGCTGGTGCGGGCGGCCGGCGGCGTGCCCGTCTTCGCCCACCCCAAGGCGAGTCGGCGCGGCCGGATCGTGCCGGACGAGCTGATCGCGGACCTGGCGACGGCCGGCCTGGCCGGGCTGGAGGCCGACCACGAGGACCACGACCCGGCCGAGCGGGCGCACGTCCGCGGGCTCGCCGCCGACCTGGGACTACTGGTCACCGGCTCGTCCGACTTCCACGGCACGCACAAGACCGTCCGGCTCGGCGCGCACACCACAGGGCCCGAGGCGTACGAGCGGATCGTCGCGCTGGCCCGCGGGGTGACCCCTGTCGCTTCGAGCTGAAGTGCCGCGGCGGCACGGCTACCGTGTCGGCGTGGATCTCAAGCTCTTCGGCGAGGTCTTCGTGACCCTGCTGGTGATCGTCGACCCGCCCGGCATGATGCCCATCTTCCTCGCGCTGACCGGGCCGCTGCCCGCGCGCGACCGGAACCGGGCCGCCTGGCAGGCCGTGGCGCTGGCGCTCGTGGTCATCGTGCTCTTCGCGGTGGCGGGGCAGACGATCCTGGCGTACCTGCACGTCGACCTGCCCGCCCTCCAGGCGGCGGGCGGCCTGTTGCTGATCCTGGTCGCGCTGGAGCTGCTGACCGGCAAGGCGGACGACCCCAGCAACCAGGTCACCTCGAACATCGCGCTGGTGCCGCTCGGCACCCCGCTGCTGGCCGGGCCGGGCGCCATCGTGGCGACCATGCTGTTCGTGCAGCAGGCCGGCGGCCCCGTCGACTACCTCGCCATCGGGCTGGCAATCGTCGCGGTGATGGTCACTGTCTGGGTGGTGCTGCGCTTCTCCGGCGGGATCGTCAAGGTGCTGCGTCCCGGCGGCATCGAGGTGCTGACCCGGATCGCCGGCCTGCTGCTGGCCGCCATCGCCGTGCAGCTCATCGCCGACGCGATCGCCGCGTTCGTCACCCAGTACCTCAACAACGCCTGAGCGGGTCGTCCGGTGTCGTACCCGGATGGCAGGATTCTCCGGGTGCGACGACCGTCAGCAGCCAGCGGCTCCCGGGCTCCCCGACCCCGCGCCGAGCAGTCCGAGCAGCTCGGCTTCGAGGGCATGCCGGAACGCCTGTTCGTATGCACCCCGAGCAAGCTCGGCGCGTACGCGGACTGCCCCCGCCGCTACCGCTACGCCTACGTGGACCGGCCCGCGCCGCCCAAGGGCCCGCCCTGGGCGCACAACTCGCTCGGCGCGAGCGTCCACACCGCGCTGAAGAACTGGTACGCGCTGGACGCCGGCCGCCGCCGCCCCGAGGTGCTCGGCACGCTGCTCAAGGGCGCCTGGGTCCGCGAGGGCTACCGCGACGACGAGCAGGAGCGCGACGCCTTCCGGCGGGCACTGACCTGGCTGGAGAGCTACGTGACGGGCCTCGATCCGGCCGACGAGCCGGTCGGCGTGGAACGGGTGGTCGCGGTCAAGACCGCTGTGCTCGCGTTCAACGGCCGCACCGACCGGATCGACTCGCGCCCCGGCCCCGACGGGCGGCCCGAGCTGGTCATCGTCGACTACAAGACCGGCCGCACCGGCCTCGACACCGACGACGCGCGCGGCTCGCAGGCGCTCGCGCTCTACGCTTACGCGGCCGAGCGGGTGTTCCGCAAGCCGTGCCGCCGGGTCGAGCTGCACCACCTGCCCACCGGCACCGTGGCCGCGCACGAGCACACACCGGAGTCCCTGCACCGGCAGCTCACCCGCGCCGAGGACACCGCCCGCGACATCATGGCCGCCGAGCGCGCGGTGGCCGACGGCGCCGACCCCGACACGGCGTTCCCCACCGAGCCGGGTCCGCGGTGCGGCTGGTGCGACTACCGGCGTACGTGCCCGACCGGCGCGCAGACCCCGGGCAAGGAGCCCTGGTCCGCAGTCGAGCGCCTCGCCGGCCCGGAGTGAGTGCGTTGCGCCGTCAGGCCGCGGTCAGGCGGGCGGCGCGTTCCTTGGCGGCCTGCTGCAACGGGCCCTCCCGGTAGCGCCGGGGCACCGCGGCCAGCGCCAGCCGCAGCGCCCGCGCGCTCAGGTCCGCCGACAGGGCGGTGGTGGGCAGGCCCAGCCCGCCGTACAGCCGCAACGCCCAGGGCGGCAGCATCCCCAGCGCGGTGGCGGCGATCCCGAAGTACGCCCAGCGCGGCGGGCCCAGGTTCAGGCCGACCCGCGCCGGCAGGCTGAGCTTCCACGGGATCGGCGGCGCGGTCAGGAACACCGCTGTCTCGGCCGCCTCCCGGGTCATCCGCAACTGCGGGCGCACGTCCCGGTAGTAGTCGGCCACCTCCGCGGCGGTGCCCGGCACGTCGCCCGGGCCCAGCCCCACCAGGGCCGCCGACCGGCGCTGCTCGGTGTAGTAGCCGTCCACCTCGTCGTCGGTCAGCGCCAGCCCGGCCCGCCGGGCGGTGCTCACGAACGACTCGACCTCGGTGACGTGCACCCACCGCAGCAGCTCCGGATCGTCGACGCGGAACTCCTCACCGGTGAACGGGTCGGTGGCGCGCATCCGGGCGTGCCGCGTACGCAGTCGTCGCCCGGCCGCCTCGGCCTCGGCGGTGGTGCCGTAGATCGTCGTCCCCACGTACGTCGCCGTGCGGACCAGCCGCCCCCAGGCGTCGGTGCGGTAGTTGCTGTTCTGGGCGACGCCGGCCATCGTGCGGGGGTGCAGCGCCTGGAGATAGAGCGAGCGCAGGCCGGCGACGATCAGGATCGGTTCCTCGTGCACCTTCCACGTGACCGATCCCGGACCGAAGAGGCCGAGGTCTTCGGTGTCCACCGATCAAGAGTGCCACGCGCCGCCGTCCGCCGTCCTCGGTGCGGCGGCCAGGCGGCGGCCGTCCTCGGCGCGACTGTCAGTCGTCGGCGGAGCGGCGGGACTGGCAGGCCGGGCAGAGACCCCAGAAGGTCACTTCCGCCTCGTCCAGCTCGAAGCCGTGCGCCACGTTCGGGTCCAGGCAGGGGGCGCTGCCGACCGCGCAGTCCACGTCGGCGATCTGCCCGCAGCCCCGGCACACCACGTGGTGGTGATTGTCGCCGACCCGGGCCTCGTACCGCGCCGGACTGCCGGCCGGCTCGATCCGGCGGGACAGGCCGGCCCGGGACAGGGCCCCGAGCACGTCGTAGACGGCCTGGGTGGAGACCGAGTCGATGCGCTGGCGGACCCGGCGGGTGATCTCGTCGACCTCCAGGTGGCCGCCGGCGGAGAGCACGTCCAGGACGGCGAGGCGAGGCCGGGTGACCCGTAGACCCCTCGACCGGAGCAGCTCCTCGCCTGTGGACATGGATCCATGACAGCACGGGGCAGTCGGGCCGACAAGCGAGCGTCGTTCACCCGTGGCCGGGGCCACAGGTGAACGGGTTCCGCCGCGCCCGCGTGTATCGAGGAAGACGGCGGCACGCCGTACGCTGAGCGCGCCAAACCACCCACTCGCCGGAGGTGTCGGTGTTCAGGGAAATCAACGGTCTGCCGGCCCACGTGCTGGTCATCCACGCGGCGGTGGTGCTGGTGCCGCTGCTGGCACTGCTCGCCGTCGGGTACGGGGTGCTGCCCCGCTGGCGGCACCGCCTCGACTGGGCGGTCGTGGCGCTCGCCGTCGTCACCCCGATCGTCGCCTGGGTGGCGACCGAGTCCGGCGAGGAACTGGAGGAGGCCCTGCGCGCGAAGGGCTACCCGCCGGACCGGCTCCAGCAGATCAGTGAGCACGCCGAGTACGGCGACATGCTGTTCTGGTTCGCGCTCGGGCTCGGCGTCGCCGCGCTGCTGCTCGTGCTGTCGACGAGCCGCTTCGTCGCGGGCCGGGACCTGCCTCGCTGGCTCCCGGTGGTGCTCACCGTCGTGGTGGCCGTGCTCGCGGTCTTCGCGCTCGTGTACGTCTACTGGACCGGGGACAGCGGCGCCAAGATGGTCTGGGACGGCGTCGTCTGACTCAGAACAGCACCCGCGAGCACAGCAGACAGGTGAGCAGCACCAGCACCACGGCGACGGCGGCCCCGATGCCGTAGGTGAGCCGCTGCGCGCGCTGCTCCGCCTGGTCCATCGCGGCCATGTCCTGCGGCGGAAGCCGGCGGGGCGGTGACGGCTGCACGTGTACCGGTGGCCGCCACCCGGGCGGTGGGGGCGTGCTCGGCGGCGGTCCCGCGTACCCCGAGGCAGGGGTGCCGCCACCGGGCGGACCCGGCCACGCGCCACCGGCGACCGTCCAGCCGCCCGCCGCCTCGGACCGGGCCCACGGGCTGTCGGTGGCCGCCTCGCGTGACCACGGGCTGGCGTTCCCGGCGGCCTCCGGCGTGTCCGCGTCTCCGGCGTCGGTTCCGGCGGTGTGGATCCTCCCGGCTGCGGTCGGGTCCGCCGCGGGGGTGCCCGGATCGGGCTGCCCGGTGGTCCCGGCCGGAACTCCGGTGCGGTCCGGGTCATGATCTCTGCCGGCACCGCCCGGCCGAGATCCAGGACCGCTCGGGCCGTCCGCTTCCGGGGGGACCGCCCCGGAGGCGTTCTCCCCGGCCGTGGCCGGTTGCTGCGGGCGTCGCCAGGTCTCGTCGTCGGGGCTGCCACCGCTCGGCGTCGTCACGCCGTCCGACGCTACCAACGCCCCGGCCGGTCGGCCGCCCGACGCGTCGATCACCGCCGCTGCGGCCCGTCGCGCTCGGTGATGGAATTCCGCAGCTTTGGCCCGGTACGGCCGGGCTCGACACGACCCGGCCGGTGTGCGGGATCGAGCCGGCGGCCCGTCCGGCGGTATCGTTGCTGCTCGTGACCGACCCCGCCATCCGGACACCGCGCGACGACGACGACCGCGTGGTCGACTTCAGCGACGACTTCGTGGTGCTGCCCGAGCAGACAAGCGACGACACCGACCGCGGCTGGGGCGAGCGCCCCGGCGGCAGCGACGACTGGCTGCTCGCCGAACGCCCCCCGCACTGGGGCTGATCAGCGCCGGGCCGAGGCCGACCGCACGGCACCAGGGCGGACCGGTTCGGGTCAGCCGCGGACGACCACGGCGAAGCGACTGCCCTCCGGCAGTCCGACCGCCCGCCGGGCCTGCTCCGGCGGCAGCGCCAGGTAGAGCGCCGAGGAGCCGTCGACAGCCCCGGTGGTGCCGACCACGTCGAGCACCAGCGCGCGGGGCGCCAGCAGCGTCGGGTCGGGCGAGCCGCCGGCCGGGACGACGAGCAGGTCGACGCGGGCGCCCGGGCGCAGCACCGCGAGGGCCGCCGGCTCGGCCAGCCGGATCGGTACGCCCACCGCACCGGCCGGCAGTGCGCGGATGCCGCCGGACGGCGACGCCGTCGCCGAGGCGGCCGGCGGGACGCGGGGCGGTGGGCAGGACGGCGGCGTCTGGAGCACCGCCGCGGCCAACCCCAGCAGCACCGCGACGAGCGTCACCCGCAGCAGCGTCCGGCGCCGGGGCAACCCGCGCCAGCGGACCGGACGCAACGTCCCCTCGCCATCCGTCACCGCTGCCTCCCGCCGCCTGTCGTCCGACCGCAGGCTAGGCCCGGACTCCCGGTGCGCGCCGCCCCACCGCCCGCGCCTGTGGATAACCCGCCGGCCTGTGGAAAACCACGCCTTCGGGCGGACCCGCCGTCACCGGCGCGGAGGCCCGGTGCGGCCGGGACCGCCAGCTCGGGGGACTTGCTGCTTCCGGACCGGCGGATGCAGCAACCTCGCCGAGGTGGCGAGCATCCGCCGCGAACGGAACGTGGCCGCCCCCGAGCGGGAACGGCCACGTGTCGCGTGCGACAGCGGGTCAGGACGAGCTGGACGCCGCCGGTGCCTTGCTCGCCGTCGACCCCGACCCCGAGCCGGACGACGAGGACGAACCGGACGAGGAGGACGTCGACGACGACGAGGAGTCCGACGACGAGGACGACGACTCGGACTTGGCCGGCTTGCTCGTGGTCGAGGTGCCGTTGTCGGAGCCGGACGAACGGGAGTCCGTGCGGTAGAAGCCGGAGCCCTTGAACACGATGCCCACCGAGTTGAAGAGCTTGCGCAGCCGCCCCTCACACGCCGGGCACTCGGTCAGCGGCTCGTCCGAGAAGGACTGCACCGCCTCGAGCTGGTGGCCGCACGCGGTGCAGGCGTACTGGTACGTGGGCACGTTCTCCTCCGGATCTTCGGCACGGCCTTCTGGCACTCGTGGTCTTCGAGTGCCAATGGTGCGTCATGACCCCCGGGTTCGTCCAGCGGAAGCGCCCGGGCCCACACCCGGGACCGCCACGAGCCCGTCGGCTGGAGTGATCACACAGTGCACCGGGCGGTCGTGCGGTAGGGCGGGCACCGCCTCCACCAGCTCGCCGTCGTGCAGCAGCGCCACGGTCGGCACCGTCGCGGGCACCCGGGCCAGCGCGCGGTCGTACGAGCCGCCGCCCCGGCCCAGCCGGATGCCCCGGCGGTCGACCGCGACCGCCGGCACCACGACCAGGCCGGCTCCGGCCACGGCGGAACGCCCCCGGGGCGAGGCGGTCGGCTCGCGCAGGCCCCGGCCGGCGGCGCGCAGCGACTCCGGGCCGGTGTACGGGGCCCAGTCCAGGTCCAGGTCCTCGCGGAGCACCGGCAGCAGCAGCTCGGCGTCGGGCGGCAGCGCGGCGCGCAGCACGTCCGGCAGGTCGTCCCCGCCGGGCTCCGAGGCGACCGGGACGTACGCGCTCATCCTGGCCGGCCGCAGCCGGCGTACCAACGTCACCAGCTCGGCCTGGACGGCGGCCGCAGCCACCGCGCGGTCGGCCGCGGACAGCGACCGGCGCGCGGCGAGTAGCGCGATGCGCATCTCCCGCTTCGCATCGTGCGCTTCATCCGAAAATTCCGGCACGCAACACTCCTGACGCAACGCTTGCCTAATGGTCGCTCTGTGTCAGCATCGCACCAAGGGAGCGGAACTTCCGGGGGGAAGATTGACGCTACGCGGGCGGTTGACGGCGGCTTTCCTCGCGGTGGTCCTCGGCCCCGTCCTGCTCGGCGCGTTCTTCGTCGGGGTCACGCTCAGCGCCGTCGACCACAGCCGCGCCACCGAGCGCCTGGGCCTGGCGGCGGCCGGTGTCCGTACCTCGATCGACGCGCTCTGCCAGCAACTCCGCGCGGCGGCCGACGCGGTCGCGCTGGTCGGCGACCCGGCCGCCCGGTCTCGTGCGGCCGACCAGGTGGTCGCCCGGGGCCTGGCCGCCGCCGTGCGGATGGCCGACGCCGCCGGCCGCACCACCTACGCCACGGCCGGCGGGCCGGCCGGGCGCTGGCAGGACTGCGCCGGCTCGCCCGCCACCGGAGCCGGAGCGCTCTCCGCCCGGGTCGGGCTCCGCGACCCGGCCGGCACCGACCTGGGCGCGGTCGCCGCCGCCCAGCCCGTCGACCGGGCCTTCGTGGCGCGGCTCGCCGCCGTGACCGGCGTCGGGGTCACCCTCCTCGACGACCCCGGCGGCATCACCCACACGACCGAGGAGCAGGGGGTACGCGCAGCGGTGCTGGCCGCCGCCGGCAAGGCGGACGGGAACCGGGTGACCGGGACCGGCGACGGCCGGTACGTGCGCCGCGTCGGTCCGTCTCCCGGTCAGCCGCTGCCGCTGGTGCTGTCGGTGCCGGGGGAGCGTGCGCCGGGCCTGTACGGGGCGCTGATCGCCGCCGTGGCGCTCGCCGCCCTGCTCGCGGTGCTCGCCGCCTGGCGACTGGCCCGGGTGACCACCCGGCCGCTCGGTGAGCTGGCCGGCGCGGTGGACCGGGTGGCGCGCGGCGACCTGAGCGCCCGGGTGCCGGTGCGCAGCCGCGACGAGGTAGGGCGGCTGGCGAGTGCGTTCAACCGGATGACCCGGGAGACCGGCACCTACGTGACGGCGCTGACCAGCAGCCGCGACCAGCTCCGCAACCATCTCGCCGTGCTCGGCGACACGCTCGCCAGCACGCACGACCTGCAACGCATCCTGCGGGTGATCCTGGACAGCGCGATCGCCGCGACCGGCGCCCAGGCCGGCGCGGTGCTGTTGGTCGACGGCGACGGCGTACTCGTCGGCCGGTGCGTGGAGGGGCTGACCGGACGCTGGCCGACGCCCGACCCGGCCGACCCGGCGACGCTGCGGGTGCCGGTCGGCGCCGGGGTGCTCGGCGCGGTGGCCGCCACCGGCGAACCGCTGCGCGGACGGTGGGCGCCGCCGGACGCGCCGACCGGGGAGCCTACCTGCGAGACGTACGTGGCGGTGCCGTTCGCCACCCCCGGCGGCGCCGAGCCGCGCGGCCCGGACCGGCCCGGCCACCCGCCCGCCGACGGCGACCCGTCCGGCTCGGACTGTGCGGCGCTCGGCGTGCTCGTGCTCTACGACCGGGTCGGCGGGCACGAGTTCCACGACGACGACGTGGTGACGCTGCGGACGTTCGCCGGGCACGCGGCGGTCGCGGTGGAGAACGTCCGGGTGCACGAGGAGGCGCAGCGGCTCTCCCTCACCGACCCGCTCACCGGGCTGTGGAACTACCGCTACCTGCGCGAGTCGATCCGCCGCGAGGTGGAGCGGGCGAACCGGTTCGGCCGGATGCTCAGCGTCCTCGCGCTCGACCTGGACCGGTTCAAGAACGTCAACGACACCTGGGGACACGCCGCCGGGGACGCCGTGCTGGTCGAGTTCGCCCGCCGGGTACGCGGCGTGATCCGCGAGGTGGACCTGGCGTTCCGGCAGGGCGGCGAGGAGTTCGTGGTGCTGCTGCCGGAGACCGACGCCCGGGGTGCCACGATCGTCGCCGAGCGGCTCGGCGCGGTGGTACGCGACCAGCCGGTCGCGGTCGAGGGGAGCGGCGACGAGCCGGTGCGGGTCCCGGTGACCGTCTCCATCGGCATCGCCGTCTACCCGGACCACGCGGCCGGCGGCCAGCAGGTGCTCGACGCCGCCGACGACGCGTTGTACGCGGCGAAGGCCGCCGGACGCGACGGCTACCGGCTGGCCCCGGCGCCCGATCCGGTGCCCACCCGGGAGATCCCGGTGGTGGCCGCCGGTGCCGGTTCGCCGGACGGGCTGCCCCGGGCCGGCGCGGCGGACCCGGCGGGCACCGTCCAGGGCGGCGCGTCTTCCGGTCCTCACCCGCCGCGGCAGAGCCGTGGCCGATAGTCTCGCGACATGTCGGAGCACTCAGCGAACCCCTCAGCGGCCCCCGGCCGCCCCCGCGCGGTCAAGGCCGTGATCCCGGCCGCCGGCCTGGCCACCCGGTTCCTGCCGGCCACCAAGGCGGTTCCCAAGGAACTGCTGCCGGTCGTCGACCGGCCGGTGTTGCAGTACATCGTCGAGGAGGCCGCGCAGGCCGGCATCGACGACATCCTGCTGATCACCGGTCGCGGGAAAACCTCGATGGTGGACCACTTCGACCGCCGGTCGGACCTGGAGGAACGGCTCGCCAAGAAGCCGGAGCTGCTGGCCGAGGTCAAGCGCACCGAGGAACTGGCCGCCATCTACACGGTCCGCCAGCCGGAACAGCTCGGCCTCGGCCACGCCGTCGGGTACGCCGAGTCGCACGTCGGCGACGCGCCCTTCGCGGTGCTGCTCGGTGACGAGTTCGTCAAGCCGTCCGAGCCGCTGCTGCCGGCCATGCTGGAACTCCAGGCCCGCACCGGCGGCGTGGTGCTCGCGTTCTTCGAGGTCGATCCGGCGGAGACCAGCCGGTACGGCATCGCGTCCGTCGAGCCCGCCGAGTCGGAGTACTCCGACGTCGCCGAGGTCGTCAAGGTCACCGGCATGGTGGAGAAGCCCAGCCCCGAGGACGCGCCCAGCAACCTCGCCGTCCTCGGCCGGTACGTGCTCCCCGGGCGGATCTTCGACGCGATCCGGCGTACCGAGCCGGGCAGCGGCGGCGAGATCCAGCTGACCGACGCGATGGAGCTGCTGCGTACCGAGGGGGTGCCGGTGCACGCCATCGTCTACCGGGGCACCCGCTACGACACCGGCATGCCGCTCGGCTACCTCCAGACCGTGGTGCAGATCGCCGCCGAGCGCGACGACCTGGGTGCCGAGTTCCGCAAGTGGCTGACCGATTTCGTCAACAACGGCGACGAGACGGTCACCGCCGCCGTCCGCGACGGCATCCGCGACGCGTCCGGCGGTGCCGATACATGACCGCGACGGCCGACGCCGAGGCGGCCGCGAACGAGTTGACGCCGCTCGCCGACTACCTGGGCAGTGTGCTGCGCAGGTTACGCGCGCTGCCTCCACTCGACCTCGACCTGACCCAGGCGTACGGCAACGTGCTCGCCGAGGACGTGGTCGCCCCGCACTCGTACCCCGCCTTCCACCAGGCGGCGGTGGACGGGTACGCCGCGCGCTGGGAGGACATCTCCGGTGGGAGTCGGGGGCCGGGCTACGTCCCGGCCCCCTCCGGTATGCCCGGCGGCCGCACCATCCGCCTGAACGTGGTGGGTGACCTGGGCGCGGCGAGCTGGCGGCCGGTGCGACTCACCCCCGGCTCGTGCTTCTCGGTGGCGGCGGGCGCGCCGCTGCCGATCGGCGCGGACGTGGTCGTCCCGGTGGAGTGGACCGACCAGGGCATGGCCGCCGTCGAGATCTTCCGGGCCCCCAAACGGGGGTACGGCCTGCGCCGCGCCGGGGAGGAACTGGTCGCCGGCACGCTGCTCGCCCGCGCCGGGGCGTACGTGTCACCGGCCCTGGTCGCGGTGTTCGCCGCCACCGGCATCGGGCACGTCGTGGTGCGGCCCAGCCCGCGCGTGGTCGTCGTGGCCACCGGCGACGAACTGGTGGACGTGGGCCGGGGCAGCCAGCCCGGCCAGGTGGTGGACACCAACTCGCACGCGCTGACCGCGGCGGCGGCGGAGGCGGGCGCGCTCGCGTACCGGGTGGGGATCTGCGACGACGACCCGGAGGCGCTGCGCGGTCTGCTGGACGACCAGACGTTGCGCGCCGACCTGATCATCACCACCGGCGGCACCGGCACCGGCCCCGGTGACATGGTCCGCCGCATCCTGTCCCGCCGCGACGGCGGCCGGGCCGGGCCGGTCGCCTTCACAGAGGTGGCCCTCTATCCCGGAACGGCTCTCGGGTTCGGTACGGTCGGCGCCGAGGAGGTGCCGGTGGTGTGTCTTCCCGGTGAGCCCGGCGCGGCGCTGATCGGCTTCGAGGTGCTGGCCCGCCCGGCCATCCAGCTGCTGGCCGGCGCCGAGCCGGTGTTCCGGCCGAGCGTCCGCGCGCACCTGCTGGAGACGGTCTCGTCCCCGGTGGGGCTGCGCGAGTTCCGGCCCGCGCACGTGGCCGAGCGGCGTGGCGGCGGGTACACGGTGCAGCCGCTGGCCGGTGGCCCGTACACGCTCTCCGGCCTGGCCGAGGCGAACGGCCTGCTGGTGCTCGGCGAGCGGGTCACCACGGCCGCCGCCGGATCGACAGTGGATGTGTTGTTGCTGGACCGGCGCCGGTGAGCGCGAGGAGTGAGCTTGCGAGCCCCGCAGTCGCGAGCGGAAGGCAAGCTCGGTGAGCGCGAGGAGTGAGCTTGCGAGCCCCGCAGTCGCGAGCGGAAGGCAAGCTCGGTGAGGTTCCGGCGGGTGCCGGGGTGGCCGGCGGTGCTGGTGGACGGTCCGGTGGTGCTGCGGCCGTACCGGCGCTCGGACGCCGCCGCCTGGTCGGAGATCCGGCGCGCGAACCGGGAGTGGCTGGCGCCGTGGGAGTCCCATGTGCCCGGTGGCTGGTACGAGACGAACTCGCCCGCCGCGTTCCGCCTGGTGCACGCCGACCAGCGCAGGTCCGCGCGTACCGGTGAGGGCATGCCGTTCGCGGTCTGCCTGCGCGAGACCGGGCGGGAGCGGCTGGTCGGCCACGTCAACATCGGCAGCATCGTGCGGCGGGCGTTCTGCTCCGGGTACGTGGGCTACTGGGTGGACTCCCGGATGGCCGGCCGTGGCGTGATCCCGACCGCTGTGGCGCTCGCCGTGGATCACGCGTTCGGGCCGGGCGGCCTGCACCGGATCGAGGTGAACATCCGGCCGGAGAACATGCCGTCCCGGCGGGTGGTGGAGAAGCTCGGCTTCCGCGAGGAGGCCTATCACGTGCGCTACATGCACATCGACGGCGCGTGGCGCGACCATATCGGATACGCGATGACGGGCGAGGAAGTCGTAGCCGAGGGCGGCTTGCTGGCGCGGTGGCACCGCGTACGTGACAACCGCCGCTGAGGCGAGCGCCCGGCGCGGCGCACTGTGAACCGGGTCGGCGGCCCGTAACCTCAAGTAACTGCAAGCTGTGGCAAGCGCTGCCCGCCCGCACGAAGTGCGCCGTAAACGACGGTCGACGGAAGAAGTTGCGGCGGTGTGGCGCTCGCCGGAGAACATCGGTGACGGGAGGGGTGAGGGTGCCCACGTCGGTGCTCCTCGCCGTCCTCGCCGCCGCCGGTCTGCTCGCCCTCGCTCCGGCGCTGGTCCGCCGGTACGACGCCACCGAGCGGCTGGTGGCGGAGCGGGCGCAGTCGACGGCGCGGGTGCTCCAGCGCCAGCGTCGACGGCGCACCGTGCCCGGACGGCGACCGCTGCACCCGCCGCGCTCCCTCGTTGTGACGCTCAGTGAAGACTCCGACACGGGCGGTCTCGCCCGCCCGGTATCGGCCCCGCCGCTGCGTCGCCGCTCCGGTCGGCTCCGGCCCGTCTCCGCGGTGCCGGCCCAGTCCCGCCGACGGCACCCGCCCCGGCGGCGGCACACCCCGGCGATCTACCGCCGGCGCCGGGTGCTCGCCGCGCTGCTGTTGCTCAACGTGGTCGAGCTGGGCGGTGTGGTGCTCGTCGGCCCCGGGTTCTGGATCAGCGTCTCGGTCACCGGCACGCTGCTCGTGGCGTACGTCGTACACCTGCGGCAGCGCGCCCTGGCCGAGCGCCGGCGGCGGCGCGCGGACGCCCGCGAGGCAACCTGGCTGGCCGCCCGCCAGGCCGAGGTGCGCCGCGAGCAGGCCCGGCGCGCGGCGGCCCGGCGGGAGGCGCAGCGCCGGCTGGCCGCGCAGCGCGAGGCGGTCCGGCGTACGGCGATGGGGTTGGACCGTCCCGCGGACCTGCCACCGGCGGCGAGCGGCGGCTCGGTGTCCTACCGGCGGGCGGGCGGCCTGCGCGGGCGCCCCTACCAGTCCGGCCGAGGCGCCTGACCGCCTTGCCCGCCTCGTCGGCGCGGCCTTCGTTCGCGTGTGATCTCCCAGCGAGTGGAACGCCGTGGGTGTCTCCGGCCCTCCATGACACCCGCGACGTTCCACTCACGCGGTTCGCGTCGCCCGCGGCGGGCGATCTTGGAGGAAATGGGCCCCTCTGGGGGCCGCCTCCTTCCAAGATCTATGTGCGCGGTGGGGCGGTTCGCGTCGTGGGGGCGCGACCTGTTAGCCTTGTCGCCGGCCCACCCGGTGAAAGCTGGGTGGGACCGACGCCGGTTCGCCGGCGGAGGGGCTGTGGCGCAGACCGGTAGCGCACCTCGTTCGCATCGAGGGGGTCAGGGGTTCAAATCCCCTCAGCTCCACCCAGTTCAAAGGCCGTTTCCCGTGGTGGGAGGCGGCCTTTTTCGATCTTGTACAGCAGTGAAGTGCAGCAGTCGCCAAAGGCAGGGTCGATGGGGCTGACCGCGAGCTAATCGGGCAGTGGCGTCGGATGCATCGTGAGGTAGATCAGCCCCTGGTCCTCGTGAACCGTGCAGCTCAGTTCGTAGGAATCGGCAGCGCCGATGCGGAAGACGAGGGTGACTCGATCCTGCACGAATCTCTCTGTGTCAGTGGGCCCGCCGAAGATGCCGGTGATCTCTTGCTGGTCCAGTCCTGCCCGTAGGGGAAGCCGCAGTGCGTCGATCATGCTCTGAGCCGTTGACTCCGGCAGGGAGACGAGGTCGATCGCTACCGAACGCGTTACCTCGGGAGCTGACTCAAGACGAAGCCACTCGGTGAAGCCTGACGCCTCCCCGACCCAGCAACGCTCCAGGTACTCCCAGCCGCGAAGCTGCTCAAGGTGCTCCGCCGCTACGAAGTGGGCGAGGCGAAGCCGCCCGAAGGCGTCATGCGAAATCCCAACGGCTCCAACCCGACGCTCCTTGAGTCGATCGAGACTCGCGACAGTACAGCAGCTCACAGGAAACGTGGTTAACAGGGGAACCCTGCCGGTGAACCCGAGCCGACCCCACGCCGGCGCATCAAGGTCATCGACCCAGTCGCCGATCGCAGCGAACGTATTGGCTCCGGCCATAACCGCACACACCGCGACCGCGAGCACGCTCGACAGTGGTACCGGCTCCCTCGCGGGTCGCGCGGGTCAGGAACCCGCGCCAAGGCCTCCAGCAGGCCAAACGCCTCACGATCAGCGGGCCGGGAGCCGGTCGGGGCAGGGGCATGATGACGGATCACGTCGATCAGCGATGATGACATACGCGGGTGTGGTCCCTCTCGGTGTCATGTTGTCTCAGCAACTCCATGATCACCGACGGACCACACCCGTTCCGCGTCACCCTCCACACAGGCCGACGCGCTACGACCTCCCAGGTCAGACGCGCCTCAATCGACTATGCAAAGACCCTGGCTTCGCGGGTCTGGCCGTAGACGTACTTGCGCGTGCGTTTGCCGTCGGGCTTGGTGACCCAGACGTATGCGGCGAAGCCGTTGCGGTACGGGAAGATGGAGCCTTCGCCGTTGGCTCGTGCGCGTGCGGGCATCAGGCGGCCTCCTGGCGTTCGACCTGTTCGCGGATGTAGTCCTCGACCCATTCGGGGAGGATGCGGCGGTACTTGCCGTCCCTGATGGAGCGCAGTTCTCCGGTGGCGATCTTCGTCTTGACCTTGGAGATGCCGAAGCCGACGCTGCGCTGGCGCTCCGACTCCGGCCACGCAACACGCCCGGCGGCTAGCGCGGAAGCGGGTAGCCCAAGGGGCCGCCGCATGACGACAGCGGGCGTTTGACCGGGTGGTGGTGGCCGGCAGCCGGCCGGGCCGCGCGGCCACGAGCCCGCGCGGCGTAGGGGAGCGCACGCCGGCCGCGTCAGCGAACTGGCGGCGGGGTTGCGGGGTTGCGGTTACTGAGTCTCCGGCGGGGGCGCTCGCCCTGTCTGACCCGAAAATCCAACGGTGAGTAGGCAGGCCGAAGGCACCCGGCGTAGCGCAGCGGAGCCGGGTGTGGATGGTGGTCTGGGGTTATGGGTTCAGGCCGCCTCTGGTTCGACGATGATGGCTTTGCCGCCGTGAATGACGATCTTCTGGCCGGTGACGGCTTGGAGAGCTGCGGCGAGGTTACGGGCTCGGCGTTCGGCGTTGATCCGGGTTTCGTAGTAGTCGGA
>NZ_KB895871.1:0-29548 GCF_000374985.1 Micromonospora sp. CNB394 | reverse complement strand
GGATCTGGTCGCGATGCTGGTTGAGCTGCGGGAACGGGTTGATCGACTGGAAGCGGAGAACACTGAGCTGAAACGCCGGTTGGGGTTGAACTCCTCGAACTCGTCGAAGCCTCCCTCGTCGGACGGTCTCAGTCGCCCAGCCCGGCAGCCGGGCAAGGGCAGTGGACGGCGGCGGGGTAAGCAGCCCGGGGCGCCGGGGTGGACCCTTGAGCTGGTCGCGGATCCGGATGAGGTGGTCGAGCACCGGCCGCAGCGGTGTGTCCATCCGGGTTGCGGGTCGCCGTTGAGTGATGGGCGTGAGTACGGGCGACAGCGCCGGCAGGTGATCGAGATGCCCGAGCGGCGGCCGCTGGTCGTCGAGCACCGGCTGATCGCGGTCGAGTGCGGCGGGTGCGGGCAAGTCAGCGAGCCGGCGGTGCCGGCCGGGGTGTCCGGGCGGGTGCAGTACGGCGCCGGTGTCAAGGCCGCCGCCGTCTACACGCGGGCCGCGCATTTCCTGCCGTTCGCCCGAGCCGCCGCTGTGATGGGCGACCTGCTCGGCGTGCGGGTGTCGACCGGGTTCGTGCATCAGGTGGTCGGTGAGGCAGCCCGCAAGCTCGGGCCGTTCGTGTCCCGCACAGGCGCGTTGCTGCACGTCCAGCAGGTGCTGCACGCCGATGAGACCCCGGCCCGCGTCGACGGCGCTTTGAAGTACGTGCACGTGGCCTGCACACCCGAACTGACCTTGTTGCACGTGGGCGGCCGCAGCAAGGCCGACATCGACGCCGGGCAGGTGCTACCCGGGTTCACCGGCATCCTGGTCCGTGACGGCTACGCCGCCTACCGGCACCTCACCGACGCCGAGCACGCCTGGTGCGGAGCCCATCTGATCCGCGACCTGCGCGGTGTGCACGAGTCCGATCCGGCGGGCCAGGGCTGGGCCGAGGTGATGGCGCAAACCCTGCTGATGGTCAAGAAGACGACCGAGCAGGCCGTCACCGCGGGCCGAGACGCGCTGTCAACCGACGAGATCAGTCACATCCGAGCCTGTTACGCCGGCGCGCTGGCCTACGGCCGCGAGCAGAACCCTCCCGATCGTGACGGCAGGCCGTCACGCGCCGGCACGCTGGTCGAACGTTTCACCGCCCACCGCGACATGATCCTGCGGTTCACCATCGACCTGGCCGTGCCGTTCACCAACAACCAGGCAGAACGCGACCTTCGCCCGGTCAAGCTCCAACAGAAGATCTCCGCAACCTGGCGAACCCTGCAAGGCCTGGCCGACTTCGCCACCCTACGGTCCTACCTGTCCACCGCCACCAAACACGGCAAGGACGCCCTCGACGTGCTCAAACAACTGTTCACCACCGGACCGTGGCTACCCGAACCGGCAACCTCAAGCTGAATACGTACGGATCAACATTTCAGTCGGTCAGGATCGGTGGAGGTGGCAGGGGTAACGCCTACCCGCTTGAGGACCACGGTAGCCTGATTGGCCCTTGTCCAGCCTGTCAGCGGTTCTTGCCCCTCATAGGTGGAAGAGGGTAGGCAATGTCACTTCCGCCGGAGCTGCGGGCAGCGCTACAGAACTTGCGCAGGATTCGTTCAGAAAGGCCGGTTGGCGATTGTGATCCAGAATCGTATGCCGTCTGGCGAGACCGGATTGCGGATACCCTGGAATCGCTGTCCGCTGTCCTGTTGTATGACGAAGATCGTCGCAAAGCCGTTGCCGAATCGGTGGCGGCGCGCAATGAGGCGGCGAATATTCGAGCCGAACTGAATAAGCTAACCTGACTTGTGGGTGATTTGTTGTGAGCCGGCGTTCTGGCCCACAAGTGCGAGCCGGAGCGATTACGCATGGTAGTGACCGACTATCACGGGATGCTGCCGGGCGCTCGGGTTGCCGTCACGGTTGCCGTCACGAGCTTGGGCAGTATGCGCACGTATCGATGTCATTGGTGGCACGGATCGTCGCCGGCACGCCTTCCGGTGGCGTGCCGCGTAGCGGTGCGGCGTCGATCGCGCCGATCCACGCGACCCCGGTCTCCCACCTCGCCCCGATCACGACGGTGCCAGCAGCTCCGTGAGGAGCACATCGCGCAGGACGTCGGGTGGATCGAGGAAGGTGAAATGCCCGCCGGGCAGCGTGACGAACCGGGTGTCACCGCACCGGTCCCAGCCCTTCATCTGCTCCGGCCGGACGTCCGCGTCGTCGGTCCAGGAGAGCGCGAGCACGCGACCAGGAAGCCGCGTCGGATCCGGTACGACGTACGCCGCGTTGGCGGCGACGTCGGTCGCCAGCGTGGTGACGGCGAGATCGAGTAGGTCCGGGACCGGTGTACCGCCGAGGTGCCGCACGATCGCGGCCATCTCGACGGTGAGTTCGGCCCGATTCATGCTCAGGAACCGACCGTAGGGTCCGTCCTGGGGAGCGACCTCGGACGAGACGACCACGCACCGCGGTATCGGGCCGCAGGCGGCGACCAGTTGGGCGGCGACCTCGTATGCGGCGAGCGCCGAGCCACAGTGACCGAAGAAGCCGAACGGGCGGTCCAAGTGTGGACGAAGTGTGGGGATCAGTGCCCCGGCGAGGTCCTGGTACGTGGCGGGAGCAGGTTCCCGGATCCGATTCTCCCGCCCGGGCGGCTGCACCGGGCAGATCTCCAGATCACCGATGAACCTGGGCCACCGGTGGAACATGCTCGCTCCGCAGCCGGAGTACGGCAGGCAGAACAGCCGGGCAGCCGAGTCCGGGGATGGATCGCGCAGCAGCCAGCGAGGCGCCCGGCGGCGTCGGGCGGGCGATGTCACCGCGCACCCCCGGTGCCGGCGGAAGTCCGGCGGGTCACCCGGACCGGCGCGTGAGTGAAACCGGCCGCGAAGGTCGACCGGATGTGCCGCACCCCGTCCACCGGTCGCACCTCCGCCACCCGGGCGAAGAACTCGTCGAACACGGCGGTGAGCATCAGCCGGGCCAGCGCGTAGCCGATGCAGTAGTGCGCCCCGCCGCCCAGCGCGACGTGCCGGTTCGGCTGCCGGTCGGGTACGAAGACGTACGGGTCGACGAAGACGCTCTCGTCGCGGTTGGCGGAGCCGAGCCAGACGACGACCGGTGCGCCCGCCGGCAGCTGAACTCCGCCGAGCTCGGTCTCGCGAGTGGTGTGGCGCAGGAAGTGGTTCGCCGGTGACGCCCAGCGCAGCGCCTCCTCGACCAGCAGGTCGAGGCGTGGACCAGCGGCCGACAACCGGCCGTAGTCACCTGAGCGGGCCAGTTCGAGTAGGGCGGCCGTCGGCACGTTCGGCACGGTCACGGCCGCCCCGAGCAGCAGGCTGTAGCAGTTGGACAGTACGGCACCGGGATCGAGGGCGGCACCATCGACCTGTAAGGCCAGCAGGGTACCGATCAGGTCGTCCCCACCCCGTCGCTGTCGTTGCCGGACCTGGTCCTGGAAGTAGGCGAACAGCTCTCGGTGGGCCCGCTGCAAGGTGGCGACGGGCCCACGGGGTAACTGCCACGTCTCGTCGTCGGGTGCGATCGCCATCATCGCCAGCCGGGTCAGCCGGTCCCAGTCGGCGTCCGGTAATCCCATCAGCGTGCCCAGCACCGCGACCGGCAACCGGTTGAAGATCCCTGCGAGGTCGACGACGCCCTCCTCGGGCAGGTCCGACAGCAGGGTGGCGACTCGCGCGCGGATCATCGGCGCGTGCCGGGCGACGGCGGCGGTGTCAAGTTGCCCGTGCAGCGGTGCTCGCATGCGGGTGTGCCGGGGTGGATCGGTCGCGGCGAGTTGCCGGCCGCTGGCCGGGTCCGGCTTGCCCAGCAGGGTCAGCAGAGTCCCCCGCTCCGAGGTGAACGTCTGGTGGTCACGCAGCACGATCCGGACGTCAGCATGCCGGGTGACCGACCAGAAGCCGAGTCCTCCGGTGGGTTGCCAGGAGACGGGAGCGTGGGCCCGGGCCCAGCGCCAGGCGGCGTGCGGGTCGTCGGTCGCGTGGATGGTCGGGTCGGCGAGATCGAGCGGAGCCGGTCGGTCGGGGCCTGGCGGGGCGGGGATCAGTCGCACGCGCCGCTCCCGGCACGATTTTCGTCGATCGCGGCGGCCAGGTCGGCCACGGTCGGATCAAGGTAGAGGGTGGCGGCGGGTACGGTCACCCCGAACGTCTGCTCTATCTCGACGAGAAGTTCGGCCGCGAGCAGGGAGTGCCCGCCCAGCTCGAAGAAGTCGTCGTCGACCCCGATCTGGTCCAGGCCCAGGCGGGCCTGCCACAACTCGGCGAGTTGTTCCTCCAATTCGGTCGTGGGGGCGCGGTACTCGCTGGACAGGTCGGGGTTACGTGGGCGTACGACAGGAGGGGTCGCACCCGCGCCGACCGGGCCGGTCATACCAGCACTCCGGCCTGCCGGGCCGGCACCGGTCGACAGTCGATCGGCAGCTGGGTGATGCCGTTGATGAAGTTGGAGCGGAGGTGGACCACCGGCCCGGCCACTTCGAAGCCGTCGAGCTGCCCGATCATCTCCGCCAGGAGGATCCGCAGCACGGACTGGGCCGGCGGTGCGCCGATGCAGCGGTGCACGCCCACGCCGAACGCGAGGTGGGGGTTGATGGTGCGGGCCGGGTCGAACCGGTAGGGGTCGGTGAAGATCCGTTCGTCGCGGTTGGCCGCGCCGATCCAGGCGGCGACGAGTTCTCCCGGTCCGAGGTCGACCTCGCCGAGCCGGACCGGGGCGAGGGTCCGGCGGAGCAGGTGGTTGGTCGGCGAAGCCCACCGCAGGGCCTCCTCGACGGCACGCGGGACCAGGTCGGGACGGGCGCGTACGGTGTGCCACGCCTCGGGCCGTTCGGCCAGCGCCAGCACCAGGTGGGCGGCGACCTGCGGGGTCGTGGTGACCGCCCCCATGACGAAGCTGTAGCAGTTCAGCAGCACCTCCTGCTGGTCGAGCCGGCGTCCGCCCACGTCGAGGTGGAGCAGCTCGGAGACGACATCGTCCTGCGGGCGGCGGTGACGGTCCCGGATCACCTCGTTCAGGACGGTGAAGAGTTCCAGGTGGGCGCGGTGCAGGGTAGCGCTCGCCGAACCCGTTGCGTACGCCGGATCGTCCGGCGCGACCCCGGCCATCGCCCACCGGGACACGTCGGACCAGGCGGACTCGGGAATGCCGATGACATCGCCGGCGGCGACCATCGGCAGGGCCAGGGTCAGCTCGGTCCAG
Organism: Micromonospora sp. CNB394; assembly: GCF_000374985.1. Lineage (NCBI taxonomy): Bacteria > Bacillati > Actinomycetota > Actinomycetes > Micromonosporales > Micromonosporaceae > Micromonospora > Micromonospora sp. CNB394. Next base: position 24,357 of record NZ_KB895871.1, on the reverse strand, counting down.
TCGGTCACCCCGCCAGCCGCGAGTCGGTCGCGGACGATCCGACGGATGCGGTCGCGGACCCGGGGCGCGTGGCGGCGGGCAGCGTGCATGGACATCAGCGGGATGGTGGGTTGGCGGACCCGAGTGTGGCGGGGTCGGTCCATCAGGTTGATGGTGCGGCCCCCGGCCGGGTCGCCGCCGGTGACGGCGAGGATGGTGCCGTGCTCGGAGCCGTAGTTCTCGTCGTCGAGGAGCACCGCCGTCACGTCGTCGTATCGGGTGACCGACCAGAAGGTGCTGCCGTCGGGGGTCTGCTGCGCCCAGATCGGCGCCTGGTCGCGTAACAGCCGCCAGGCCCCGTGCTGCGAGGAGTCGACGTAGCGTTGGGGGTCGTACAGGTCGATGGTGTCGAGGGTGGGCGGCGGGGTGCTCGCCGGTTCCGCCATCCGCATGGCCAGCGCCTTCCTCAGTGCCGTGGGATGCCCTGCACGGGCATCGAGACGAGTCCGTTGATCCAGTTCGACTGGAGGTGGACCAGCGGTCCGGTCCGGTCGAACCGGGTGTACGCGGCGGCCAGTTCCTCGAAGAGGATGGACAGGGCCAACCGCGACGACGGTGCTCCGACGCAGTAGTGCGGGCCGCCACCGAAGCCGAGGTGACGGTTCGGCGCGCGCTGGATGTCGAAGGTGAACGGGTCGGTGAAGACCGCCGAATCCCGGTTGGCCGACGCGACCCACGCGACCACCCAGTCGCCCTCGGGGATCGACACGCCGCCGATGCTGGTGTCTGCCGTGACCCGACGGACCAGGTGGTGCGTCGGCGAGGTCCACCGGACGCCCTCCTCGACCAGTCCCGCGACGGCGGCGGGGTCGGTGAGCTGCGCCCACACGTCGGGCCGGTCGACGAGCGCGAGCAGGGTGTGGCTGGCCACGTGGGGCGTGGTGGTGTTGGCGCCCAGGATGAAGCTGTAGCAGTTGAGCAGGATCCGCCAGTCCTGGACCGGCGCCTCCCGGTCGTCGAGGGCGTCGAGCGAGATCAGTACGGAGATCAGGTCCTGCCGCGGAGACCGTCGCCGGTCCTGGATCAGCTCGCGGAAGCACGCGAACAGCTCGTGGTGAGCGATCCGCAGGGTCCGGGCCGGTGTCGACGCGAGCGCGTACTCCGGGTCGTCGGGCGCGATGCAGGCCGCCGCCCAGATGGCGATGTCGTCCCAGTAGCGCTCGGGAACGCCCATCAGCTCCCCGGCGATGATCATCGGCAGTCGCCGCATCAACCGCGCGAAGTCCTGCTCACCGTCGTGACAGGGGGCGACGAGGTCGCGTACCCGCTCCCGGATCCGGGGGGCGCGATCCCGTACGACGGCGTGGCCGAGCGCCCGCATCGTCGGGCCCCGGACCGTCCCGTGCCGCGGCGGGTCCATCAGGGTGATGGTCTGCCCGCCCGCCGCGTCGCCGACCCCGACCGAGGCGAGGATCGTCCCCTCCTGCGAGCTGAACGTCTGGTGGTCCTTGATGACGGTCTCGCAGTCCGCGTGCCGGGTGACGCACCAGAAACCGGTTGCCCCCGGGCGGTCGTGGAACCACACCGGGGCGTTCTGCCGCAGGCTCCGCCAGGTCGCGTGCTGGTCGGCCGTCTGGTAGGCGGCCGGGTCGTACAAGTCGATGTCACCGAGCTCGACAAGCGCCCGGGGGGTGGCGGCGCTCAGCTCCATCGTGCCGCCTCCGGGGTCCGTGCCGACCGGGCGCCGGCCAGGTCGGCGAGGTCGCGTGGGGTCGGACCGCCGAAGAACTCCCCGGCGCTGATCTCCACGCCGACGCTCCGGAGGCGCTCGAGGAGCCAGACGCTGCGCAGCGAGTCACCGCCGAGTTCGAAGAAGTCGTCGTCGACGCCGACCTGGTCGAGTTCGAGCACCTCGGCGCAGACCTCGCAGAGCAGCCGTTGCAGGTCGGTGGCGGGCGCGCAGTAGTCCGGCAGGCCGGGCAGGTCGGCACGGGCGGTCCACGGTGCGGGCAGCCGGGACCGGTCCGGTTTGCCGTTGGGGTCCAGCGGCGGGTCCTCGAGGAGGACCAGGGTCGCCGGCATCAGGTAGCCGGGCAGCCGCTCGCCGAGCCAGGCCCGCAGGGCGAAGGTGTTTACCTGCCGGCCCGGGTGGGGCACCGCGTAGGCGGCGATCCGCTTCTCCTCGGCGTTGGTGCTGACCGCCACCGAGAGAGCATCGGCCAGGTCCGGGTGGCGCCGCAGAACCGCCTCGATCTCGCCCAGCTCGACCCGGAAGCCGCGGATCTTGACCTGCCGGTCGAGCCGTCCGTGGAAGTCGAGGGCGCCGTCGGGACGGCGGGCGCCCCGGTCCCCGGTGCGGTACATGCGCCGGCCCGGCTCAGGGCTGAACGGATCCGGCAGGAAGCGCTCGGCGGTCAGCTCCGGCTGACCGTGGTAGCCGCGGGCGATCCCGACGCCGCCGAGGACGATCTCGCCGATCTCGCCGTCGGGGACCGGCCGCAACTGCGGGTCGAGCACCCGCCAGTGCATGCCGGCCAGCGGCGTCCCGATCGGTACCCGTTCTGGCGTGGGCGCGGTGACGGCATGCAGGGAGGCGAAGACGGTCGTCTCGGTCGGCCCGTACGCCGCGTAGAGGCGGGTCCGGCGGGCGGCCTCGGCCACGTACTCCGGCGACAACACATCACCACCGGCGATCAGGCATCCGACGCTGTCCAGGGCGGCCGGGTCGTAGCGGGCGATCAGGTGGAACAGCCCGGTGGTCAGGAAGAGCCAGTCGGGCCGCCAGCGGCGTATCTGGGCGGCGAGCTCGGCGACACCCACGACGGTCGTGTCGAACAGCACAAGCGTCCCGCCCCGGCACAGCGCTCCCCAGATTTCGAAGGTCGAGGCATCGAATGACGTCGGCGCGAGCTGGGCCACCACATCTCCCGGCGCGATGGCGATCCGTGGTTCGGTGGTGACCAACTCGGTGACGCTGGCGTGGTCGACCACCACCCCCTTGGGGCGGCCGGTGGACCCGGAGGTGTAGATCAGGTACGCGGCGCCGTCCGGCGTCGCATCGACCGGAGGCGTGCGCACGCCGTCGGCCGGGTCGTACGAGTCCTGGTCGTCGATGCGGAGCACGGGTGGCGAGTCGGCGGGCAGCTTGTCGGCGTGGGCGGCGTCGGTGACCACCAGGGTGGCGTGGGAGTCGGTGAGGATGAACCGTTGCCGCTCGACGGGGTAGGCCGGATCCAGCGGCACGTAGTACCCGCCGGCCCGCAGCACCGCGAGCATCGTCACGACCAGCTCCGGGCCCCGGGGCAGCACGACCGCCACCGCCGTCTCGAGGCTTACCCCGTGCTCGGCCAGCCGCGCGGCGAGCTGGTCGGCGCGGGCGGACAGTTCGCCGTAGCGCATCTCGTCCGCCCCGTAGCGGATCGCTGGCGCGTCGGGGGCGACGTGCACCCAGTGCGCGACGAGCTGCGTGATGGTCGTCCGCAGATCAGGCCGGACGGGGTGGGGAAGCAAGCTGGTCACGGTTCACCGCCAAGGGGTCGTGGGGCGCCGGGCAGAGCGTCGGCGAGGAAGCGCGCGGGGGACGGATGCAGGGTCACCATTGCCGGGTCACCGCGGCCAGGGTCTGGACGGCCGGCCCGATGGCACCGATGACGTCGTCCGGCATCGGTGCGTCGAGGGCCGCCGCCGGTAACTGCGCGCTCTGGGCCAGCAGCCGTACCCGCACCGGGGTATTGGCCGGGACGTCGAGCTGGACCTCGGTGCCCTCGACGGGCGCGCCGACGACGGTGAACCCCCACCGCCAGCCGGCGTCAGACCAGCGGTTGACGCCGCCGGCGAGCGGTCGCCCGGCGACCCGCGCGGCGCGGACCTCGCCGTCGACGTACACGCCGATGCGGTTGGCGGCGGCGTCGGTGCTACCCACGCGGAACGTGACCGTCCGGGTGGTGCCGGCGGTGCGGTCCGCGGCGACGGTGGTCCACGGCTCGACCACCGGAACGACCCGGGCTGGGCCGCTGCGGTAGGTCGGCGAGTAGAGCAGCGGCAGCGATCCGTCGGGGGCGGTCGGTCGGCCGCCGACGTAGCGGTCGACGAAGGTGTTCGGTGCGGGGTAGGGGCTCAGCCAGGTGGCGATGCCGGCATCGGCATCCCAGGAGTAGATGAGCGACACCTGCCGGGGGTGCCGGTCGTCAGAGGGATCGGTGACCGCGTCACCGACGCCGACGGCCAGTCCCGACACCGCCAGCAGCGCGACCGCCGCGACGCGCAGCCGACGTGCGGCGGGCCGCTGGGGTGCCGCACCACCGTCGGCCTGCCCGACCGGCGGCAGCCCCGGACCGGCGCGCGGATCGAGCAGGACGGCGACCGCTGCCACCAGGAGGCCGAGCGCGGCCATCGGTACGGCGACCAGGGAGAGCCCGGTGGTCGGAAAGAGCAGCAGCGTCGGCGGCAGCCAGGTAGCGAGCGTCACGGCCGCCGCAGCGGCCCCGGCGAGCCACCGTGGGTGGACGCCGCCCCGGTGGCCGACTGCGAGGGCGGCGGTCCCCGCGCCGGCGGGTAGCAGGAACAGGTAAGCGGCGCCGGGGGCGGCGATCAGGGCGGCGGCACCGACCAGGGTGGCGAGGACGAGCCCGGCGGCGAGTAGTTCGGGTCCGCGCGCTGCGCGGCGGACCAGGCTGGTGACGGCGAGGGCGATCGCGGCGGCGGCGACCGCGAAGCCGGTGTACGCCAGGAGGGGCGTGTAGGGGTCACCGAGCACGAAACCGACCATGTCGGGCCGCAGGTGTATCGCCGTCCACCAGCCGGCGGCCCCGGCCAGGCCGGCGGCCGGCGGCACGCCGATCAGACCGGCGGCGGCGAGCGCCACCCGGCTGGCCCGGAGTTGCCCGCGCCGGGCGGCGACGACCACGGCCGACGCGACGAGAGCTGCCACCAGGAGCCCCAGACCGTACGCCGCCGTGGTGGGCAGCACGACGAGCCGGTCGAAGACGGGGAAGTAGGTCGAAGGACCGGCACCGAGTACGGCGGGCAGATCGGTGCGCGCGAGTCGGCGTACCGCCGGCAGCACGGAGTCTCCCATGTCCTGCAGGGTCGCCGGATCGACGGCGGACAGATCGTCGCGAGCGGTGTCGTAGCGGGCTGAACCCGTTACGGGAGCGACGTTCAGGCCGGTGTAGCCGGCGGCCCGGAACACGCTGAAATCAGTCTCGTGCGGGAGGAACCGGTAGACGAGCTCCGCGAGAGAGGTGGCCACGGCGGCGTTGCTGTGGAGCGCCCGGGCCATGGCGAGGTTGTCGTCACCGCTCTCGAACATCACGACCGGGCCGGACTGCCCGCGTGACTCCAGGTTGACGATCGCGGTCGAGGCCGGGTCCGGCAGCAGCCCTGTGTCGAGTGCCGCTGCGGCGCCGAGCAGCCCCGCCTCCTCGCCGTCGGTGAATATCAGGCGGACGTCGTTGGCCGGGGGTGGGCCGGCGAGGAGGGCTCGCGCGATCTCCAGGGCGGTGGCGACACCCAGGCCGTTGTCCGAGGCGCCGGGGCCACCGGGCACTGAGTCGTAGTGCGCGACGAGCACGACGGTTCCCCGCGCGTCCCGGCCGGGAATCGTGGCGGACAGGTTCTGTACCCGTCCACAGGCGGGTTCGGCGGGACCGGGACGGCAGACGTCGGCGACGTGGCTGGTCGGGCTGACGCCGAGGCCGGTGAGAGTCTGGGCCAGGTAATCGCGGGCCGCCTCGGCGCCGGGGCTGCCGGTGGGGCGGGGGGCGGTGGCGACGGCGCGGATGTGGGCCATCGCGCGCTCGGCGGAGAACTCGTTGTCGGGCGTCGAGGACGGCATCGGTCCCGGAGTCGCCACGGACGCCAACGCGGACCAAGCGGCGGCCAGCAGCAGTGCGGCGCCCACCACGGGGGCGCCCCGCGACACCTTCAGCACGACCACCTCCTCGCCGAGCGCGTCGACATCCGGCTTGCCGGATCGCTGTGTGGTCCCATTGTCTAGCAGAACAATTTAGGCCGCGCAATGGTCTCGGAATGCTTCTCGAGGACGGCGTTCCGCACGGACTCTATTGAAGACTGAGATGTTGCCCGGCCGGTGAGCCTGTCGTGGCTTGCCGTGAGCAATCGACCCCGTGGTGTGATTTCGCGTGCCGGGCAGAGGTTTCCGGGTTGGCGCAGAAATTTAACGCCGATGGTGCGTTGCCAGACCCATCCGGCGGGGCTACTCTTCGCCAATGTCGCTGCTGGGAACCCGCTCGACGCGGCGCCGTTCTCCGTCATACGCGCAGGTGGCATGGCTGCCTCGTCGCTCGTCGGGTGGTTCGCTGTCGTTGTCGTGCCGGTGCTTTAAGTGGCGATCGCGGGCCATGCAAGCGAACGCCCGAAGGTTGGCATAAATGTGCCAAGTTTATTCCAGGGAACGGTTACGGAATGAAAGCAGTCAACCTCGGAGTGGAATTAGGGCCGCAATCTACCGACCGCGACGTGGCCTCCTCCGCTCCACCCGTCGCGCAGCTAACGAGCTTTTCGTCCGTGGCGCGGTCGCGGACACCCGAATTCCGGCGGGAGCCATTCCTGGACGCCCGCGGCGAGCAGGTCCCGTTCCATTCGACCCGAGGAGGGAAGTCATAGCCCCGGCAGGAGCCACCGCGGACCAGATGGGCACCGGGCCCTCGACCGACGCGCCCTCGTCCCGGGGCCGGAGCTTCGGCTTCCTGCTCGCCGGGCAGTCCATCTCGGCCCTCGGTGACGCGTTCGCCAACGTGGCCATGCCGCTGCTCGTCCTGGCCAGCACCGGATCGGCCACCCAGATGGGTATCGTCGCCGGTCTGTCCATGGTGGCGCAGCTGGTCGGTGGGGTCCTGGCCGGACCGATCGTCGACCAGGTAGACCGACGCCGGTTGTTGATGGCCTGCGACTGGGCGCAGTTCGCTCTCGCCGGCTCGGTTCCGCTGGTCTGGTGGGTCGCCCCGGCGCCCGTCTGGGACCGGTACGGCATCTGGCTCATCTACGCCGTGGTCGTGGCCAGCAGCATCGCGGTGAGCCTCTCCACGGTCGGCCTGCGCGCGATCATGCCGCAGATCGTCGGCCGGGATCGCCTGGTGCGGGCCAACGGGCAACTGATCACCCTCGGCGAGGTGGCGTACGGTGTCGGGCCCGCGCTCGCCGGAGTCGTCATCGCGGCGACCAGCGAGGCCGGCGCGATCGGCATCAACGCCCTGACCTTCGGTGTGTCGGCGCTCGCCTGGGCCTTCGTCCGGCCGCGTATCGCCGCCCGGATCACGGCCGGCGCGGTCGACGAGGCCACCTCGGTGCCCCTGGCCGGACGCCTCGCCGGCCTCCGGTTCGTCCTGGCCCACCCGTTCCTGCGGCACCTGGTCGCCCTCGAACTGGTCAACGGCATGCTCATCGCCGGCACCACCATGCTGTTCATCTACTACCTGCGCACCGATCTGGGTGTCGGGAGTGGTCAGATCGGCCTGCTGCTGAGCCTGGCCAGCGTCGGTGCGGTCCTGGCGGCGGTCAGCACCGGCGCGCTGCGGCGACTCCTCGGCGTCGGGCGGGCGTGGCTGCTGAGTGTGGCCGTGCAGGGGGTCGCGCTGGCCGCCGTCAGCCTCGGTGGCTCGGTGTGGGTGGTGGCTCCGCTCGCCGTCGTCTTCGCGTTCGGGCAGGTGGTGGCCGCGATTCTCGGCACCACACTGCGGCAGGAGATCACCCCCGATCCGCTGCTGGGCCGGGTCTCGGCCGCCGTGTTGACCGTTTTCCTCGCCACCGAGGCGCTGGGCATCGTCCTGGTCAGCGCCGCCGCCGACCTGTTCGCCACGACGACGGTCTTCGTGGTGATCGGGTCGCTCAACCTCCTGGTGGTGCTGGTCGGCCTCGGCACCCCGCTGTGGCGTACCCGATCGATACGTCAGGAGGCATCGTGACGCCCACCGGGCTCCCCCCGCACCTGGCCGACCTGGCCTCCGACGAGTGGGCGATCTGGCGCTGGTCCTGCCTCCGCTCCGCGGGTTTCCCGCTGACCCGGCTGGCCGCCCTCTCCGACGCTCCGGCGGCAGCCGCCGCCGACCGGCTCAACGACGCGCGCGACGACGAACGGCAGGCCTACCTCCGGGCGCTGGCCGTCGTCCGGGGTTGCCTCGACGACCTGCGCGAGGCCGACGACTGGGACTCACCGCGGCGTCGCCCGCTACTGAGGGCCATGAAGGCGTTGCGCCGCGGCAGGTCGCTGCCGGAAGGTATTCCGACGGACATCGTCGCCGCGGCCGACGTCCACGATGCCGCCCGGCGGGCCGTCGGCCGCGCCAGGGCCGAGCTCGAACGCACCTGGGTCGAGGCGCGGGCCCGGACCTCCGCCGCCACCGCCGATCTGGTCGCCGACGACCGGATCGCCGAGGCGATCGTCTGGCAGAACCGGGAGGCGTTCCAGACCGTCGTCGCCCCGCTGCGGCGCGACGGGACCGGCGGGTCGTACAACCAGACCCGGCGGCGGCGTGAGGAACTCATCGCCCGCTACGCGCAGCGCTACTGCGCCAAGAACGACAGCATCGGCTACTTCGGTCCGATCAGTTGGGCTCGTTTTCTCGACACCGGGCCGGCGCTGACCGCCGTGTCCGGTCCGGGACTGATCCGGGACCGCCGGGTCAACTGCGAGCAGTGGGGGATCGACGCGCTGGCCGAGGCGATCGGAGGGCTCCCGAACGCCCGGCGGTGGGCCCGCCCACGCCTGCTGCCCTTCGCGCACCGCACCGAGGACGTCGTGCAGCCCTCCGGCTCACCCCCGATCCACCTGTCGCCGGGGCAGGCCGCCGCCCTGGCCGCGTGCGACGGCAAGCGGTCGGCCCGCGACGTGGCCGCCCTGGCCCTGGCCGCCGGTGACCCGACACTGCGGGACGAGGAGGAGGTGTACGCCTTCCTCGCCGATCTGACGAACCGGGGGATCACGGAATGGCATCTGGAGGTGCCCTTCGTCACCGCCCCCGAGCGTGAACTGTCCGCCCTGCTGGACGGGATCGACGACGACCGTCTCCAGCCGGTCGCCCGGCGGATGCTCCAGGTCTACCAGAGCGCGATCGGCGCGGTCGCCGCCAGCGCCGGCACGGTCGAGCCGCTCTACCGCAGCCTGGAGACAGCGGACCGGATCTTCACCCGGCTCACCGGTCAACCCGCCGTACGCGGACACGGGCAGATGTACGCCGCCCGGGCGATCGTCTACGAGGACTGCACACGCGACCTCGACGTCGAACTCGGCCCGGAGATCCGCACCGAACTGGGCGTCGCGCTCGTGCCCCTGCTGCAGAGTCTGCGCTGGTTCAGCGTGCGGGCCGCCCAACTGGCGCACACCGGACTGCTCGAGCTCTTCCACGAGCTGCGGGCGGACGGACCGGAGACCTACGTGCCCGCCGCCCGGTTGTGGCAGGTGCTGCCACGGCTCTTCCCCGGCCTCGGCAGCGACCGGCAACAAGCCGCCGCCTTCGTCACCGACCTGCGGGACGAGTTCCAGCGCCGCTGGGAACAGGTGCTCGACCTCGACTCGGGACAGCGGGTCGTCCAACGCGACGCCGCCTCGGTGCGGGCGGCCGTGGCGCGAGTCTTCCCCGCCGAACGTCCAGGCTGGGGCTACGCGCGCTACCACAGCCCGGACGTCCTTGTCGCCGCAGCAGACGTCGCAGCCGTCGAACGCGGCGAGTACACCCTCGTGCTCGGCGAGATGCACGCGGCCAACAACACCCTCGCCGCCGCCGGGTTCGCCGACAATCACACAGCCCCGGGCGAGCTGTCCGAGTACGTCGCCTGGGATCTGCCCACCCGGGTGGTGGCCACCGTCGCGCCCCGGGTGTGGCCCGGCGTCACCTCCAGCACCCGCGACGCCCTGCGACGCCCGACCGACGTTCAACTGCTGATGTCCCACGAGTTCGCCGAGCCGTCGGTGCCGGTCGAGAACCAGGTCGCGATCAGCGACCTGGTCATCGAGGAGATCGACGGCGTGTTGCGGGCCCGTACCTTCGACCGGCGGGTCGACCTGCCGGCGGTGGAACTGGTCGGCGAGTTGCTCTCCACGAACGTCGTCGACGTGTTCGGCCTGAGCACCGGTCGGTCGCACACCCCCCGCGTGCAGATCGGCCGGCTGGTGGCGCAGCGCGAATCCTGGCGCTTTCCGCTGGCCGAGCTGCGTCACCTCACCGGCGACGGCGAGGTGGACCGGTTCGTCGCGTCGCGCGGGTTCGCCCGGCACCACGGCCTGCCGGAGCGGGTCTTCGTCAAGCTCCCCACCGAGCAGAAGCCGCTCTACCTCGACTTCACCAGCCCGATCCTGGTCAACATCATGGTCAAGGGGCTGCGCCGCGCCCTCGAGCACGGGCCGGTCGACGGCTCCGCGACGTTCACCGAGATGCTGCCCACCGGTTCGCAGTCCTGGCTACGCGACGGCGACCAGCAGCCGTACACCAGTGAGTTCCGCACCGTGATCGTCGACCTTGCCGGCCGCGACGAGCCGGCGGCGGACGCCCCGGCGCGCGGCTGACGACGAGACCCGACCCGCACCGGAAGCCGACAGAGAGGACAGCAGCGCATGGAACCCGACGAGGACCGCACGATCTACCGCGCAGTGGTCAACGACGAAGAGCAGTACTCCATCTGGCCGGCCGATCGGGACCTTCCCCCGGGGTGGCGGGACGCCGGACGGACCGGCCCGAAGGCGGACTGCCTGGCGTACATCGCCGAGGTGTGGACCGACATGCGCCCGTTGAGCCTGCGCCGCAGGCTCGCGGCGCAGAGCGGCGAGTAGTCGGACGGACAGCACGTGGACGCGAGGAGCGGCATGGCACCCCACAGCGGTACCGAGGTCGGCGGCACGCTCGTCGACCTGTTGACGTCCCGTACCGGCAGCGACCGGGGCTACACCTACGTGTCCGGGTCCAGCCGCCACCGGCTCGGGTTCGCCGACCTCGACCGCCGGGCCCGGGCGATCGGTGCGGAACTGCTCGCCCGGGGCCTGCGCGGTGAGCGGGTGCTGCTGGTCTACCCGCCCGGTCTGGAGTACGTCTCGGCGTTCTTCGGCTGCCTGTACGCCGGCGTGGTGGCGGTTCCGGTCTTCCCGCCGGACCCGGCCCGGCTGGAACGCAGCCTGCCCCGGCTGATCGCCGTCGCCGCGGACGCCGCCCCCGCCGCCGCCCTGACCACCGAGGACCTGGTGGACCTTGGCGCCGGTCTGGCCAGCCTGGCCGATGTTCCGGCACTGACCTGGATCGCCACCGACGCGCTGCCCGACTCGGCCGCCGCCGACTGGCGCCGACCGCCGATCACGCCCGCGACGACCGCCTTCCTCCAGTACACCTCCGGGTCGACGACAGCCCCCCGGGGCGTCGTCGTCAGCCACGCCAACCTCCGCCACAACCTGGAGTTGATCCGCTCGTCGTTCGCGACCACCCCCCGGTCCCGGGGGATGAGCTGGCTTCCGCTCTACCACGACATGGGACTGATCGGTGGCATCCTGCAACCGCTCTACGTGGACTTCGACATGGTCCTCGCCTCCCCGCTGGAGTTCCTCACCGATCCGCTGAGCTGGCTGGACACCATCGCCGCGCAGCACATCACCGCCAGCGGCGGGCCGAACTTCGCGTACGACCTGTGTGTCCGCCGCTTCGACCCGCAGCGCTGCGTGGACCTGGACCTCAGCGGCTGGCAGGTAGCTTTCAGCGGGTCGGAGCCGATTCACGCCGGGGTGCTCGAAAGGTTCGCGGCGACCTTCGCCCCCTACGGCTTCCGGCCCACCGCCTTCCTGCCCTGCTACGGGCTGGCGGAGGCCACCCTCATCGTGACCGGCGCGCCCGCCGGGCAGGGTGCCGTACACCACCGGGTCGACTCCGGGGCGCTCGCCACGGGGTTGGCCCGGCCACCACGCGACGACGACCCTGCTACCACGCTGGTCGGTTCCGGTCGGCCGCTGGGCGACCAGACCGTCGCGATCGTCGATCCGGCCACCGGCGCCGAACGCGGCGACGGTCAGGTCGGCGAGATCCAGGTCCACGGGCCGAGCGTCTGCGCGGGCTACTGGCGCACGCCGGCGGAACACGAGGTGTTCGTCGAGCGGGCCGGCCGCCTCTTCCTACGGACCGGGGATCTCGGTTTCCTGCTCGACGGAGAACTGTTCGTCACCGGCCGCTCCAGCGATGTCATCGTGGTGCGGGGCCGCAACCTCTACCCGCAGGACATCGAGCTGACCGCCGTCACCGCGGCGGCCGGGGTCCGACCGGGCTGTGTCGCCGCCTTCCCGGTCACCGTCGAGGAGACCGAAGGCGTCGTGGTGGTCGCCGAGCGGAACGCGGATGCCCTACCGGCAGACGCCGAGGCGGCCCACCGGATCCGGCAACTCGTCGGCACCGTCCACGACGCCCCGGTCCACGAGGTCGTCTTCGTCTCCCGGGGGACCGTCCCCAAGACCTCCAGCGGGAAGACCCAACGCCGGGAGACCGCCGCCCGGTACCGCGCGGGCACCCTCGACGTCGTCCACCGTGACGCCGGCGGGCCGGCGGTCACCGGGCCGCCCGCGGACGACGCCGGGCCGCCCGCCCGGCCCCGCACCGCCACCGAGCTGACCGAGCACCTGATCGGGCTGGTCGGCCGGGCCACCGGCGGCGGCACCGGTCAGATCACCGCCGCGGACCGGCTCGACGCGGTGGGACTGGACTCCCTCGCCTCGGCGCAACTGCTGCACGACCTCGAACGTCTCACCGGCGTCCACCTCGACCTGCGCGGCCTGCTCCAGCCCTGGTCGATCGCCGACCTCGCGGAACACCTCGCCGGCCGGCTCGCCGACCGGGACGCCGGCCCGGCCGACGACGACGGCGGCACCCCGATCTCCCCCGGCGTCGAGGCGCTGTGGTACCTGCACCGGCTCGACCCCACGTCGACCGCGTACCACCTGGCGAGGGCGTTCACCATCGACGGAGGAGCACCTGACGCGGACGCCCTCGACCGGACACTGCGCCGGTTGCTCACCCGGCATCCGGCGCTACGGTCCTGCTACCCCGAGCAGGACGGCGCGCCCGTGGCCGCCGAGGCGGAGCTACCGCCCCGGCTGCTCGACGAGGTGACCTGCGCCTCCGCCGACCTCGACGCCGAACTTGCCAGCCGGGCCCGGGAACCGTTCGACCTGACCCGGGGTCCCCTGGTGCGGGCCTGCCTGCTCACCCCGACCGTCGGCCCTCCGGTGCTGTTGCTGGCCGCGCATCACATCACCACGGACCTGTGGTCGGCAGCCGTCCTCCTCGACGAACTACGCCGGATCTACCCGGCCGAGGCCACCGGTACGGCGGTCGACCTGCCCGAGCCGGGTGACCACCGGCGGGCCGTGCGCCGGCTCGTCGCCACCCCGGCCCGCCGGAACGAGTCGCGGCGGTACTGGGCAGACGCGCTCGCCGGCGATCCGGCCGCGCTCACCCTGCCGGCCCTGGCCGTCGGCGGCACCGACCCGGCGACACCGACGATGATCCAGGGAGTGCTGACGGGGCCGGTCGTCGACCAGGTCACCGCGCTGGCCGTGAGCGCCCGTACCACCCCGTACGTGGTGCTGCTCTCTGCCTTCCAGGTGCTGCTGCACCGATTCACCGGTCAAACCGATCTGCTGGTGGGCTCACCGGCCGCGCTGCACCGGGACGCCGCCTCCGCGACGACCGTCGGCTACCTGCTCAACACCGTGGTGCACCGGGCCGACCTGAGCGGCAACCCCACCTTCACCGACCTGCTGGCGACGAACGCGGCGCGCGTCGCCGCCGCCCTCGACCACCGTGACCACCCCTACGCGGAGGTGGTCCGCGATCTGCGGGCAGCCGGTGGAAATGGCTCGGCCCTCCCGGTCCAGGCGATGTTCGTGCTGGAGCAGGCGCCGGGGGGAGCGGCGGTCGCCGCACTGGCGATGGAGGATCCAGCCACCCCGCTGGCGCTCGGCGCGCTGCGCCTCACCCCCCGGCCGCTGCCCCGCCACGCCGCCACCGCCGACCTGGTGCTCCGGGCCGCCCCGGTTCCCCGCCGCCTGCTCCTCGCCTGGGAGTACGAGCCGACGGCGGTGTCGGCCAGCGCGGTCGACGACCTGGCCGCCGGATACGAACTGCTGCTCACCGCGCTGGTCGAACGACCCGACCTGCCGATCGGCGCGATGCCGGCGACCACCCGCCCGCAGAGCGCCACCTGGAGCGGCCCCGACGAGCCGCCGCCCCCGGCCGACGTACGACTGCACGAGCTGATCCTCGCCCACGCCACGCGGACCCCGCAGGCCGTGGCGGTCCGCTGCGGTGACACCGCCCTCAGCTACGCCGCCCTGGATGTGGAAAGCGCCGCGCTGGCCGGGCGGCTGCGGGCCGCCGGGGTGGGGCCGGGTCATCGGGTCGGCATCCACCTGCCCCGCTCACCGCAGGCGATCGTCGCCATCCTGGCCACGCTGCGCGCCGGCGGCGCGTACGTCGCCGTCGACCCGGCCGCCCCGCCGGCCCGCGTACGCCACATCCTGGGTGACGCCGGTATCACCGTGCTGGTCACCGACCTGCCGGTGCCCGACGGCGGTCCGGCCGCCCCGACCGTGCTGCGGCCCGACGGGCTCGACGGGCCGGGCGCGGACGAGGACGGGCAGGGACCCCGGCCGGGCCCCGACGACCTGGCGTACGTGATGTACACCTCCGGCTCCACCGGCCGGCCGAAGGGCATCGAGGTGAGCCACGACAACCTGCTCCACTCCACGTTCGCCCGTCTCGGCTACTTCCCCGACCGGGTGCGCAGCTTCCTGCTCATCTCCTCGCTCGGCTTCGACAGCTCGGTGGCCGGTCTCTTCTGGACCCTGCTCGAAGGCGGCACGCTGGTGCTCCCCGACCCGGAGCGGGACCAGGACCCGGCTCACCACCGGGAACTGCTGCACCGGCACCGCGTGTCGCACTTCGAGAGCGTGCCGTCGCTCTACCTCGACCTGCTCGACCTGCTTCCCGCCGGTCACCTGCCCGAACTGCGGTCGGTGGTGCTCGCGGGTGAGTCCTGCCCGACCACCGTCGCCGACCGGCACCGCGAGGTGCTGCCGCAGGCCCGGCTGGTCAACGAGTACGGGCCGACCGAGGCCACCGTGTGGTGCACCGCCTACCGGGTGGACGGCTCCTCGACCCGGCCGACACTGCCGATCGGCCGACCGGTGGGGCATTACCGGATCTACCTGCTGGACGGGTACGGCCACCCGGCGCCCGCCGGCACCGTCGGGGAGATCCACATCGGTGGTGCGGGGGTGGCCCGGGGCTACCACGACCTGCCGGTCGCCACCGCCGAGCGGTTCCTCCCGGACCCGTTCGGGGACGTGCCCGGAGCCCGCATGTACCGCACCGGGGACCTGGGCCGGCGACTGCCCGACGGGAACATCGAGTTCGTCGGGCGGGCCGACATGCAACTCAAGATCAGGGGGGTCCGGATCGAGCCCGCCGAGATCGAGGCGGCGCTGACCGACCATCCCACCGTCGCCGCCGCCGTGGTACGCGGGATCGAGGGCCTCGACCGGGACCACGCGCTCGTCGCCTACCTGGTCGACCGCAACGGCGCCGAGCGGGCCGACGACCACACGCTCCGGTCCTTCCTGCGCGGCCGTGTCCTGCCGGCGATGGTTCCGGCGGTCTTCGTGCACCTCGACGAACTGCCGCTCACCCGGCACGGCAAGGTCGACCTCAGCGCCCTGCCGGCGGTGACCGTGGCCGGTCCCACCTCGGCACCCCCGCCGGCCGACGACCAGGTCGCCACCCTCGTCGCCGGCACCGTCGCCGATCTCCTCGGGGTGGAGCGGGTGGGCCGCGACGACGACTTCTTCGCCCTCGGCGGGCACTCGTTGCTGGTCACCCGGCTCACCGCTCGCCTGCGCGCGATCTTCGGGGTGGAACTTGAACTCCGTGCGGTCTTCACCGATCCGACCGTCACGGGCCTCGCCGCCGCGGTGCGGCAACGGCTGACCGACGACGTACCGGCCGACGCGGGACCGGTGCGCCGCGCCGATCCGGAGCCGGCCCTCCTGTCGTACACCCAGCAGCGGCTGTGGTTCCTCAACGAACTGCTGCCCGGCAACGTGGCGTACCACATCCCGGTCGCGGTCCGGCTCCGCGGCGAGCTCGACCGCGTCGCCCTGGACGCCGCGCTGACCGGGGTCGCCGCCCGGCACGAGGCGCTGCGGACCACGTTCCGGCTGGTCGGCACCGCACCCGTGCAGTGGGTCGACCCGCCCGCGCCGATCCGGGTGCCGATCAGCGAGGTGCCGGCGGACGACCGGCTCGGCCGGCTGGCCGAGGCACTGGAGGCGCATGCCCGTACCCCCCTCGACCTGGCCGAGGGACCCCTGTGGACGGCCCGCCTGTTCCGGCTCGACCGCACCGACCACGTGCTGTCGATCGTCCTGCACCACAGCATCGCCGACGGCTGGTCGCTTGCCGTCCTGACCGACGAACTGGCCAGCGCGTACCCGGAGCTGCGCGCCGGTCGACCCGACCCGGTGCCCACTCCGCCGGTGCAGTACCCCGACTTCGCCGCCTGGCAGCGCGCCACGCTGACACCGGAGTCGCTGCGCCCGCACCTGCTGCGCTGGACCCGGGTGCTGGCCGACGTGCCGCCGCAGCGGCTGCCCACCGATCGGCCCCGACCGGCGGTGCAGAGCTTCGCCGGGGCGGTCCTGCCGTGGCAGCTCGACGCCGCGACGACCGCGGCGGTGCGCGACGTCGCGCAGCAGGGCCGGGCCACCGTGTTCATGGTGCTGCTGAGCGCCTTCGGGCTGGTCCTCGCCGGGCACGGCGACGTCGACGACGTGGTGGTCGGCACCCCGATCTCCGGTCGCAACCGGGTCGAGACCGAGCAGCTCATCGGGTTCTTCGCCAACACGCTGCCGCTACGGCTGGACCTGTCCGGCGACCCCACCTTCACGGAGCTGACCGGCCGGGTCCGGGAGACGGTACTGGACGCCTCGCTGGGGCAGGACGTGCCGTTCGAGCTGCTGGTCGAATCGGTGCAGCCGGACCGGGACCTGGGCCGCAACCCCCTGTTCCAGGTGGTGTTCGCCTGGCAGAACGCGCCCCGCCCGCACCTACGCCTGGGTGACCTCGACCTGGAACTGCTCGACGTGACCACCGGTACGGCGAAGTTCGACCTGACCGTGTCGCTGTGGGAGGAGGGCGACCGGATCCGCGGCACCGTCGAGTACAACCGGGACCTCTTCGCCGAGTCCACCGTCGCCGGACTCGGCGGGGAACTGGTCGCCCTGCTGCGCCGGGCCACCGCTCACCCGGCGCTGCCGGCGAGCGTCCTGACCCGCGCCGCGGATCCGGCACCGCCGGTGGCCGGCGCGACGGCGCCGCCGGCGGACTGGACACTCGACGTGCTGCTCGCCGACGGCGTCCGGGACGGCGGCACGTCGACCGCCGTGCTCACCGGCGCCGGTCCGACCAGCTACGCCGATCTGGCCGGGCTGGTGCGCAAGCGAGTCGCCGAGCTGCGCGGCACCGGGGTGACCGCGGGCAGCAGGGTCGGCTCGTGTGAGGGCTCCGACCTCGACCGGCTGGTGACCCTGCTGGCGGTGCTGGCCCTCGACGCCACCGTGATACCCATGCCCGTCGAACGCCCCGGGTGGTGGCACGACCAGGTCACCGGAGACGCGGCACCGACCGCGTTGAGCGGACCGGACGGGGTACGCGCCGGGCCCGCGCCGGTGGGGGAGCCGGAGCCCGGCCCGGCATGGCTGCGCTACTCCACCGCCGGCACCCGCCAACAGATTCTCCGGTACGCCGCGCTCCGCCGGACCGTTCCCGCCCTGCGCGCGGAGCTGGGCGTCGGCCCCGCCGACCGGGTCCGGGTCGACGGCCCGACGGATGCGCCCGAGACGGTCTGGGCCGCCCTCGTCGCGCTGAGCGCGGGGGCGACGCTGCTCCTCGGCGGCGCCGGCGAACCGACCGTCGCCATCGGCCGGGCCGCCGACCCGACCGCCCCCGGCATCCACGTGGTGCACACCGGAGACCGGCCGCCGGCCACGCCGACGGCGCTGTTCGTCCCGCTGGACCCCAGCAGTGGGGAGCCGTCGAGTGCGTTCACCCGGGACGCCCACGGCCGGTGGCTCGGACATCCGCTGCCCGGCTGCTGCCTGGTCGTGCAGGACCGGTTCGGGCAGCCCGCCGGTGTCCGCCGCAGGGGCACGGTGCACCGGGTCGACGGCGGCGAATCCACCGGCGTCCTCGCCCGGGTCTGCGACGACGCACGACTGGAGTGGCTCGGCTCCACCATCGACGACGGCGGATCCGACGGCGAGGAGGTGCCGTACGTGCCACCCCGCAGCCCGGTCGAGGAGGTACTGGTCGAGGTCTGGCAGTCGGCGCTCGCCGACGACGACCTCGGGGTGCACGACGATTTCTTCGCCCTCGGCGGGCACTCGCTGCTGGCCACCCGGATCATCGCCGAGGTGCGGGAGATCTTCCAGGTGGACGTGCCGCTGCGGGTCTTCTTCGAAGAGCCCACCGTCGAGGGCCTCGCGGCGGCACTGACCGCCAGGGAGGCCAGTCCGGGTCAGACCGAGCAGATTGCCCGGATCTGGCAGCAGGTGCAGGACGAGCTGACCGACGAGGACCTGGTGGGCGCGCCGTGACCCGGCCGCCGCGCCGCCGCGCCGCGCCGACCCCGGAGCAGCGGGCCCGTTTCCAGGCCCGACTGCGTGACGCCGGCGTCTCGGTACGGGCCGGCGGGCCGACCGCCGACCCGGATCGCGGCCGGCACTTCCCACTAACCGATGCGCAACTGCGGTTCTGGCTGCTCGAACAGATCGACCCGGGCAATCCGGCGTACCACATGGCCGTCCCGGTCCGCCTGAGCGGCCACCTGGACGTCACGGCCCTGCATCGTGCGGTGCGGATGCTGGTCGCCCGGCACGAGGCGCTCCGGACGGTGTTCGGCGCCGCCGACGGCACCCCGTGGCAGCGGGTCGTCTCCGATCCCGCGGTGGTGCTGACCGTCGACGACCTCTGCCGGCACGACCTGCCGGAGCGCGACCGGGTCGCCGAACGGATCGCCACGGCGGAGGCGACCGCCGCGTTCGACCTCGGTGCCGGTCCGCTGCTGCGGGTCCGCCTGGTCCGGCTCGCCGAGGACCGGTACGACCTGCTGATCACCATGCACCACATCGTCGGCGACGGCTGGTCGGTGGCGATCGTGGTACGGGAGCTGTCCGAGTGCTACACCGCGGTGGTCGAGGACCGGGAACCTCGGTTGGCGCCCCTGCCGGTGCAGTACCCCGACTGGGCAGTGTGGCAGCGCCGCCAACTCGACAGTGGCGCCCACGCCGCCGCGCTGGCGTACTGGCGGGAACGGCTGGCCGACGTCGCGCCGCTCGGCCTGCCGCACGACGCCGCCCGGCCGGTCACCCGGACGTTCAGCGGTGGGCAGCGGGAGTTCCACCTCGACGAGGCGATGGCACACGGCATCCGCGCGTTCGGGCAGCAGGCCGGGGCCAGCCCGTTCGTGGTGCTGCTCGCCGCCCTGGCCGTACTGCTGAGCCGCCAGACCGGGCGCCGTGACCTACTGGTCGGCACCCCGGTGGCCGGACGTGACCACCCCGACACCGCACCGCTGGTCGGTTGCTTCCTCAATCTGGTGGCGGTGCGCTGCGATCTGCACGGTGACCCCACCTTCGGCGAGGTCGTCGACCGGGTCCGGCAGGAGACCCTGCGCGCGTTCGAGCACCAGCAGGTGCCCTTCGAGCGGGTCCAGGCCGAGCTGGGTCGCTCCGGCGACCTGGATCGCGCCCCCCTGTTCGAGGTACTGCTGAACATGGTCAATGTTCCGGCGGCGGTGGCTGAGATGCCGGGCGTGGCCGCGGAGTTCGGCGAGCCGCAGAACGTCGGCGCGAAGTTCGACCTCACCGTTTACGTGCAGGAACATTCCACCGGCTACCGGCTGTCGGTGCTCTACAACACCGATCTCTTCCACGCCGACCGGATCGCCGCGCTGATGCGGCAGTGGCAGACCGTCCTGCGGCAGGGACTCGCCGATCCGCGCCGCCAGGTCGACCTGATCGACCTGCGCGACGTGCCCGGTGGCCCGCCGGCCGAACCGGCCGTCCCGGCCGCGACGCCCGCGCCCACCGTACCGGCGCAGGTGGCCCTCGCCGTGACCGCACGTCCCGAGGCCGTCGCGGTCTCCGGTCGCGGCGTCGACCTGACCTATGGTGAACTCGACCACCGGGCCGGCCAGGTGGCCGCCCGGCTGCGCCGGGCGGGGCTGCGACCTGGTGACCGGGTGGTTGTGCTGGCCCGGCGCACCCCGGAACTGCCGGTGGCGCTGCTCGGCATCTGGCGGGCCGGTGGCGTCTGCGTGGTACTCGACGCCGACGCCCCGGAATCGGCCCTGGCCGCCTGCGTCGACGTCGCCGCACCGGTCGCCGCCCTCGGCTGCGGGGCGCCCACGACGGCCCTGCCGGGCGTCGGTCTGCCGGTGATTCCGCTCGCCGACGGTCCGCGCTGGCTGCTGACCGACGAGCCGGCGGTGGACCAGGAGGTCGTGGTCACCCCGGACGACGTGGCCTACCTGGCTTTCACCACCGGCAGCACCGCCCGGCCGAGGGCGGTGCTGGGCACCCACGGACCGCTGGGGCACTTCCTCCGGTGGCAACGCGAGCGCTTCACGCTCACGGTGGCGGACCGCACGGCGCTGCTCGCCGGGATCGGCCACGACCCGTTGCTGCGGGACCTCTTCGCCCCGCTGACCGTCGGGGCCACCCTCTGCCTGCCGCCCGGCGACGTCCTCGCCGAGATGGCGGACCTTGCCGGGTGGCTTCACGAGGCCACGGTGAAGGTCGTACACATCACTCCGGCGCTGGCCACGATCCTGGCGGCCACGGCACCGGCCGGGCTGCGCCTGCCGCTGCGCCTGGTGTTCCTCGGCGGCGACCTGCTCACCCGCGACGTGCTGGCGCGACTGCGGGCGGTGGCCCCGCAGGCGACCCTGGTGAACGTCTACGGGGCCACCGAGACACCCCAGGTGATGAGCTGGCACGACACCGACCGGGACCAGCGGGACCCGGTGCCGGTGGGCGTCGGCGTCGACGGTGTGCGCATGGCGGTGCACGACCGGTACGGCCGGCCGTGCGGCATCGGTGAGTTGGGCGAGATCGTGGTGCGGACCCGGCACCTCACCCTCGGCTACGTCGGGGATCCGGCTGCCACCGCCGACCGGTTCCGACCCGACCCCGCCGGGTCCGGGACGCGCCTCTTCCGCACCGCGGACCTGGGCCGGATCGGGCCGGACGGGGCGGTGGAGTTCGCCGGGCGGACGACGACCGCCAAGATCCGGGGGATCCGGGTCGAGCCGGCCGAGGTGGAGGCGACCCTGCGGAACCATCCGCAGGTGGCCGACGTCGGTGTGCTGGTGACCGGGACCGGGCCGGACGCCGCGCTGGTCGCGTGCGTGGTGCCGACCGGCGGGGACGGGATCGACCCGGCCGCGCTCGCTGCCTGGCTCGGACAGCGGACGACCTCCGGCCTGGTGCCGGACCGCGTCGTCCTGGTCGACGCCCTGCCCCGGGCCGGCTCGGGCAAGCTGGTCCGATCTCGACTGGCCGGGCTGCTACCGGCCGAGGCGGCACCGGACACGCCGGAGCCACCGGTGGGGCAGACGGAACGGCTCGTCGCCGAAGAGGTGGCGACGCTGCTCGGTCAGCCGGTGACCGACCGGGACAGCTCATTCTTCGGGCTCGGCGGGGACTCGGTGCGGGCCATGCAGCTCGCGGCGCGGTTGCGTGACTCACTCGGCCGGGACGTGCCGGTGCGGTGGGTGTTCGAGCATCCCACGGTGGCCGCGCTCGCCGCGCACCTCGACACCGTCACCGGACAGGATTCCGACGGCCGGCCGCCGCTGCGGTCGACCCCGCCGCAGCAACCGGCGCCCCTGACCCCCGCCCAGCAACGCCTGTGGTTCCTGCACCAACTCGACCCCGCAAGCCCCGCCTACAACATCCCCACCGCCATCGACCTCACCGGCGCACTGGACCACACCGCCCTGCACCACGCCCTGATCGACCTCACCGACCGCCACCAGATCCTGCGCACCACCATCACCCCCACCGAGCCACCCACCCAACACCTCAACCCGCCCCCCACCCGACCCGTCACCGTCCACACCCTGCCCCCGCACACCGACGCCACCAGCTACCTCACCCACCTGGCCCAGCAACCCTTCGACCTCACCACCGACCACCCCCTGCGCACCCACCTCGTCACCACCGACCACGACCACCACCACCTCCTGCTCACCGTCCACCACATCGCCGCCGACGCCTGGTCCATGGGCCTGCTCATCACCGACCTCGCCGCCCTCTACCACCACCACCGCACCGGCCAACCCCACCACCTGCCCACCCCCACCCACCAGTACCGCGACTACGCCCACTGGACCCACCACCCCCACCACCACACCCGACACCAACACCACCGCACCTACTGGACCCACCACCTCGCCAACACCCCCACCCTCGACCTCCCCACCGACCACCCCCACCACCCCACCGACGGGGTGCCCGCCGGCAGCGTCCCGATCACGATCGACGGTGCGCTCACCGAGCGGCTGCACGAACTCGGCCGGGCGCATGGCGCGACCCTGTTCATGGTTCTGCTGGCCGCCTTCCAGACCGTCCTGGCGCGAACCAGCGGGCAGGACGACATCGCGGTCGGCACCCCGGTGGCCAACCGCGAGGCTCCCGGCACCGCCGACCTGGTCGGCTTCTTCGCCAGTACGCTCGTCATGCGGACCAGCACGGCCGGCGACCCCAGCTTCACCGAGCTGCTGGGCCAGGTCCGCGAGACCTGTCTCGCCGCGTACGCCCACCAGGACGTCGCCTTCGAGGAGGTCGTCGCCGACCTGGGCGTCGAGCGGGACCTGACCCGGCACCCGGTCTTCCAGGTGATGCTGGCCGTGCAGAACGTCCCGTCGCCCGACCCGCAGGTCGCCGGCCTCACCCTGACCCCGCGACCGCTGCCGGTGACGGCGGCCAAGTTCGAGCTGGTGTTGAACCTGGCGGAGACCGATGGCGGCATCGCCGGTGACCTGACCTACCGCAGCGACCTGTTCGCACCCGACCGGGTGACGCGTCTGGTGGAGCAGCTTCGGCACGTGCTGCGCACCGCCGCCGACCACCCGGACCGGCCGGTGGGTGCCCTGCTGCCCCCGCCGGCCGAACTGGCCCTGCTGCGGTCCTGGAACGACACCGCCACCGACCTGCCCGCCGTGCTCGTCCACCAGCTCGTCGCCGCGCAGGCGGCCCGTACCCCGCACCGGGTCGCTGTCCTGGCCGAGGACGGCGAACTGAGCTACGCCGAGCTCGACGCCGCCGCCAACCGCCTCGCCCGGCATCTCGTCGACCGGGGGCTCGGCGCCGAGTCGCCGGTGGCACTGCTGATCGAACGGGGTCGACACCTGCCGATGGCGATGCTCGCGGTCCTCAAGGCGGGTGGCTGCTACCTACCGATCGACCCGGCCGAGGCGGCCGGCCGCCGTGACCTGCTGCTGCGCTCCGGCGTCACCGCCGTGCTCTGTGCCACCGAGGCGACGCGGGAGGCTGTCGCCGGTCTCGGTCTGCCGGTCGTCGACGTCACCGCGCCGGATCCGTACGGCCGCGCCGACGATCCCCAGGTGCCCATCGATCCCGACCAGCTCGCGTACCTGATGAGCACCTCCGGGTCGACCGGTGCCCCCAAGCAGGTGATGATCACCCACCGGGCGCTCGCCAACCACATGCTCTGGATGCGTGCGGCGTTCCCGCTCACCGCCGAGGACCGGCTGCTCCAGAAGACCCCGTGCGGCTTCGACGCCTCGGTCTGGGAGTTCTATGCGCCCCTCGTCGCCGGGGCCACGCTGGTCATGGCCCGGCCGGACGGGCACCGGGACCCGGCGTACCTGGTGCGGGCCTGCGCCACCCAGCGGATCACCGTCCTGCAGATGGTGCCCTCCATGTTGGACGTGCTGCTGGGTACGCCAGGCTTCGCGCAGTTGACCGAGCTGCGTCAGGTCTTCGTCGGCGGTGAGACGTTGCCGGCGAGGCTACGTGACCGGTTCCACCGGGTGAGCGGCGCGACACTGGTCAACCTGTACGGGCCGGCGGAGACCTGCATCCAGGTGACGTCCTGGACGGCCGACCCGGCATTCGACGCTCACCTGCCGAGCCCGATCGGGGTTCCGGTGTGGAACACGGTGGTTCATGTGTTGGATCGGTTTCTGCGGCCGGTGCCGATCGGTGTGGTGGGGAAGTTGTACGTCGGTGGTGTCGGGGTGGGGCGGGGTTATCTGCATCAGGCGGATCTGACGGCGGAGCGGTTCGTGCCGGATCCGTTCGGTCGGCCG
>NZ_KB895870.1:0-32152 GCF_000374985.1 Micromonospora sp. CNB394 | reverse complement strand
CACCAGGCCAGCCCAGCCGACCTGGCCACCGCGATCCGCGGGCACTGGGCAGTGGAAAACTCCTCACACCACATCAGGGATGTCACCTTCGCCGAGGACGCCTCCACCGTCCACGCCGGAACCGCACCCCGGGCCATGGCAACGCTGCGTAACCTCGCCATCGGCGTGCTGAAAACCCTCGGAGCCGACAACATCGCCAAGACCACCCGAGCGATCCGCGACGAACCCCAACGAGCACTGCCCATCCTGGGCATCACCAACGATTCCGACGTCTACGGAACTTGATCAGGCCCTGGGCCCTGACATCGATCTCGTCAGCGGAATCTGCGACTACCTCACAGTAGGCGTGAATCGACGGGCCGCGATTATGGACGCCGCCGCCGACGGTTGGGCGCGCGGGTGGTGGATGGCCGACGCCCAACGGATGGGAACCCGGCAGGCCATCTACGCGGATCTGGAAAGCGGCACCAGAACGATCACCGAATTCGCCATTTCACTGATCCCCGGCCTGCTCCAGACACCCGCCTACGCCGCTGCGCGGCTACGCAGCGAACCCGCCCGCCATAGCGACAGGTTCGACCCCGCTACCGCGGTCGCCGCCCGCGCCCGCCGGCAAAGCCTGGTGCTCGCCGCCGGCGGGCCGCGCTACGAAGCCGTCATCGACGAGGGTGCGATCCGACGGCGCGCCGCTGACCCCGTCGTCGTCGCGGAGCAGCTTCGACACGTCATCGCCGTATGCACGAATCACCCGTCATCCGTGGTCGTCCAGGTGCTGCCGTCCGACACGTCGATCACAGGTCACAGCGCGCCCCGGTCGGCGTACTCGATCTATCGCTATCACGACCCGCAAAGCTCACGGGCTGTCGCGGTCGACACCCTGACCCGCGACATGATCCACACCGATCCAGATGAGCTGGAACCCTATGTGGGCCTGCACAGCCGACTCAAGGCCGCAGCGCTGTCTCCCGAGTCAAGCATACTTCTCCTCCGCGCTGCGGCGGAGAGTCTGGCACCCACCCAAGGAGCCTCGATATGACGAACCGACCCAGTAACCAACTTACCTGGCGCAAGTCCAGTCACAGCGATGAGGGCAACTGCGTCGAAGTCGCCGACACCCGCGAATCCATCCTGGTACGCGACTCGAAGAACAGCGCCGGCCCGGTACTGCGATTCGCCTCCGGGCAATGGCGCACCTTCACGCGGGCCGTCCGTGATCGCGGCTTCCCGTCTCAGACGGCAAGGAAGCAGTAGCAAGACCTGAGCACCTCGCGATACTGCATCTAGGGCAGCCGAGGCCGGACTTCCGGTCTCGGCGACGCCGCTCAAGGCCGCCTTGACTCTGCGTAATCCTGACGCCACGATGGCAGCAGGGGGCCGCGCGATATCCACAGGCCGCGACTGAGGGTGCCGGGCGAGTTCGAACATTACTTGAGTCCGGTTGGGTCCACGGGAAGGGTGTGTCGGTGCCTCGTCATCCGGACACGCTGATCACGCCGAACGCGCAGCTCGCCGCGAGACGTGCGGACTTGCCGTCACCGCTGCGCCCCGGACAGCGCATGTCCCGGACTGAGCTGGCCGACGCCGTCAACACAGCCCTCGATCAGCTCTACCCAGACCGCGACCTCACCGCCCAATGTGTCGACCACCGTTGGATCGGCAAGCTGGAACGCGGAGAGCACCGATGGCCCAGCGAAGAACGGCGCGCCGCGCTACGACTCGTGCTAGGTGCCGCAAGTGATACCGATCTTGGCCTCTACAGCCCTCGACGCTCCGGCGGCGTAGGACCGGATGCAGTTGACCGCCAGCAGGTCACTCGGTCCAGGCTGCGGCCCAGCCTGCTTCCCGCAGGCAATCTGCTGCAACTCGGAATCTCCGCGCCAGCGGTGCCCGAGGGTGGCGTGCACGGAACGATCTCAGCCCCGGGAGGAAAACACTTTCCTGGAGCGTCGATCGACGTCGAGGTTTACCCGGCGGTTGACGACGGCCGCGTCCTCGCCACCATCCCCGGGTGCGGCGCAGAGCGAAGTTGGCGCCGGTCGGTTCAACGGCGACTGGTCCTGGGTCATGTCGACGCACCGGATCGTGCTGGTGTATTCGCGCTCGACTCTCGGCAGGCAGATCGGCATCTAGTCGAAGCCGGCCGGGATGCCCACCTGCTCATCCCTCGCGCGTACCAGCTCGACGCCATCACTACCGGGGTCGTATGGGCGGTAACGAACCTCGAACTGCCGCTGCTGCTGGACGACGCCCGTTTGGACGCCGCCCGGGCCGCGGCGTCACCGTACAGAGACCTGACCCGGTCCGCCGCGAGCCATGACATCGCAGAGAACCTGGATTCCGTGTCGAGGTTGTGGATGGGATCGGCGTTCTGCGCCGACCACATCCGCCGCCACAGCCATGTCCTGTCCGACGTGCCCGTCTACTGGACCCGGGAGCAATGCGGGGAGGAAGCCAGCACATGGCTGCTGTTCCGCCACAAGCTGCGGTACCTGCGCAACACCGCCGAACGGTTCCGGAGCAACTCTCAACCGATGACCAGAATGTTCTGCCTACCCCCGCAGGCGGTAGCCGCGTCATCAATGCCTGAACGAATCCTGCTGCTACTCGCCATGGCACTGATGGAATCCGTTGGGATCCACACCGCGGTCACCGACGAACCGGAGTACGCCGCGCTGCCCGGGCTTGTCATGGACAAGAGACGCGCGATCATGGCCACCTGGATACGCGGTGACAACGTCTGGCAGGTCGATGTCACCGACCATCCCCACACCGTCGCCACCTACCGGAATGCTCTCGGCGACGTGCTAGCTCACTCCGTGACCGCAAGCGACACCCCCGGCGGACGGCTCCGTCACCTAGCCGAGCATCTGAGCCTCGACTGGCACTGGCTGCAGGGCCGCTGCGCCGACCTCGGTCAGTACGGCTTCGTCGGACTCGCCGAGCCCCGCAGTCGCCTGCTCTCCCTTGATGGCGTCGACCAGGCATGCCGCTTCATCGGCACCCTGCCGTAATAGGCTTCACGCACCCGCCGCGACCGCCGGAAGGAACGATTGTGTCCCTGTCCCCGCCAGAACTCACGCCAACGGTCGTCGTGTTCGGTCTTGGCGGCACGATCGCCATGACCAGCGGCACCGGCGACGGCGTCAGCCCTACTCTGTCCGCTCACGACCTGGTTGACGCCGTACCCGGACTGGGCCCCACCGGAATCGACATCAAGGTAGTCGACTTCCGCCGCCGCCCCGGCGCTTCCCTTACCTTCGCTGACATCGCCGCGCTCGCCGCAGCGGCTACCCGCGAACTTGCCGCCGGCGCCACCGGCATCGTCGTCACCCAGGGTACCGACACGATCGAGGAAACCGCCTACCTACTCGACCTGCTGCACCACCGCCCCGAACCCCTGATCGTCACCGGCGCGATGCGCAACCCTACCCTCGCCGGCGCGGACGGACCCGCCAACCTCCTCGCCGCGATTCAGACCGCAGCCTCCCCCGCCGCCCGCGACCACGGCTGCCTCGTCGTTCTCTCCGATGAGATCCACGCCGCAGGCCGAGTCGCCAAGACCCACTCTGCCAGCGTCGTCGCCTTCCGCTCGCCGAACACCGGCCCCATCGGCTACGTCCTGGAAGGCGCCGTGCACCTACTGACCAGCCTGCCCTACCGCCTCACCATCCCGACCCCGAACCAGGCCGAACGCCTCCGCATCGGCCTCTACACCGTCAGCCTCGATGACGACCCCACGCTCCTCGACGCCATCGGCGAACACTGCGACGGCCTCGTCATCGCAGGCTTCGGAGTCGGCCACGTACCCGAACCCCTCGTCGTCTCACTCACCACCCTCGCCGCGCGCATCCCGGTCGTTCTCGCCTCCCGCACCCCAGCCGGCTCGACACTTACCCGTACCTACGGCTTTGCGGGCTCCGAACGCGACCTCCTCACCCGCGGACTCATCCCCGCCGGCTGGCTGCACCCCTACAAGGCCCGCATCCTGCTCCACGCCCTTCTCGCCGCACAGACCAAACCGCAGGACATCACCACCGCATTCGCCGTCGCCGGCAACCGCGCCGAACCGTCCGCGTGGCCCTGGCCGGCCCCATCCCAGACCGACGACCGAGCGGAGGCACCAGCAGCGCATGCGTAGCCACCACCTGACCCCAGGACGCATGATTGGCGTGGTCTTCGACCACGGTGACGACTTCTTCACCGCCCTCGCCGACGCCTGCCGCGCCCACGACATCAAGCAGGGCTACATCCCGATGTTCATCGCCGGCCTGTCAACCGCCAAGATCGTCGGTACCTGTCAACGCCTCGACAACCCCGACGCCCCCGTCTGGACTCACGTCGACCTCACCAACGTCGAAGCACTCGGCGGCGGCACCATCGCCTGGGACGACGCCAACCAGAAGATCCTCCCGCACATCCACATCACCGCCGGACTCAAGGAACACAGCGCTACCGCGTACACCAGCCACCTACTGGACGCCACCGTCCAATTCCTCACCGAAATGCTCATCATCGAGGTCGCTTCACCCGCCATGCGTCGACTACCAAACACTGGCCTCTACGACGTTCCGCAACTACATCTCGACTAGCGCCCCGGACCGGGCTTCGGAGGGAGGTACAAGATGGCGCGCCACCCCGACACCATCATCACGCCCAACACGCTGCTCGCCCGGGCCCGCCAGCGCCTTGCATCACCGCAACGGCCCGGCCAGCACCTGTCGCGAGCCGAACTGGCAGATGCCATCAACGCGGCTCTCGATCGCCTCTACCCCGGCCGAAGCCTCACCGCTCACTACGTTGACCACCGCTGGGTCGGCAAACTCGAACGCGGCGAACACCGCTGGCCCAGCCACGAACGGCGCACTGCCACTCGCCAGGTGCTCGGTGCCGCGACAGACGCCGATCTCGGCCTCTACAGCCCTCGACGTACCGAGGGCCAGGCGATCTCCGATCGCCAGCAAGTGACGGCTGCATGGTTCGGCAAGCTGCCAGGTGCCCTTGCTCAGCTTCCGGGACCGTGGACGTCCGGATCGGAATTGCAGGCACCGGCCAAAATCGAGTCGCCTCATGTCGAGGCGCTTAAACGCAGCATCACCCTGTTCGAAGAGTGGGACCACCAGCACGGTGGTGGACTCGCCCGTGCAGCGATGGCCGGTCAGCTCGAATGGGCTTGCCGGGTCGCCCGCCAAGCGTCGGCAACGGAAGCAGCACGCCGCACCTGGCTGTCGACGGCAGCACGACTTGCTGACCTTGCCGGATGGGCATGCTTCGATTCAGGCGATAGACCCAGCACAGCCCAGCGATACCTCGTTATGGCGATTCAGATGGCCAGCGAAGCCGAGGACGTCCAGCAGCGGGCACACACCGCCACCACCTTGAGCAGGCACCTCACTTACGTCGGGCAGGTCTCGGACGCTCTTAATGTGATTGGCCTCGTCCACTCAGATTGGCGGAAAATCCCTCCGCTGGGACGTGCGGCGGTTCGGATCGTGGAGGCTCGCGCCTATGCAAGGAGCCATGACGGGGCAGCGTGCATGCGCGCGGTCGCTTTATGTGATGAGGAGTTCGCGGCCAGCGGATTGGATGGGCCGGAAAATCCAGTTTGGGGCTACTACGCCGATGTCGGCCAGATTCTCGGCGATGCTGGCCATGCTCTCTTCGATGTCGCCGTAACGACCGACAAACACCAGCAGGCGGACAAACTTCTCAACCGATTGCAGTCCGCGTACTCCTACCATCCGACGGAAGCTGCCAGATCGCGGGCTCTCACCATGATTCGGATCGCCTATCTCCAGATACGCAATGGTAATTTTGCCGGTGGATTGAACTCGATACAGGCTGGCTTGGCAGATGCACGGGGCGTCCACTCCAGCCGGCTACGGGATGACCTTCTCGCCCTTGGTTCCATCCTCGCGAATGCAAAGCCGGAGTCAAACCTTGCTGGTGAGCTAGAGGCAGCGCGGGCGCACGTAGGGGAGGCTGTGCGCTCACAAATCTAATAGCCCGTCCAGCCGGCAGGAGCAGTTCCGTCTCGCAACGTATCGATACGATGCCTCAGCTGACGCTGTCGTTGCGGATCATTGTCCGCCGATTGAGCCAGCCATAAAGTCATCCGCAGCATGCGAGCCAGTCGCAGCTCCGACCACGACGACGTCAGGCGGACATCGAACCCGTACGTCTGAACGAAGTCAACGTACTCCTTATCGGTGAACCACCCACACTCGTAATAGAGGGCCGTCAGGGTCAGATCCCATTCCGGCGGTCCGATACATATCGTCTCAAGATCCACGAATGCTTCTCGGCCGCCTGCCGTCACTAGGAGATTTTCCATATGTGCATCGCCATGCAGCACCGCCTCGCCGAGCGTGAATTCTGCGGCGGCCCACCGAGCCGAGAGTTGATCGCGGAGTTGGCGCAGGAAAATGCGGTCGTTGAAGTCGAGGTAGGCGGCCGTCTGTAACCGCTCTTCGAACCTGTCAAACGGCGATAAGCAGGGCAATATATTTGCCGGGATGGCAACCGCGTGTAGCCGACGCAGGCACTTGGCGAGGGTGACCAAGTCGGCCGGCCGGCTATCGGCCAGGTACTCCCACAGCGACACTACGTACTGTCCTACGATTACGGGCTCCGACCGTGCGGGGTGAACGACAGGCACCTGGCGCGAGGCGAGCCAGGCAGCAATGTCGATCTCCCGACGGGGGTCGCTCCCCTTGGCTGCCCTTGGTACCACTCGCGCCAGCACACCAGCGCTAGGCAGCAGGACCACACCGTTCTCGCCCACACGCACCACGCTGGCGTCGTGAGCCGGAAGGCCCGCTCCGGTGACCGCCAACTTCACCGCGTTGATCGCCTCTTCCGCACGCACGCAACCATCCTCCCCTTGCCCCGGCCAAACCGCCTCGGTGGCTTCCCGGCCGGCTCGGTCGCTTCGCCGTCGTCGCGCGTCTGGTCACTTCGTCGAGGGCTGTAGAGGTCAAGTTCGTCGTCGCGGGTGGCGCCGAGTACCTGACGAAGGCAGCTCGACGCGCTTCGCTGGGCCAGCGATGTTCTCCATGCACTGGCCGGAGCGTCTGGGCGAGGGCAGGCGTTGCCGGGCACCGCTTTGCGCGGAGTTGGGCTTGATCGTGGTGTCTGGATGGCGAGGCACTGTCCCCCCGTTCAACCGATAGGGCGGTCCTGCCGACTATGCCACCGATGTCCCTGATTGGAGCACCGGCCGCGCGTGGCCGAGGGCCGAAGCGGGTGCCGGCAAAGTCGGACCGTAAGTCGGTATTCCCGCGCTGTTCACAATGAGTAATCGTGTGAAGCGTACTCGGTAGGGCTCGTGCGGCAGGCTAGCCGTTCATGACCCACCTGCTTGTAGGCGGCAGGCTCTGTCGGCGCTGCGTTGCGCGCTACCGCATCCGGCACCTGCCAGCACCAGACGGCATGAGAAACATGAGATTGGAGCGCCGAGTGACGTACACGGCTGACGTACCGAGTTCCTCGGATCAGGTCGGAAGGATCCGAGACGCCCTCGTGGATCGGCTCGTCGCTGACGGCATGATCACTTCCTCGGTCGTGGAGGCGGCGTTCCGGGCAGTGCCGCGGCATGCGTTCGTGCCGGCTGGCACACCACTCAAGGTCGTCTACGACGTCGACCAGTCGGTGATCACCAAGACGGATGAGCACGGGGTGCACCTGTCTTCGGTCAGCGCCGCGTACATCCAGGCGCGCATGATCGAACAAGCCGGTGTCGAGCCCGGGATGCGGGTCCTGGAGATCGGCTCTGGTGGCTACAACGCCGCACTGCTGGCCGAGGTCGTTGGGGCGGACGGACACGTCGTCAGCGTGGACATCGATCCGGACATCACCGACCGCGCCGAGGTCCTGCTGCGCGAGACGGGCTACGAGCACCGGGTACGGGTGGTGCAGGCCGACGCGGTGCACGGCGTGCCCGGTGAGGCTGTGTTCGACCGGATCCTGGTCACGGTCGGCGCGTGGGACATTCCTCCGGCCTGGCTGGAGCACCTCGCCCCGGACGGGGTGATCGTGGTGCCGCTGCGGATGAACGGCGTGACCCGCACGATCGCGTTGCGCCGCGACGGCGACCACTTGACCAGTACCTCTAGTGAGGTGGCGGGGTTCGTGCCCCTACAGGGCGACGGTGCCCGGCCCGAGCGGATCTTCCGGCTACCCGACCGGCAGGGCCGGTTCGTCAGCTTGCGCTTCGACGTCGGCGCCCCGGACGACGTTCGGCAGCTGGATGGTGTGCTGGACACCGAACGCAGCGAGGTCTGGTCGGGCGCCACGGTCGGACACAGCGAGTCCTTCGCGGATCTTCACCTGTGGCTGGCCGGATTCCTGCCTGGTTTCTGCCTGCTCGCGGCGGACGACGGCACCGACCTTGCTGCCGAGCGTCGCTGGTTTCCGTTCGGTGTCGTGCGCGGTGACTCGTTCGCCTACCTGGCCTGGCGTCCGGCCGAGGGTGACTCGGGTGCCGAGCTCGGGGCCCGTGCCTTCGGGGCACACGGTAAGGACGCCGCAGCGGCGATGACGGAACAGATTCAGGCCTGGTATCAGCGGGCCCACCGCAGGCCGGCACCGACGTTCGCCTACTGGCCGTCCGGCACCAACGCCGGCAGTACGCCGGCCAACGTGGCGGTGTTGGCGAAGACGTACGGCCTGCTCCAGATCTCCTGGCCGGCGGCGAGCTAGCCGCCCTCGGCCGGGTGTGCCCCATCCCCTGTTCGGCCTACCCGAGGAGTGTGAAGA
The DNA here is from genome assembly GCF_000374985.1 of Micromonospora sp. CNB394. Taxonomy (NCBI): domain Bacteria; kingdom Bacillati; phylum Actinomycetota; class Actinomycetes; order Micromonosporales; family Micromonosporaceae; genus Micromonospora; species Micromonospora sp. CNB394. Next base: position 23,398 of record NZ_KB895870.1, on the reverse strand, counting down.
CATGGCCCCGTTGCTGGAACTTGAGCGCACGGACGCCCCCACCGCCGCCACCGACGACGACTTCGTGCTCGACATGCGGGTCGTGGAGTCCACGACCCCGCTGGTGGTCATGATGTGCAGCACGAGCGACGGTTGCGGCAGCAGCTGCAGCACGAGCGCCTGCACGACCAAGTCCTGCGACCCGGTCTGATCCAGGCCGCCTGATCCCGACGATGCCGTCGGCGCCCGACGGGGCGCCGACGGCGCGGTTTCTTCGTTGAGGGGACGACCTTCGTGCCAGCTCCGCCCATCTTCCGTAGCGCCGGCGTGATCATGGTGCGCGCCACCACGGATCCCGGCGATCTTGATGTGCCGTCGCAGCTGGACCTTGCCAGCGACGACGCGGTGCTGCGGGAGGGATTGCCGTGGCTGATGCGCACGTGGGCTCGTGCTGACGTCCGTGATGCCCTCACGCTGGCGAGCCCCGCCCTCGCGCAACAGCTCGACCGCATCAGCGCGGGTCCCGACACGGTGACGGCCAAGGTGGTTCGCCGGGCCGCCATCTCCGTCGCCGGCTACCTGCTGCGGTGGCAGCGGCGGGCGACACCGTTCGGTCTGTTCGCCGGCGTCACAATCGCCGCCACCGGATCCGGCAGCGTGCAGGTAGGACAGCGCCACCACACGGTGGCGCGAGTCGACAGCGAGTGGCTGACGGCCGTGATCGATCGGCTGGAGCAGCACCCACAGCTGCGCCGTCACCTGCGGGTGATCGCCGACAACACCGGTGTCGTTCGTGACGGCCGGTTCATCACCGCCCGCCGGGCCGACCCGGGCGGCGGCAAGGCGGTCCCGCTACGCGACGCGTCCGTGCGCTACACGGCGCCGGTGAAAGCGGCACTCGCCAGCGCCGCCGTTGGCATCCGGTATGACGATCTCGCCACCGAGTTGGCCGAGCGGTTCCCCACGGCCCGGCCCGAACAGATCACCACCGTCCTGGACAACCTGTTGCGGCAGGGCGCTCTCATCAGCGCTCTGCGCCCGCCGATGACGGCCACCGACGACCTCACACACGTGATCGAGACAGCGACAGCCGCTGGCGGCGAGCAGTTCGGCGACGTCGCCGCCGTGCTGCGCGACCTGGAGATGGTGCGGCACCTGATCGAGGAGCACAACAACCAGGACGACCCACGGCGGGCAACCGCGGTCCGGGCCTCGCTCGCGCAGCGGATGCGCGGGGTCGTTGCCGCCAGCCAGCACCCGCTGGCGGTCGACACTCGCCTCGACGCTCAGGTCCATATTCCGGAGCAGGTGTTGACGGAAGCTGTCGAGGCGGCGCATGTGCTGCTGCAGGTCAGCACCAAGCCGTTCGGGTCGACCGCCTGGCAGGACTACCGGTCCCGGTTCCGGGCCCGCTACGGCCAGGGCGCGCTTGTGGCGGTGCGAGACCTGCTGGCTGACTCCGGGCTCGGCTACCCGACCGGCTATCTCGGGGCGCCCCGCGCGCATCCGAGCTGGCGCAGCGTCAACGCACGCGACGCGACGTTCCTTGCCCTGGTGCAGCGGGCCGCGCTCGACGGACGCGACGAAATCGTCCTGACCGACGCGGACGTGGAAGCGTTGACCGTGGGCGAGCCGGCAGACGTGATACCACCGGCACGTATCGAGCTCGGCGTGACGGTTCACGCCGCATCGATCGACGCCCTCGACCGGGGGGACTTCCGGCTGCGCTTCGCCGCGGCGCCGGGCTCGCCGACGAGTATGGTCGGCCGCTTCATCCACCTCTTCGACGACCACCAGCAGACCCAGCTTCAAACCGCCTGCGCGCCGGGCTCGCCGTACGGCGAGGCGGTGGCGGTGCAACTGTCGTTTCCGCCGCGGCGCCCGCACAACGAGAACGTCACCCGGGTTCCCCAGCTCCTGCCCGACGTCGTCGCGCTCGCCGAGCATCCCACCGGTAATCCGATCAGCCTCGACGACCTGGCCGTCACCGCCGACGCCGACCAGATGTACCTGGTGCAGATCTCCACCGGCCGCCGGGTCATCCCGCACATCCCGCACGCACTCGACACCGTCGTGCAAACGCCCCCGTTGGCACGCTTCCTCGCCGAGGTCGCCGACGCGCGCACCGCGGTGTTCGGCCCGCTCGACGTTGGTGCCGCCCGCACGCTGCCGTACCTGCCACGCGTCCGTTACCGCCGCACGATTCTCGCCGCCGCACGATGGCTCCTCACCAGCGACCACCTGCCGTCGCGAGACGGCCACGGCTGGGACGCCGCGCTGCAGGCGTGGCAACGGCACTGGCGGGTTCCCCCCCGGGTCGTGCTCTGCCACGGCGAGTTCCGCCAACCGTTGAACCTCGATGACCGGCTCGACCGGGCGTTGCTGCGCCACCGGCTGGCACAGGCCGAACGGGTGGAGCTGCGCGAGGACGCCCAGCCCGACGATCACGGGTGGATCGGCCGTGCCGCGGAGCTGCTGATCCCGATGCTCGCCGTCACGCCAGCGCGCCGGCCGCTGCCGCACCTCGCGCAGCCCGGTCGGCTTCAGGTGCCCGGCGGCGCAGGCGTGGTGCAGGCGCGGCTGGCCGGCAACCCTGCGCGTTTCGACGACATCATCCGGCACCTCGCGTCGTTCACCACGACGCTGGACGGCGAGGTGCACCGGTGGTGGATCCGGCGACAACGCGACCTGGTCCGCATGGACGCCGACCAGCACCTCATCGTCGTGCTCCGGCTGACCGCGCCCAAGCATTACCCGGCCGTCACCGCAGCTCTGGCCGCGTTCGCCGCCGACCTCGCCACCCGGGGCCTGCCCGGCCAGATGTCGCTCGTGCCGTACCAGGACCATCCCGGCCGCTACGGCTGCGACGAGGCGCTCGCCGCCGCCGAGGACGTGTTCGGCGCCGACACCACCTGCGTCATCGCCCAGATAGCAGCCGCCGCCGACCTCAACGTGCCGGCGCAGGCGCTGGCCGCCGCGTCCATGGCCCGGCTCGCCGCCGCGTTCGCCACCGACGACACATCGGGATATCAGGCCCTGCTCCAATGCCTGCCGCAGCAGACCGGGCCGCTGGACCGCGCACTGTGCGAGCAAACGCTACGACTGGTCGACCTACCTACCGACAGACGGCAGCCACACATTGCCGGGAAGGCGGTCGGCGACGCGTGGCAGGCCCGCGACACCACCCTGCGCCGATACTTCGACGCCCTCACCACGCAGCGAGACCCGGCCGGTGTCATGCCGACCCTGCTGCGTGACCACCACATCCGAGCACTCGGCGTCGACCCCACCTTCGAGCAGAGCACCAACCGTCTGGCTCGCGCCGCCGCACTGCGCGCCCTGGCCCGAACCACCCAGCAATGAACAGGCCAGCAACCACCAGCAGTGCCGAAGCCGGGACGCCAACGATGGACGGTCCGGACGCCGCCCGCCAGTCGCTGGCCACCGGAACGGCAGGCATCGCTCTGCTGCACCTCGAACGGGCCCTCGCCGGCACCGGATCCTGGGCAGACGCGCATGCCCGGATCCGGGCAGCGGCGACCGGACCGCTCGACGGCGGCCAACACACCGGCCTCTACTACGGCACCCCCGCCATCGCGTTCCTTCTGCACCGCGCCGCCGAGGCCGACGATCGCTACCACACCGCGGCGGCGACCCTCGATGAACACGTGGCACGGCAGGCGCGCCGCCGCCTCACCGCCGCCACCGCCCGCCTGCGACACGGTGGCGCCGGCTCGCTCGGCGAATACGACCTCTTCTACGGCCTCACCGGCATCGGCGCACTGCTGATGCAGCGCATGCCCCACAGCGACACCTTCGCCGATGTGCTGCGCTACCTGACGGTGCTGGTGCACCCACGTGAGCAGGACGGCCGCCTACTGCCCGGCTGGTGGGTGCCCCACGACCCCGACCCGACCCTGCCGACACCCGGTGGGCACGCCAACCTCGGTATGGCTCACGGCGCGGCAGGAATCCTCGCCCTGCTGGCCCTCGCCATGCGTCACGGCCACGTCGTGGACCACCACGCGGAGGCCATCGACCATCTCACCCAACACTTCGACCGATGGCGCCAGCACGACGTCGACGGCGGCAGTTGGTGGCCGCAGTGGCTCACCCTCGACGACCTGCACACCGGTCGCGTCAGCCAGACCGCACCGGGCCGGCCGTCCTGGTGCTACGGCACCCCCGGCATCGCCCGCGCACTCCAACTCGCGGCGATCGCCACGAACGACCCGGCCCGCCGCGCCGACGCCGAACACGCCCTCGCCGCCTGCCTCACCGACCGCCACCGAAGCCGGCTCACCGACCTCGGCCTCTGCCACGGCCTCGCCGGTCTCTACGCCACCGCCCACCACGCCACCGCCGACGCCCTGGACCCCGCCCTCCACCACCAGCTACCCGCCCTGGCCACCGCCATCCAGACAGCCGCCCACGACCACGACCAGGACGGCAACGCCGGGCTGCTGACCGGCCACGCCGGCATCCACCTGGCCGCCGAAGCCGCACGCCACGGCACCGCCCACACCGGATGGGACACATGCCTGCTGATCACCTGACCACCCCACTGGCCGCCAGCGTGCTCACCGTCCTCGCCGGCACCCCCCTACACACAGTCGCGGCGACCGCGGCCATCGATCCCGCCGACCTCGCCGACGCCGTCGACACCTACCACCGCGCCGGCCGTGCCGCCCTCGCCGACGCCGAACACGCTGACGGCCCGTGGTATCAGGTACGCGTCGAGTTTCCCGATTGGAACACCGCAGAGACGACCGCCATCACCGCGCTCGGCCCCTGCCTCGACCACCTCACGAACCAAGGCCTCTGCGGCGGGTGGTGGTTCCTGCGTAAGCATCCCTGCTGGCGCCTGCGCTTCGCCCACGCACACGTCGACGCCGTGAACCACGTCCTTGACGACCTCACCGCCACCGGCGAACTCACCAGGTGGTGGCCCAGCCTGTACGAACCGGAAACCGCCGCCTTCGGCGGCACCTCCGGCATTCGCATCGTGCACGACCTGTTCTGCGCCGACAGCCACGGCGTCCTCACCTACCTGCGCCAGCCACAGCCAATCCTCGGCCGCCGCGAGCTGTCGCTCCTCCTGCTCGGCGGCCTCTTGCAGGCCGCTGGCCTCGACTGGTTCGAACGCGGCGACGTCTTCGCGCGGGTCGCCCAGATGCGCCCGATCGACCACATCACCGACAGTCGACTCAACGCGCTCACCGCCAACGTACGCGGGCTCCTCACGGTCGCGCCCACTACGGACAACTCCCTGTTCCAAGCCGACAAGGCGGTTCCCTTCGCCGCCCCATGGCACCGCGCGTACACGAAAGCCGGACGTGCACTCGCCGCCACCGCGACAGCCGGCACCCTCCACCGCGGCCTACGAGCCGTCACCAGCCACATCGTGATCTTCCACTGGAACCGACTCGGGCTACCCGCCCACACCCAAGGCATCCTCGCCCGCGCCGCACTCGAAGCGTTCCTGCCTCGGAGCTGACCATGAACACCGCCCTCGACCCCACCACCATCCACGCCGCCGTCCGCCGTTTCCCACTGCTCGGCCGACCCCGACCCGCATGCCCCGCCCTGACCGACCGCGTCACCGAAGTCGCCGAACTCGCCGAGACCGCTGCCGAGCACAACGACAACGGCATGGCCGAAGCGGCCCACGCCCTCAACAAAGCCGCGCTAATCGCCAGCGACTGCGGCCTACCGGACCTTGCCCGCCAATGGTGCTGGGACCACATCAACATCTACCGGCAACGCGCCACGCTCACCGCCCTGCAAGCCAGCTACCTGCTCGAACCCGTCCTCAACCTCGCCCGCCTACAGATCCGCGCCGACAACGGCCAGCCCGCACTACACCTGCTTCATGCGATGTACCAGGCCGTCACCACAGGCACCAACCTGGTCGTCGACGGCCGGACACTGCCACTGACCAACCTGACCGGCACACGCGACGAGCTCGGCAAGCTGCGCCAATGGACCTGGCTGCAACACCTCAGCGAAGGCATCCGCATCCTCGCCCTCGCCGGCCGGTGGGACGACGCCGTCGCCCACGCCAACACCCTCAACGGAATCGGCGGTCACCTCATGGAAGGACGACAAGCCACGATCATCGCCCACCTCCTACGCAAAGACACCGACACCGCCCGCGTCACCCTCGATGCCAGCACCATCACCCAACCGTGGGAACAACAGGTCGGCTCATGCCTCACCGTAATGTGCGCAACACCCGCAACGGCCAACTCTGATATGTCCGCCATGATCGAGCAGTTCCTCGCACAGGAACCCGTCACCGATTACGCCGTTTATCGAGCCCGATGGGGTCTTACCGCCGCCACGCTCTCCAGCAGACACGACGAAGCAACCGCTCAACAACTCCTGCGCCACGTGGCCACCGAGGTCCTCGAAGCACCCGACGGATACGCCGCCCGGGAAGTCCTCGCCCACCGCACCGCCCTGCATCTCAACGAGCCACATGAGCACGCTCTCGCCCACATCACGACAACAGCCGGTCTCAGGGCCGGCTCAATGCCCGAGGCAACCCTGCGGGCTCTCCGCGCAGCAGTGAAAATCGCGAGCGATGCCCTGACATGCTCCGTCGGACCTGAGTTGTAGCGATCTGGTGATCTTGTGATCGTGGGTGCCGCTGACGTGGGCGTTTGCTCGCGGATCGGTGCTGGTGTGGTCACTAACGCGGCTTGTCTGCGTGGATAGTCTCGCGGGGTGGGCACCTTCGTGCGGCGGGTGAAGACCGCCTCGGGAGCGACCGCGGTCCAGATTGTGCACAAGCGAGGCCGGCGCGTGTTGAGCATCGAGCACATCGGCTCGGCCCACACCGACGACGAGTTGGCGCTGCTGCTGCAGGTCGTCGAGGAACGCGTTCATGGCGGGCAACTGACCCTGGACCTCGGCGGCTCCGGCGTCGGTGCGGGCGGGACGTCCGCAGTGGTCGAGGGCACGTCCTCGCTGATCTTGTGGGAGGTCCTGAACGGCCTCTACGACGACCTCGGCCTGGATCGTCTCGGTGATGACGCGATCCGGGCGCTGGTGCTGGGCCGGGTGATCGAGCCGACCAGCAAGGCGGACACCGTACGGGTACTGACCGAGATCGGGGTCGCCTCGCCGCATCGGGTGACGTTCATGCGCTGCCTCAAGCGCGTGGTCGAGCGGGACTACCGGGCCGTGATCGCGCAGGCCTGTCACCGGCATGTCACCCGCGGCGGCGGTTTGGCGGTCGTGCTCTACGACGTGACCACGCTGCACTTCGAGGTCGAACGCGAAGACGGGCTGCGCAAGGTCGGGATGAGCAAGGAACGCCGCGTCGACCCGCAGGTCACCGTCGGGCTCCTCACCACCGGCGACGGGTTCCCGCTGGAGGTGGACCTGTTCGCCGGCAACAAGGCCGAGACCAAGACGCTGATCCCGGTCCTGACCCGGTTCCGCGACCGCCACCAAGCCCGCGACCTCGTCGTTGTGGCCGACGCCGGGATGCTGTCTGCGGCGAACCTGCTGGCGTTGGAAGACAACGGATTCCGGTTCATCGTCGGCTCCAAGACCGGCAAGATCCCCTACGAGCTACAGGCCCACGTCGACCGACACGGCAACCACCTGCCCGACGGCGCGACGATCGAGACCACCCGACGCATGGGCACCGGGACCAAGGCCCGCGACCGACGGGTGGTCTACCAGTACACGTTCAAAAGAGCCCAGCACGACAACCGCGCGATCAACGCCATGGTCGAACGCGCCGAGAAGGTCGCCGCCGGCGAACGGCCCCTGAAGAAGGACCGCTTCGTCACCTTCACCGACAGCACCACCAGCGTGACCTGGGACCTCGTCGAACGTGCCCGATCCCTGATCGGGATCAAGGGCTACGTCACCAACATCGAGGCCGCCGTGATGGACGGCCCCGCCGTCGTCGCTGCCTACCACGACCTCTACCAGGTCGAGCGTTCCTTCCGGATGACCAAGTCCGACTTGGCCGCCCGACCGGTCTTCCACCGCCTCGAAGACAGCATCCAAGCCCACCTGACCATCGTGTTCGCTGCCCTGGCCATCTCCCGCGAAGCGCAAGCCCGTTCCGGGCTGAGCATCAGCAAGATCCTCAAGACCCTGCGACCCCTCCGCTCAGCCACCGTCACCATCGGCACCCAGCAAGTGACCGCCCACCCGCGCATCCCCGCCGAGACCCGAACCCTCCTGACCGACCTCGGCTGGAGTGGTCACTAAACCGCTACAACTCAGGTCGGAAGCTGAGAGAAATGGGCGGGCCCGAGTACGGCACAGCATCCGCCTCACGCCCTGAGCGCTATTCAGAACGTCGGCTGGTCCGCTGTGGCGGACGACACGGATGCCCCGGCGGCGAACTGACCGACGTTCAACGCGCCTGCAACACCGCCCTCAACAGCACCCGTGCGGCCGTCGAACGGGCGATCGCGCACCTGGTCAACTGGAAGATCCTCGACACCGGCTGGCGCGGACGCCTGACCGAGTTTGCCGAAGCACTACGCACCGTTACCGGACTGGAGATCTACCGAACGTGGGGTAACCCGTTCTGAATAGCACTCCTGGTCTCGACCGGCGGCATGGGAAGCGGCCCAGACGGCGCAGCCCACAGAGAGGCTTCGGCCTGCCCCTGTGCCTCGGAATCCGCTGTGACCCCCACCATCCTGCCTTCCCTGTCGCATCTCGGCCGTTGGCCGGCCATCGACTGGAGCACCCACTGTATGCAACCGCGACGTTCTGACCTGACCCGCACCACTGACTACAGCACCGTCACCGGCAAAGTCCGCAGTGGCTGGCGACATGCCGCGAAGCTGGCCGTGTTGCCTGCCTGGGCTCGCCGTCAGCCCTCGGTGACGGCCGCGCGGTGTCGCTGGCCTCGGATCCCGGCCGCCTGCGACTCGCACGCCGACACCCCATCGCCAAGCTGCAAGAACGTGGCATTTTGTGGTTTCTGCCGTTTAGGGCCGATCGGACGGTCGGTCAGATCGAGCCACCGCGTCGGTCAACGCGATTCGGGCGTGCGCGCTCGCGCCTGCCAGGACGAATTCGTCACCTACGAATCCGTACACTCCGCCAGGAGAGCTGGTTCGACGCCCGCTGCCGCGAACTGCTGTTCGCCGCCGGCGTGCAGGCCGTGCTGTCCTTCGCCGACCCGTGCCCCCGCGTCGACGCGACCGGGCGGGTGATCTTCCCCGGGCACGTCGGCTACATGGGCGAAGCGAACGCCGCACCCAGTGGCAACTGCCCGACGGCACGTTCCTTAACGGCGTCACGATGCAGGAGATCCGCCGGCAGCGCTCCGGGCACGAGGCGGCCGAGCGGCGCCTGGTCGACCAGTACGGCGCCCGCCCGATGCGCGCCGGGGAACGGCCGGCGGACTGGCTGCGCGACGCGGTCCGCGACGACCCCACCGTCGGCGTCAGCCTGATCCGCCACCTCGGCTGCCTGCGCTACCTCAAGCCCCTCGGCAGCTCGCCGAGCAGGCCCGCCTCGCGGACCGGGCCGACGGGCGCCGCAGTACAAGCGGCGAATCCGCTCGGCGTTGCAGGCGCTGCGCCGCCAGGGCTGGGCCCGCCCGCACGACAACCGGCCGGCTGCCTGTCTCATCGAGGGCACCACCACCCGGCCGAGGCGGGCGCTGCTGCTCTGGCTGCCCGGCGACCCCGGCCAGGCCGATCTGGTACTCGACGCCGCCGCCACCATGCTCGCCCGCGTCGACGAGCCGATCGACCTGATCGTCGCGGACCCGCCGTACGCGCTGGGCCGGGGCGATCACCGCTCCGCCTACCGGCGCGTCTACGGCCGCGACCACGACCAGACCACCGAGTGGATCGCCGCCGCCTGCGCCGCCCTGCGCCCTGGCGGCTACCTCGCCGTCATCACCGGCGCGCAGCGGGCCGCCCGGGTGCAGGTTGCTGCGGCTCCCGTTACCTGACCACCAGCCGACCCCGCCTGCCCAGCCGCAGCACCCAACCCGGCCAAAGCGCGGCAGCCGCCCACGGAAAGCTAACCCGGCCCAGCTCACGCTGTTCGACAGGTAGATCGCCGGCCGGCGAGGCTCCGAGCTGACTCAGTCCTCGTCGGTCGGCCGGGCCGGCAGCTCACGCAGCCGGCGCTGCACGACCTGACGGCTGACCTCACCGAACCGCTCCGACAGCGCCGCAGCGATTGCCCGCACCGTCGGCCGGCGCCCCGGCCCGGCGGCGTCGATGACCTGCTGCACATCCGCGGCGGTAGGACGCGGACCCGCCGTGCGACCGCCCGTGCGCCGCGGCCTCGCCGCCGCATACGCGCTCGTCCTGGACTGCCGCCACCGATAGGTCGTGCGCTGCGGCCCGACCCTGATCTCGTCGGGCCGCAGCAGGTAACCGTCCTCGCCACGGTCCCAGGCGTCCCGTGAGTCCTGCGCGTAGCCCTTGACAGTGTCCGGCTGCAGGCCGAGCATCCGGGCGAACGCGCCAACACCGATCAACGCGTCCTGGCTGACGCTGCTGTCGGCGTCGACACCGAAGTCACCGCCGGTCGGTTCCTTCTCGACCTGCGCGAGCGGCGGCCGACCCGGGCGGCCCCGCTCGGCCGTGAACGCGTCGAGGTCGGCCAAGGCGTACACCTCCTGGCCGTCCACCCGCACCGGCAGCGGATCCGGCCAGCCGTAACGGGCCCGGCCGTACGGCGAGGCGTACTCGGCCACCTATTGACCGACAGGCCCGTACGCTCGGCGGCCCCGGCACGGTTGGTGACCGTCACGCCGTCCACGGTCCACGTCTGCACGGCCCCTCCGGCGGTCACATAGCGATGGCCGGGGCAATCCACCCGCAGAACGAGTGGCGGCAAGCCCCGGCCACCATCCAGAAGCCCGACCCGGGACAAGCCCGTGTCGGCAACCACCACTGTAGCGGTGCAGGCGTACATCCGCCGATGACCAACCGTGAGCCCGCCTAGGCAGTCAGGCCGAGCGAAGGCGGTGCTGCTCGCACGGGGGAACGAGCAGCACCATTCCATCAACGGTAGTCCAACCTTCGCCCGTCCGCTGCCCCGCCGATACGGCCGGCGAAGGCCACGCGAGCGGTCACGCCCTGATGTAGTTGCCCTGAGCGGCGCCGACGATGTCGGAGCCCAGTGACCCGGCAGCCACACAGCCGGCTGCTAGCATCAGAATCTCTTCGGCCTCACGGCGTCCGCGACGTGGGGCGGGGATTGTTGGTTGTTTCAGGCGACCGGGGGGTTGCCACTTCGTCCACGGATGAAGTCCCCCGGTCGTTTCAACCGCCGGTCAGTCGCGCACAGGGACAGCCATGGATATCCGGAGCATCGGTGGCCAGCCGCACACCGACATCGCCGGGGCGGCTGAGTTCACTCGTCGATCCGAGGCGACAGTTCGGCTCAAGACCTCGCCCAAGCAACGACGACAGGGCTCGGGCTGGCCCGCGCCGGTCAAGCTAGACAAGAAGTCATGGTTTCCCCTCGAAGAGTTGAAGCGCGTCCGCGACGTCCTCTTGCCGCAGATCGTCGAGTCCGCCAGAGCACGCGTCCATCACGTGGACCTCGCCGGCGATCCGGATGAACTGATCTCCGCCACCGAGTTTCGAAAGATCCTAGAGGTCAGCCAAGGCGCATGGGATAGGTACGTCGACCTCAGCCGAATGGCATGGCGTCGCCACGAGGACGGCTACCTCCCCTTCTTCGATCATGAGGAACCGGCGGCCGGGCCGGGCATGGTTCGTTACTGGAAACGCCGTCGCGTGCAGGAGTGGATCAACAAAAGAGGCACGGGCGATCGGGAGCACGCGCAGTGCGAGTGACAGCCGCAGCTCCCGGGGGCCCGCCCATCGCCGGTCCGCGGCCCCGGCTGCTTGACGAGCCAACGGTGATCGTCCGTCGCAGCCCCGTCCGCTACGGGCGCGTTCTCGCTTCCGCCAGCTGAAAATCGGCCTGCGGCCGATGGCCTCCGGCCCGGTCAGCGTCCCGCCGCTGAACCGCGGCGCCTCGCCGGCGAGGCAGGCTCCGGGAAGGAACAGAGCAGCGTCCGATTCTTCCCAGCAACCTGCCCGAGGGCAACCATTTTTTGTGGTGGGGGGAAAGCCACACACCAGCTTGCCCCCCACCACAAAAAATGGTCGATCGCAGATCAGGCCGCCGGGAAGAATCTCCGAGCCGCAGGAATATGCGCGGACCGCGCTGCACTCGGCAACACGGAACGACCGAGCTAACTCCCGGTCACTTGCGCATCACCTGCCGTGACGGAGATGAACCTGGATCAAGGTCGGACCACTTGTCGCCAGCGCCCAAAGATTGAGCTATCCGACTAGACATTCAAAGGTGTGTCATGTACTATTAAATACATGAGGGAGGGGCGGCAACCCCCGACCGAATAGCCAACAACCCAACCGAAGGAATCATCGTGAGTGACACGATCAACGCTATTCCTCTGACTGCTCGGAACGCCTCGCTGGCGGACCTGACCGCCATCCTCAATCAGCAGCAGGGGCACAAACTCGACATCGTCGCCGGAACGGGAATGTTGCGAGCCGAAGCCGGTAACCTGCGCATCACCGGCGCAGAGCCGGTCCTCACCGACACCGGGGTCACCACCTCCGACGGGCTGTACCTGCCCACCGAAATCGGTGATAACGGGCTCGGCGAGAAGCTGGGCATCCCCACTGGCTACCTGCGCAAAACCCGCACTCAGGCCCTGCACCTCTATGACGCCAACGTCAACGGCTGGCTCGACCTTCAGCACGGCAAGCGATACCTTGCCCGCTGCCTGTCTGACGGCAACGGCAGCGGCATTCTGCGCGCCTTCCTCAGCGACGGATACAAAATCATCGACCACCTCGACGTTCTGATGTCCGTGCTGTCCGGAATCCGTGAGTCCGGGCTGCGGGTGCACCTTGCCTGCGACCTGAGTGAACGGCGCATGGTCGTCCGGGTTCACTCCGAGGCCATCAAGACCCTCGCTCCGACTCTGCTGCGCAACTACCGCAGCCCCTTCACCGGAGCGACCGGCGCGGACAACCCGGTTGTCTTCGCCGGGCTCGTCTTCACCAACAGCGAAACCGGCTCGGGCGCATTCACCCTCATCCCGCGCATCGTCGTTCAGGTCTGCGACAACGGCGTCACCATCACCAAGGATGCCCTGCGCGCGGTGCACCTCGGCGCGAAGATGGACGAGGGCACAATCCGGTGGAGCAACGACACCCACGAGGCGAATCTCAGCCTCATCGGCAAGCAGGCCCGCGACGCCGTACGCCGCTTCCTCGACGTCCGCTACGTCCGCCGGAAGATCGAGGAGATCGAAGAGAAGGCGGGCCGCCGCATTCCCGACCCCGACCACACCATCCGAGTCGTCGGGCAGCGACTTCGCTTCACCGAGGACCAGCAGCGCCTGATCCTCAACCACTTCATCGACGGCGGGGACCGCACCGCCGGGGGCATGCTGCACGCAGTCACCAGCGCCGCGCAGACCTTCAGCGACCCCGACACCGCGTTCGACATGGAAAACGTCGGCATCCGCGCCATGGAGATCGCTGCCACGCTCTGACCGCTGGCCGGGTGCCGCCACCAGCGGCACCCGACCCGCAGCGGCCCGAACCGGCAAGACCTCGCCGATGCCCCGCCAGGCGCGCTCGATCCTCACGTGCCGTCTCATGCCGATCCCCTTCGATCGATGGAGCAACCATGTCCATGTTCATCGGGCTGCCTCACGGCGTATCACTGCCGCGACACCTCGCGGAGCCCGACGCACGACACCTCGTATCCGTACTCGCCCGCACCTTCCAATGGACCGGCCCCCTGTTCGGCCGCGCAGAGGTCGAGGCATACCTACACGCCCAGGCCGACGACCCCGCCACCCTGCCCCGTCCCGCCCTGAGCGACGAGGACTGGCAGCGCCTGCAGAAGACCGCCGCATGGAAGGGCCTCGCCGCCGACGCCCGCCGCGCAATCGCCACGGCGGACGTCATCGGTCAAGCCCTCCGGCAGGCTGGCTGCCGCTGCGCGCACTGCGACACCCCGATCTCCGGCCCGCCAACCGCCAATTGGGGTCTCTGCCCCGTCTGCCTCAACCGCGCACACCTCGCTGACCTCCAGCGCCTGCCCTGCCCGGCAGGCGACGGTGCCAACCCCCACCGGTGGAACGGCGGAACCTGCACCGACTGCACCATGCCGTCACCGCCCAACCGGCCACACCTCACCGCTGTCGCCACCGCCGCCTAACTGATCGAGCACCGTTCCTTGACAACTCCACAGCGATGCGCGCGAAGCCCGCCGCTACCGCTATCGACAGCGGCCCCACGAACCACCGGAGCGCTCTGGACGGCAACCCCAGACACGCCCCGGACAACCAACACCCACAATCCGAAGGGAACACGAACCGTGCTTACGGAAACCGCACCCGCACCGCAGATCGACAGCGATTCCCCCGACGACTCCCCGGAAGCCACCAACCTCCGCGAGGCCGCCGAGGCAGTCACGACCGACACCGACGCCGACGCTCAGGCCACCGACGACGCCCAGGACATGCCCGAGCTGCCCGGTCGGCACCGCATGGTCGAAGTCAAGAACATCAAGCCGAATGCCAACAACGCCCGCGACGACGCGCAGGCTCTGCCCGGCATCGTGCAGAACCTGCACCAGGACGGCGTTCGCGGCCTCCTCTCGCCACTCATCGTCACGCCGCTCGGGCTCGGCGACGAAGGCCCGTACCTCATCATTGACGGCGAGCAGCGCTACTGGTCCGCCGTCGAGGCAAAGCAGAAGTGGATCCAGGTCATCATCCGTGACGACCTGGCCGCCAACCGGGAACAGCTCATCAGCATGCTCCGGCAGGTCCACCGCACCGAACTCACCGCAGCCCAGCAGGCCCGAGGCATCCAGCAACTCGCCCTCGACGGCATGAATGACGACGACATCGCCCGGCGCACCGGCTACCAGCCGGAACAGATCAGGGCCGGGCGGCAATTCGCCACCCTGGACAAGCGCTCCGCCGAGCGCACGCAGACCCTCGGGCTCGACCTCACCCAGGTCGCGGTGCTCGCCGAGTTCGCCGACGAACCCGAATGCGTCGAAATGCTGCTGGACGAGGCCGAGAACGGGCCGTTCGCCTTCGCCCGTGCCGTCGAGCAGTATCGCGGCACGCGCGCCGCGATCGCAGCAGAGGCCGCCCGACGCGCCGAGCTTGCCGACGCCGGGGTCGCGCTGCTGTCCGAGCACCCCGGGTACAACCACCCCAAGGTCAAGGAGGTCAGCGACCTACGCGACGCCGAGGGCGACCGCCTCGACGCCGAAGGGCACAGCGGCTGCCCCGGACACGCCGTGCGGCTGTTCCTCACCCACGACGACCGGCTGACCGAAACCTACTACTGCACCGACTGGCGCGCGCACGGCCACGCCCTGCCCTCCTACGCCGTGACCCCCACTCGCGGCGGCTCCATGACGGAGCAGGAGAAGGCCGAACGGCGACTGGTCATCGAGAACAACAAGGCCATGGAGGTCGCCAACACGGTCCGCCGTGAATGGCTGACGACGTTCCTGACCGCCAAGACCCCGCCGAAGGGCACGGCGAAACTGATCGCGGAGATGCTGGCCGACTCCGGCTACACCCTCTCGACCTGGATCAACGGCGGCCGGAAGATGCTCGACGAACTCCTGTCGCCGGGCAAGACCAAGCGGCCCGGCACCAAGCGCGTCCCCGCACGCGGTGTCAGCGACGGCCGGTACTCGGTCATCTCGCTCGCCGCCATCGCCGCCGCCAACGAAAGCGCCATCACCCGATCCTCCTGGCGGGCACCCGACCCGGCGGTCGCCAAGTGGTTGCAGTGGTGCGTCTGCAACGGCTTCCAGGTCGGCGACGTCGAACAGCTCATCATCGACGCCGTCGCCAACCGCGCCAAGCAGCGCGCCGACCTGACCGTCATCACCGCCCCGAAGCCCGACGAGCCACTGTCCGGACTCGACACCGACACCGCCGACAACAAGACCGAGCCCCGACCGGACGAGGGGACGCCCGGCACCTCGGACAACACCGACGAACCCGCCGGGTCCGAGCCCGAAAGCCGTCTCGCCGCCTGATCCAGCCGGTCGGGGGCCACACCAGGCCCCCGACCGGCATCCCCTGTCGGCGTACGGATTGCGGTGCAGAGTCGGGTACGCCAAATGTGCAGAGGTCGAGGACGCGAAGCGCTCCGGACGCTGCGACAACGGCTGGCTCGACGAAGCGCATCCGCTACTGACCGTGCGTAATCGGGGGCGGCGCTGGCGCCCGAACAGCGGCAGATCCGGACGCCTGGGTGCGCTCCGGGCCGCGCGACGACCCGGTAGGTTTGCCCGCATGTCGCCGATCCAGACGGACCTGCTACCCGACACCCGACGTGCGCTGGTCCACCGGCTGGCCACTGGTCAGGTCGAGGGGCGCGCACCGTCGGTCGTCGCCGCCGTGGTGCGCTATGGCCATCCTGTGTGGATGGGCGGGTGGGGAAGTGTGGACGGTAGCCCGCCGGACGGCGACATCCAGTACCGGATCGGCTCGATCACCAAGACATTCGTGGCGACGCTGGTGCTGCGCCTGCGCGATGAGGGGCGACTCGCCCTTACCGACCCGCTGGCCGAGCACCTGCCCGGCATGGTGGCGGGCCAAGCCACGGTCGGTGCCCTGCTGGCGCACACCGCCGGACTGGTCGCTGAGGCGCCCGGTCCGTGGTGGGAACGAACCCCGGGCGCGCTGCGACCCGGCTTGGGCGACGTGCTCGGCAGCGATGTGCAGGTGCATCCGGCCGGACAGCGCCATCACTACTCCAATCCCGGTTACGCGCTGCTCGGCGCGCTGGTGGAGCGAATTCGCGGCGAGGCGTGGGGCGAGGTGCTGCGGCGCGAGGTATTGGAGCCGCTCGGGATGACCCGTACCACCTTGCTGCCGGTCGCGCCGCACGCCACGGGCTGGGCGGTGCATCCCTGGGCCGATGTGCTGCTGGCGGAGCCCGCCGTGGACACCGGCCTGATGGCGCCCGCCGGGCAGCTGTGGTCGACCGCGACGGACCTGGCCAGGTTCGCCGCATTCCTCATCGACGGCGATGAACGGGTGCTGCAATCGGACACCGTCGAGGAGATGCGCGCCCCGGCGAGTCCGCCGGAAGCGAAAAGCTGGGACAGCGGGTACGGGCTCGGCATGCAGCTGCTGCGCCGGGATGGTCGGTTGTTGGCGGGCCACACCGGCTCGATGCCGGGCTTTGTCGCGACCGTATGGGTCAGCGCCGATGACGGTCTGGGCGCGGTCGTGATGGGTAACGTGACCGCCGGCCTCGCCGCCAGCGCTCTCGCCGCTGATCTGCTGCAGACGGTCGCCGAGCGGGAGCCGCGGATCCCGGCGCCGTGGCGCCCGCTACCCGCGCTCGACCCGCAGCTACTGGACCTCACCGGCCTGTGGTATCGGGGGCCGGCCCCCTACGTGCTGCGCCCGCTGGCCGATGGCTTCATGGAGTTGGTCCCGTTGTCCGGGGGCGGGCGCGCCACCCGGCTGCGCCCCACCGGCGACGGCGGGTGGAAGGGGATCAACGGCTACTTCGCCGGCGAGCGACTGCGGGTGGAACTCGACGCCGCGGGCGCGGTGAGCCACCTTGATCTCGGCACCTTCGTCTTCACACGGCAGCCCTACGGCCCGGCGGCGCTGGTGCCCGGCGGTGTCGACCCGGCCGGTTGGCGGGTCGACTGACCCGACGCACGCACTGATCTCGGCCAGATCCGGGCACCGCCGGAGACTGGCCAACGTCACCCTGTGTAGTCAATGGTTCCTGTGTCCTGGGATCGGTTCGACCGGCAGTTCTGTGCTGTGCTCGCGGATGTCGATGGCTGCTGTGTACTCGGTGGCGTACGCGGCTCTGCACTGCAACTCGTACGCCGACATCCCCCTACACCCCAAGCACGCCCGAATCTCGCCTCCAGGCCCCCACCGCCCGACGAAGACCACCAGCCCTCCGACGAGCAATAGCCAAACAGCGACGACGACCGCCGTCCTCGACCACCTACCAGCCAGCCATCACCGCTCGCCCGCGCGCGGTGCCCGGATCAGGGCGCATCGAGCGCCCGGCTCCGGACGAGGGGCGCTCACGCGCCGCCCCCTCGCCTCCCCCGGCTCGCCACTCACCCTCCGTCCGCCCGGAGAGGCACGACGAACACCCACCCCATCAAGATCCACCGCCGACGCCGAAGCGGAGCCCATCACCCGCGTCGCCGACGGCCGCACTCCCTGGCAGCTCTTCCACGACGTCCACTACTTCGGCAACAGCCGCATCGCGCCCTGCACCGTCACGCTGAAGATCCGGCCATGCCGACGATGGCTCGACGCCCACGCCGACCCCGCATCCACCTCCCTGTACATCGGCCTCGACGCCACATCCCGCGACCACAGCCGCGCCCCCGCCATCGCCACCGGCTGGCGCCCCTGGACCACCCGGTTCCCCATGCTCGACCCACCGCACGTCAGCAAGCAGGAACAGTTGGACTGGCCCGACAACTCGGGCTGCGCCCACCGCGGCTCTATAACCTCGGCCTACCACACAACAACTGCGGCGGAGCATGCGTCCGCGCCGGCAAACAGCATTGGGCGCGGCTGCTCCACGTCCTCCCCGAGCACTACGCCGCCGCCGAAGAAGCCGAAAATCAGCTACGCAACCAACTCGGCGACGTCACAATCCTCACCGAACAACGCCAACGACAACGCCACCGGCTCCCCCTAGCCGAACTGCGCCACCGCCTCACCACCGGACACCAGCCATGACCTCAACCACCGACACCCATCGAAGATCCGACGAATGGCGCCGCCACTGGCGCCACACCGCGCCCAGCAGCGCGACAGATCCGGCCTAAGCCTGACCGCTACAAGGCCACACCGACCGCCTCTATCGCCCACCAATTCGCCCTTGCAGGGAACATCGAGATGCGGCGGCCATGCCAAATCAGCCTGACTTCGTCGCACATGTCTCACACTCGACTCAACGACAAGTCGCGGTCGGCTTCCAATCCCTCCTCGACAAGCTGGGCATCATCGACACCATCGCTCTCAGGACCGCAGCACCCACTCCCCGCCGTCAGGCTCCCGTTCGCCCGTCCTACGGATTAGTCCGTGAGCGCCAAGAAAATCGATCATCACCTGCACCGCACTACCGACATCCCAATCGCCTGGTGCCGCACCACGATGCACAGCGTCGTTGCGAAGGGTATTCAGCCACCGCAACCGGTCGACCGGAACAGCGACCTGAAGACCCGAGTCCTCAACGATCGCGATGTAGCCGCCGAGAGCTGTCCGCTCGCCGATGCGTCTTTGCAGCCCTTCGGGCAGTTGGTCTCTGTGGCTGCGGACGTGCCGGCCGAGAGCAATCTCAAGAGCGATGGCTGCGTCGATAATCGCGCGCCGATTAGCACCGCGCCGCTGCGCAGCCCGCGCATCACGGCTGAGCACCTCCTCCAGCGGCGGCTCCAAGCCGTCACGGACGAACCCGAGAATGGCAGCCCACTCCTGCGCGCGCAGTGGACGGACGCGAGGTGTAGTGAACTTGACGTCTAATGCGCCATCGTGAGGTGGTTCGATGAATCTCAGCCCTTCGCCGACCGACTCTGCGTCGTAGACACGGTGATTGGGGTCGAGGTCCTGGCCAGTCAGGATCTCAGTCCAGGTACGCACGTCGTCGAACCACTTGTTGATGTATTCAGCGAGCTGATGCTCAGGAGTAAACCACGACATGTGGTCGTAGCTCGGGCCCTCGACGTCGGTCACAACCACGCGATGCAGCGCGGTGGCTGGCCGAAGCGACTCGGGAATGAAGGCGCTGTACTCCTGCACCCAGACGACCTGCTCACCGACGTCAGACCGCGACTCGACGCCAGGCACGGGAGGAGGCCCACCGACGGGCGGCCGGCCGTCGGGCATCACGACATTGAACCGGAGCTCACCATAGCCAGTCGGACACGTCGCATCGAGCGCGTCGCACATCACCCAGATGTGCACCGGCAGCTCAAAGGTCGCCGTCACCTCCATGCCAATCTCCTTACAACACACCTGGCTGTGGCCCGGTCGCCTCAGCCTGGCCGCCCATTCTCATAGGTCGGGCAGGATGAGGCAGACCGCCTGCACCGTAGTCGGCTCTGCAACGACAGTTCATCGGAGTACCCGTAACGTCCAATGGCTGGCCCTCACCGTCGGCGATTCGAGACGAGGCGGCTTCCGGAGACAACGCGAACCGGCGAGGTTCACCTGCCCGCTGACGAACTGGACAGCGCGTGGACCAGGCCGTCGAGCACGCAGAGCCGCCAGGACGGCAGCGCTATAGGCTGGTACCGGCAGCCGACAGATACGGTCCCGGCATGAACTGGTCTTCTATCCTCGCGTCCGGTCTGGTTGCCGCCGTCGCGACCGCGCGCATCAACGCCCAGACGGCTTGGCAACGGCTTCGCGCCGAGGCGAGAGATCGGAAGACCGCATCCCAAGACGAGCACCTTCGTACGGCTGTGGAGGACTTCCTCACCGCCGAGACCCGCCGGTTCCGGCACGACCGGGGGGCCAGGCATGTCATCGACGACTTAATCATGTCCCGAGACGCGAGCCATCCACTGGACCTGCATGAAGCCGTGCGGCAGGATCAGTTGCGCCAGCGAACCGAAGCCGATGCCAACTTGGAGAATGCAGTCTGACGGCTCCGGCTGTACTCCCGTGCGCTGCACAGCCAGGCGGCGCCGCTGCTGGCCGTGAGGCACCACTCGCTGCTTAACGAATACCGGGACGCCGACACGGCGCAGGAGCGGATGGCCGCGTTGACCGCGTTCGTGGCGGCGGCCCAGAGGCGGCTTGGTATCGAAGATCGGTAGCGGCGATCGGCTTCGCCGTTTATCCGGCGAGGTGGGTGGGATCCCTTGGTAGCTGCCCACCCCGACCTACCGCTAATCGCGACCTCTACAGGCCCTGTGCCACGCTGTCACGGAAAGCATAGCTACGGCTGAGATCTACACGATCTCGCCCATCACGACCCGGCGCTCCGCAGCACGCGAACGCCTCGGCTGGTTCCGAACCCAGAGTTGCGACCTCGGCCCGCACTGGTCCAGACCGTTGCTCCCGCGGACACCGGCCGCCCCGGCCGCTCGCTGCGCTCGCAACCAGCCGCGTCAGCCTGCCAGCTCCGCCTCTGCGAACCACTCCAGCCTGGACAACACCCACGTAAAATGGTATAGTAACAATATATCTGGTGAGGCGGCGAGCCTTCCCCAGAGCCACACGCCAACCCCAACGAGTCAGCCATGCCATCCACCGTCCTTACCGATGCCAAGCACGCGGCGGCACGGCACCTGCCGCTGTGCGGTCACTGGCAGTGCCACGCAACGCGGCCCCAGACACTCGACGCGCAGGCAGACGTGGTGTTGATCCGCGACTGCGCGGGCCGCCAGCACCTGTTCCGCGACGGCGTCGACCACGGACTGATCCTCACCGCCGACAACGACCGGTGGTCGCTAACCCGCGAGCGCCACGCTCACGCCACCTCGGCCCAAGGCGAACGCTGGGAGCTGATCCCCGAGGCGGCACCCGTGTGTGCCGGCGGATGGGACGCACGACGACGAGAGTACGCAGCGCGGCACCTGCCGAGCGGCCGGGTCATCGCGCACTGGGACACGCAGTACGGGCTACTCGCCCGAGCCGCCCGCTACTACCTTCGCGTCAGCACCCGCCCTCCGCGGGCCCGATGAGATCAACTGCAGGCACCGTCAACGCCGCCCCGGCTACTGCCCTGACCGCGTATGGGCAAGGCAGCGGCCGGGGGGTTAGTTTGGCGAACTCCCCCCGGCCGCCTAGCGCCGACGCCACACGGGCCCCCAAAGACCCATACGCCGAGCACCTTGCACCCATCCTACGACACACCACACATCGGCCAGGCAAGCGGTGAAAGCATGATCACCACCAGTATCGAGCGGCTCGCCCATCCCCTACGGTCGCCGCGTCAACCGATACGGCATCATCGGCGCATGCCCACCCGCGATGCTCATGGCAGCGCCCACGTCGGCCGCACCCAGGCCGCAGCGATGCTCGGCATCTCCGTCAGCCACCTGGACCGGCTCTACAGCGAACGGGCCACCAACGGCTTCCCCGACCGCGTCAACGGCACCGAATGGCGTGCCGATGACATTGCCGCCTTCCAACTCCCCCGGGACAAGGCCCGACGCGCCGCCAGCGACGCCGTGGACCGCACCGGCGACCCCGACGAACTCGTCCCCACCGCCACCGTCGCCCGCATCCTCGGCTACCGCAGCGTCGACTCCCTGCAAGGTCGCAACCGCATCTGGCCGCTCCTGCTGGAACGCGTCGACGACGAATCCCTTACCCCCACCGGCCGCAAGCGCCGCCGATGGAAGCGCCGCACCGTGTGGGAGATCGCCGACAGCCGCACCGGTAAAGGCGCCTCCCACACCGGCCGCCCCCGGGCAACTCCCCAGGGCCACCCGGACCGCTCCGGCGATCCCGACGAACTCGTCGGCGCCGCCGAAGCCGCACGCGTGCTGGGATACAACCACCCGACCGCCCTACCCGACGAGGTGCTTCGCCGGGCAGACGAAGACACCGCCGGCCCGAAAGGCCGCCACCGCCGCAAGTGGAAACGCGCGACGCTCTGGGCGATCCTCGATCGAGCCCAGCAACAACGGTAGTTCCTCGTCTCCGACTGGAACACGGCATGCGCTGCTCAGCACCCGGGCCGGTACGGTGGAACGCCAGGTGCACCGCCAGCTCCTCTCCGGCCCGTCCACGCCTCTCGGCGCGTGAAAAACCGCCCCACGGGAGCATCCCCACAGCGATGGACGCGAGCCACGCCCGCCACGGACGGCCCCACGGCTCGGCCGCATTCTCACGGCCGGCCAACGGGGCAGCAGCCGGTGCCTCAGATCCAGGACGGCACACCCCGCCCCCACCTCGGCAGGCTAAGAGGTCGCGCAGATAGGTGGGTTTCATGGTCGGCGGGTGGGGCGGGTGTCCCACCGGTACAAGATCCACGCCTGACGGATGAGGCTACGGATGGTGATGACGGCGTCGGCGAGGTCGAAGTAGGCGTTGACCACGTCTTCTTTGCGTTCGTAGCAGCGTTGTAGCCGGTTGAAGGCGTTGTGCCAGGCGGTTGGGTCGGCCACGCGGCGAGGTGCCAGCGTGAGCTGGCCCTTTTCCGTGTGGCCTCCCGCCGAACCGGACTTGATGGTTTCCCGATCATCCGGCTCTCCAGTGACTACTGCGTGAGTGGGTCGGTTGGATTCCCGGTATGGATGTGGTCGTGGCATGCGGCGCAGACCACGAGGGTCTTGCGCCGCCGGTTCGCCATGATCTTGGCCCATCGGGGTTGGTGCGGGTCGGGTGGCTGGAGGTCTTTGAGCTTGCGGATGTGGTGAA
>NZ_KB895869.1:0-33828 GCF_000374985.1 Micromonospora sp. CNB394 | reverse complement strand
GTCCAGCGGGAGCACGCGGATCCGAATGTTGTGCTGCTGGCTGGCCACCACCAGGGCATCGAACTGTCGGGCCAATGCGTGCCGATCGCGTAACGGCCGACGCACCACAGCCTCGTTGAGGATCACGTCCAGATACGGCGCCCGGGGAACAGCCCGTGCCAGCAGTCTCTGCCGCCGGAGCCGCACGTCGACCTTCGCCTGACTTTCGGCGTCCGGAAGGCTGGGCTGGTCGATCGCGATCAGCTCCCGCATGTACTCGACTGTCTGAAGCAGTCCAGGCACCAAACTCGTTTCGTAGTGGCGGATCTTCGTGGCGGCGGCTTCCAGACCCACGTACAGCTTGAACCAGTCCTTGATCGCCTCCCCGTAGCTGTGCCACCAGCCGTGCGCCTTGGTTTCCCGGGCCAGCGAGCGCATGGTTTCGATGGTGTCTCGCGACGCGCCGTAAACGCGGCACATGGCTTCCACGTCGTTCGGGTGCATCGGCACCTGGCCCGTTTCGTAACGCCAGATCCGGGGTGCCGACCATTCGAGTTCCTTGGCCGCCGCGGTCACCGTGACGTGCGCGCCTTCGCGAAGTTCTCTCAGATATCTGCCGAGCTGCCTACGCGGGACGGTGCTTCCCGAGTCGTCCACGTCATCTCCTTTGGTGTTGTCGCGTAAGGCACCTCATCCCTTGGTCTGCATTCTGCCGCGAAAGATTGTCTCGGGCCAGAGGTGAATTGACCATTGTGGTGCCCGCCGGGGACGCGGCGGGTTCGCGGGGACGGATGCCTTTCCCCGATACCTCATCCCGGCATCCGTCCCCGCACCTGGCGCCGATCCCCAAAGGAGAGTCATGGACTCGATCGATCGCATCCTGGGCGACATTCCGCTTCCGCCCTACGTCACGGCCGAGGATGTCACCTTCGCGGTCCGGGCGATCACCGTGCACGCCCCCGAGCAGTGGCCGGAGGGACCGCGCTGCCGCAACGACCGGGCGCCCCACCCGTGCCGGCTGCACCGCTGGGGCCGGCGGGTGCTCGACCTGCGCGGGCTCACCGACCGGCAGATCCACACGCTCGTCGCCGAGCAGACGGCGCCCGTGCGGTGATCTACGTGACCGGCGAACGCCTGCTCCCGCACCAGGTCCGCGCCGCCTTCTTCGACCGGCGCTGGCGGGGCCTCGACCCCACCCAGGTACGCGACCACCTCGACCGGGTGGCCGACGAACTCGAACGTCTGAGCCGTGACCTGATCACCACGCGGACCGAGGCCGAGCGCGTCCGCCAGGCGCTGCGGCAGTGGCAGTCCCAGCATCGCGCCTGCCGTCTCCGTGACCCGGACGCCCCGCCGGGCGGGTGGCCACGATGACCGAGCAGCGCTGGATCATCCACCTGCCCACCACGCTGACCAGCGCCGACGAGGCAGCCGCCCTCGCGGTAACGCTGCGCGAGTCGCTCGGCCACGTCACGGTGATCGACTTCGGCGAGACCACGCTGAGCGAGGAGGACAGCCAGTTCGTGCGTACCCGGGTCTGGTGCGATGCCCGGCTCGGCGGCGCCAGCAGGCGGTGCGGCCACCGCAACGACCACGACGGTCCGTGCGGCGGGTGACCCGGCGTATTGCGTCAGTGACGCGGGCGGTCGCGGTCCTTCGACGGCTGGACCCGCTTCGGCTCGCCCGGCATCTTCGGATACTCCGGCGGGTACGGCATGTCGCCCAGCCCGTCCGCGGCGTCCCGCTCGGCCCACGCCAGCAGCGGCGTGATGTCCCACGGGGCGTCGTCGACGCCGGCGTGCGGGTCGCCGCGCTCGGCGAACCGGACGGGCACCGTCCCGAGGTGGAAGTCGTCCGGGTCGACCTCCGGCAGTTCGTCCCAGTCGACGGGGGTGGAGACGGTGGCGCGGGCGTTGGCGCGCAGCGAGTACGCGCAGGCGATGGTGCGGTCCCGCGCCATCTGGTTGAAGTCGACGAAGACCCGCCGGCCCCGCTCCTCCTTCCACCAGGCGGTGGTGACCAGCTCGGGGCGGCGTCGTTCCAGCTCCCGGGCCAGCGCGATGGTGGCGCGGCGGACCTCCACGAACGTCCAGCGCGGCTGGATGCGCAGATAGACGTGCACGCCCCGGCCGCCGGAGGTCTTCGGCCAGCCGGGCACGCCCAACTCGTCGAGCAGCCCGCGCAGCTCACCGGCGGCGGTCACCGCGTCGGCGAAGTCGGTGCCGGGCTGCGGGTCGAGGTCGACGCGCAGCTCGTCGGGGCGGTCGGTGTCGGCGGCGCGCACCGGCCAGGGGTGGAACACGACGGTGCCCATCTGCGCCGCCCAGGCCACGTGCGCCAGGTCGGCCGGGCACAGCTCGTCGGCCGGGCGGCCGCTCGGGAACGTGATCCGCGCGGTGCGGACCCATGGGGGCACGCCCCGCTGCGGCACCCGCTTCTGGAAGAACATCTCGCCCTCGATGCCCTCGGGGAAACGCTGGAGCGTCGTGGGCCGGTCGCGCAGGGCGCGCATGATCCCGTCGCCGACTGCGAGGTAGTAGCGGAAGACGTCCGCCTTGGTGAAGCCGCGCTGGGGAAAGATCACCCGATCGGGGCTGCTCAGCCGCACCGTACGCCCGGCCACCTCGATTTCCTCGACCGCGCCCTTGCCCGCCATCACGCGACCATATGCGATGCCACCGACACCCGACGTACCGTGGAACGGTGAGTCCTTCCGACAACGACCTGCCCCGCACCGAGGACGAATGGCGCGTCCGGCTGAGCCCTGAGGAGTTCCGGGTGCTCCGTGAGGCCGGCACCGAGGCGCCCTGGACCGGCGAGTACGTCGACACCAAGACCCCCGGCGTCTACCACTGCCGGGCCTGCGGGCTGGAACTGTTCCGCAGTCAGGACAAGTTCGACTCGCACTGCGGCTGGCCGAGCTTCGACGACGCCATCCCGGGCGCGGTCAAGGAGATCCCGGACAACACGCTCGGGATGCGGCGCGTAGAAATCCGCTGCGCGCGTTGCGACAGCCACCTCGGGCACGTCTTCGAGGGTGAGGGCTTCACCCCCAAGGACACCCGGCACTGCGTCAACTCGATCTCGGTGCGGCTGGAGCCCAGCGCCGACTGACGGCGGCGTCACAGCCGCAGCAGGCCGCCGGCCTCGTCCACCTGGTCGGCGGCCTCGTCGTCCAGCCAGACCCCGCCGGTGGCGAGGTAGCGGAAGTGGTACTCCCCCGGCGCGAGCCGGACCGTCACGGTGCGGGTGCCGTCGCGGCGCGGCACCAGTTCGTGCCGGCCGGGCTCCCACCCGTTGAAGCAGCCGACCACGCTCACCGTGCCAGCCGGGGTGTCCCGGGGTAGCGAGAACGTCACCCGGGTCTGGTTGCCGAAGAGCTTGTTGCGCTTGATCACGAATCCTCCGGGGATTTTCGGCGGTCACCAGGGTCAACGCTCGACACGCCGGGAGCGACTCGCCGTCGGGCCGGATCAGGTTCGCCGGTTCCGGTTGCTCGAAGGTGTCGCCTGCGCGACTCTCGAATAACAGGTCCGTTTTCGGGGGGTTTCGCATGGCTGCCTGCGAGGTTTGCGGTAACGACTACTGGATGGCGTTCGAGGTGCGCACCGTCGACGGGTCGCGGCACACCTTCGACTGTTTCGAGTGCGCGGTGCACAAGATGGCGCCGATCTGCGAGCACTGCCAGATCAAGATCGTCGGGCACGGCGTCGAGGTCTCCGGCCGATTCTTCTGCTGCGCCCACTGCGCCCGCGCCGTCGAGGGCGAGCAGGGCGCCGAGGTACGCGACGCGGTCGGCGCCCGCCCCGCCTGACGGCGGCGGGGGCGCTCCCGGGGCACCACCGGCGTCGATCTCCGTCTAGCATCCCTCCGTGTCCCGACGGTTGATCATCGCGGCGGCCCTGACCACCGTCCTCGCCGGCTGCGGTTCCGCCACCGGGCCCGGCACCGCGACGGCCCCCGCGCCCGCGCTCGCCGCGCCCTCACCCACCGACGGCGGCGCCGCCGCGGCGCTGCGCGACCGGTACGCCGCGACCGGCAGCCTGGCCGAGAACCCCGGGTACGCCAGCGCGCAACTCGACTCCGACGGTGTCGCCTGTGGCCGCCCGCTGCCCCTGCTCGACCGGCGGCTCACCGTGTCCACCCGGGTCTTCGTCACCCCGGAGGGCACCCCGGCCGACGAGTTCGTCGAGATCGCCCAGGAGACGATGGTCTACCCGGACGAGGCGGCCGCCGCGGACGCGGTACGGCAGATCTTCGGCGTGCTGGAGGCGTGCGGACACGACGAGGAGGACGGCCAGGTGACCACCGGGCACACCGCCGGTAACCTGCCCGCCGGGCTGGGCGTGCCGGGCCGGGTGGTGTCGGCCACCATGACGGCTCCCGACGGCACCCGCTTCCCGCACCGCTACGGTTGCCTGCACCGGGGGCGGGTGACCCAGTGCGTGGCGGTCTGGACCCGCTCGGCGGCCGGCACCGGCACCTGGTTCACACGCGCCGTCACCGCCACCGCCGCGGGACTGCGCGCGTCGAAGGGCTGAACCGGCGCACCGGACCGCGCCGCCCGGCACCCCTCGGCACGGCAGCCGGTCGCGGTGCCGGCACACGTCGAGAGATAGGGAGACACCGGATTCGGTGACGCGCCGGACGGCCTAGCTTCGGCGCATGACCAGACGTGGCTACGTGACGGAACGCGGTGGCGGCACCTGCACACCCGGTGGGACGCGAGGGAGGTTCGGCGGCGTCGCGGCACTGACGTGTCTCGTGGTGCTGACCGCCGGATGCGGCCTGGTCCGGTCCGGCGGCTCCGAGGCGGCCGGCAGCCGGTACGGGTACGGCCCGAAGCCGGACGCGTCGGTGGTCTATCAGCCGGATGTCGTGCTCGTGTCCGGGGGCAGCGGTGCCATCCGTTCGGTGAGTGGGGACGGGTTCACCTATGTGATCGACGGCGACGCCGAGGGTGTGGCCGACCTCGCACCGGGAAAGATCATGTTCGCGACGAGCGAGGCGCTCGGCCGGGTGGTGCGGATCGAGCCGGTGGGCGGCGACCGGGCGGTGACGCTGGCACCCGTGGAGCTGACCGACGTGGTGCGGGACGGCCACTTCACGATCGACCAGGCACTGGACGTCGAGTCACAGACGTTCGGGGAGTTGCCCGATCTGCTCGGGGAGGTCGTCGACGAGGGCCCCGCGACGCCGGTCCTGCCTGATCCCGCGGAGGCGGCGGGCCTGGGCGTGAACGCCATCGGGGCGGCCGGGTTCCGGCTCGTCGCCCCGCCTGTCGTCCTCGGCCCGGCACGCGAGCCGGGGTCCGGGGCGGCCGACCGCGTCCAGCGGAGCATCGGCGACTGGAGCGTGACGGCGTACAAGGACAGCACGAAGCTGGGACTGACCGCCCAGCACGCGACGGCCGCCGCCGGCCTCAAGGTCGACTTCGACATCCAACTGCTGGTCCGGAACCTTCGCGTCCAGGGTGACATCCGGGTCACCAACGGCGTCGTCCCGCACCCGTCGTTCCGCGTCGACGGGGTCGAGGGTCTCGCGGTCACCGTCGCCGCGGGCGCGGCGGGAGGGCTGAGCGACAACAAGAAGGCGAAGATCGAGTTTCCCATCGAGATCAAGCAACCGATCGTCATCGGCGGCTTCCCCGCGATGCTGAAGCAGACGTTCAAGTTCCTCGTGTCGACGGCGTTCTCGGCGAAGAACGGCAACCTGTCGGCCACCGGCCGGTGGGGGCTCCACGGGCCGATCGGCTACGTCGACTCGTCGTTCCTGACGCCCACCTTCTCGGTGGAGAAGAGCATCGTGCAGTCCATCAGCGGTGTGTCGATCGGCGTCGAGGGAATCGTCGTGGCCGCGGAGTTCCGGTTCGGGTTCATGATCGGCCTGCCGGTCGCGGGCGCCGGGGCCTTCGTCGGTGTCGTGGCCTCGATCGGGCTCACGAACGGCTCGGCGGCCGGCCGGGTGGGGCTGCCGCTCGCCGGGCCCGCCGTCAAGTGCCGGGGCTCCACGCTGGTCCTGACGGTACGGTCCGGTGAGGGACTCAGCGTGTCGGAGCCACTGGCCAAGGCGATCGAGACGGTACTGAAGGTTCCGATCCCGAACGAGGTGGACTTCCTCAAGAAGGACATCGTCAACCGGACGGTCGTCGAACCGGACGTGCCGCTGTGCCGGGGCTGACGTGACCGGGCGCCGGCGGCGCGCCGAACCGACGTGTCCCGCCGGGGGCGCGCGGCCGACCGGAGACGCGCCGCCTAACCTGGGCCGATGCCCGTCGAGTCCCACCTGGCCGGCTTCGCCGACCTGGACGCCCGCACCTTCCACGACCTGCTCCGGCTGCGCATCGACGCGTTCGTGGTCGAGCAGTCCTGCCCGTACCCGGAACTGGACGGCCGGGACGTCGAGCCCGGCACCCGCCACCTGTGGCTGAGCAGCGACGGCGCCGTGGTCGCGTACCTGCGGATCCTGGCCGACCCCGGCGGCGTGGCACGCATCGGGCGGGTCGTGGTGGCGCCGGCCGCCCGCGGCGCGGGCCTGGCCGGCGCGCTGATGGCCGAGGCCCTGGCGGTGGTGGGTGACCGGCGGTGCGTGCTCGACGCGCAGACGCACCTGATCGGCTTCTATGCGGGCTTCGGCTTCGCGGAGAGCGGGCCCGGCTACGTCGAGGACGGCATCCCGCACACCCCGATGCGCCGCGACCCGACTTCCGGGTCGAGCTGTTCGACCAGGCCAGCCTCGGCGCCGACTACATCCGGGTGTACGTGAGCAAGCAGGGCTACAACGCACTCACCTCGCCCCTGCGCCGCAGTGACCTGGAACTGGTCGGCCAGCTCGGCAACACGCCCGCCGGTCAGTGGACGCGTGAGGTGGACGGCCGCCGACCAGCACGCCGCCGACCGGTACGCGGACGACGAGCACGCCGAACCCGGCCGGCGGCTGCACCGCGACGTACGCGATCACCGGTTCGTGGGGCGGCGGCTTCCAGGCCGACGTGCGGGTGACCAACGGCAGCGGTTCGCCGAACCCGGTGCCCGGCATCGTGTCCTGCACGACGACCCTCTGACGCCGGTCTTCTCGGTCGGGGCCCTGCTCGACACCCTTTCGGGGTGTTAAGCAGGGCCCCTTCCTCTACCGCAGGCGTTAAGAAGGGGCCCTTCCTTCACGCCAGGCAGTTGACGATGTCGGCTACCGGACGGCGGCGGCCGGTGTAGAACGGGATCTCCTCCCGCACGTGCCGGCGCGCGCCGGAGGCCCGCAGGTCGCGCATCAGATCCACGATCCGGTGCAGCTCGTCGGCCTCGAACGCCAGCATCCACTCGTAGTCGCCGAGCGCGAACGAGGCCACCGTGTTGGCCCGCACGTCCGGGTAGCCCCGGGCCATCCTGCCGTGCTCGGCCAGCAGCTCGCGCCGCTCGGCGTCGGGCAGCAGGTACCACTCGTACGAGCGCACGAACGGGTAGACGCACAGGTACGCGCGCGGCTGCTCGTCGGCCAGGAACGCCGGGACGTGGCTCTTGTTGAACTCGGCCGGGCGGTGCAGCGCCATCTGCGACCAGACCGGGGTCAGCGCCCGGCCCAGCGTGGTGCGGCGGAACCGCAGGTACGCGTCCTGCAGCGCGTCGCTCGACGACGAGTGCCACCAGATCATCACGTCGGCGTCGGCGCGCAGCCCGGCCACGTCGTACGTGCCCCGGACCGTCACGTCCTTGCCGGCCAGCTCGGTGAAGAGCGACTCGACCTCGTCGACGACGTTCTCCCGCAGCGACGGCAGCGGGCCGGTGGCCCGGTACACCGACCACATGGTGTAGCGGATGGTCTCGTTGAGCTCCCGCAGCCGCGCCGCGTTGGTCTGCTCGGTCATGCTGCCGATCCTTCCAGTGCCGTGATGATCTCTTCGGCCGCCGTCTCGCCGGAGCGGACGCAGACCGGGATGCCGACGCCGTCGTAACCGGCCCCGGCCACCGCCAGCGTCGGGCAGGCGGCGCGCAACGCCGCCCGGACCGCCGCCACCCGGGCCGTGTGCCCGGGCGTGTACTGCGGCAGCGCGCCGCCCCACCGCTGCACGTGCCGGGCCACCGGGACCGGCAGCGGCGCGCCCAGCACCGCCGACAACTCCCGGTGCACCGCGTCGGCCAGGTCGTCGTCGGTGAGCTGGAGCGACGTCTCGTCGCCGTACCGGCCGACCGAGGCGCGCACCAGCGCCAGCCCGTCCGGCCGCCGCAGGTGCCCCCACTTCGTGGTGAAGAACGTGGACGCCTTGATCGTCAGCCCTTCGACGGCCGGCACCAGGAAGCCGGACAACTCCGGCAGGGCCGGGTCGGGCAGCGCCAGCGTGATCAGGGCGACGCTGGCGTAGCCGAGCGCGCCGACCGTGCCGGCCGCCTCGGGCGCTGCGGCGGCGAGCAGCCGGGCGGCCGGGCGGGCCGGCACCGCGAGCAGCACCGCGTCGGCCTCGACGTGCTCGGCGTCGCGGGTCGGCCCGACGGTGAGCCGCCAGCCGTCCGGGGTGCGGCGCAGCTCGCGTACCGCGGCGCCCAGGCGGATCGTCGCCCCGCTCGCCGTCGCCGCCGCCTCGACGAGCGTGCTCAGCCCGCCGGCGAGAGTGCCGAAGACCGGGGCCCCCGGCGCGCGCGGCGCGGCGGCCTGCGCGGCGCGTACCGCACCGACCAGGGTGTGCTCGGCGCGTGCCGCGCGGGCCAGCGCCGGCATCGTGGTGACCAGCGACAGGTCGTCGGCCCGCCCGGCGTACACGCCGCCGAGCATCGGGTCGACCAGCCGCTCCACCACCGCGTCACCGAGGCGCTTGCGGACCAGCTCACCGACCGAGGTGTCCTCGCCGTCGGCCAGCAGCGGGTGGCCCGCGTCGCGGTCGGCGTCCGCGGCCGGCGGCGCGACCGCGGCCACCTTGTCCAGATCCCCGGGTACGCCGACGAGCGTGCCGCCCGGCACCTGGTGCAACGTGCCGTCCACCAGCAGGGCGGCCTGCCCGACGGTGGGGTGCACGATCGAGGCGTCCAGGCCGAGGCGGCGGGCCAGCGTCACCGCCGCCGACTCGCCACCGGCCGGGTCGCGCATCAGGAACGACTCCGCGCCGAACTCGACCGGCCCGCCGGCCAGCTCGCCGGTGTGCAGCTTGCCGCCGAGGCGGCCGGACTGCTCGTACACGGTGATCTCGGTGCGTTCACCGGCCCGGTCGCGCAACCGGACGGCGGCGGCCAGCCCGGTGATCCCGCCACCGACGATCGCCACCCGCCACGGTCGCACCACTGTCGCCTCCTAGCGCTCCGGTCGCGCGGTCAGCTCGTGCACCAGCGCGACCACCCGGGTCAGCACCTCGGGGTCGGTCTCCGGCAGGACGCCGTGACCGAGGTTGAACACGTGGCCGGGAGCGGCCCGGCCCTGCTCCACGATGCGCCGCACCTCGGCCTCCACCACCGGCCAGGGTGCGAGCAGCACGGTCGGGTCGAGGTTGCCCTGCACCGCCTTGTCCGGCCCGATCCGGCCGGTGGCGACGTCCAGCGGCGTCCGCCAGTCCACGCCCACCACGTCGGCGCCGGCCTCGCCCATCGCGCCGAGCAGTTCGCCGGTTCCCACCCCGAAGTGGATCCGCGGCACACCGGCGCCGAGCCCGCCCAGCACGTACGTCGAGTGCGGCAGCACGAACCGGCGGTAGTCCGCCTCGGAGAGCGCGCCGGCCCACGAGTCGAACAGCTGCACCGCGGAGACCCCGGCGTCGATCTGCACCTGGAGGAACGCCAGCGTCACCTCGGCCAGCCGCGCGCACAGCGCGTGCCACAGGTCCGGGTCGCCGTACATCAGGGCCTTGGTCTTGGCGTGCGTACGCGAGGGGCCGCCCTCGACCAGGTAGCTGGCGAGCGTGAACGGGGCACCGGCGAAGCCGATCAGCGGGGTGTCGCCCAGCTCGACGACGAGCCGGCGCACCGCCTCGTCCACGTACGACACGTCGTCGCGGCCGATCGGGCTGATCCGCTCGACGTCGGCGGCGGTGCGGACCGGCTCGGCCACCACCGGCCCGGTGCCGGGCACGATGTCCAGGTCGACGCCGGCCGCGGCGACCGGCACCACGATGTCGCTGAACAGGATCGCCGCGTCCACGCCGTGCCGGCGCACCGGCTGGAGCGTGATCTCGGTGACCAGCTCGGGCCGGCGGCAGGACTCCAGCATCGGCACGTTGGCCCGGATCTCCCGGTACTCCGGTAGTGACCGGCCGGCCTGGCGCATGAACCAGACCGGGGTGTGCGGGCCCGGCTCGCGCCGGCAGGCGCGGACGAAGGGCGAGTCGGCCGGCCCGCCGCGGCGGGGTTCTCCGTCTCGGGCGGCAGTGCCCGTGGTGTCGGTGGTCATCGCGGCAATCGTGCCACGCCCCCGGTGCGCCCCCGCGCTCACCGTCCGCATTTGTGACGTAGAAGGAAGGGCCCCCGCTTAACGCCTCCGGTAGTGAAAGGGCCCCTTGTTAACCGTCGATCACCCGGCGCGCCGTCACGCGCCGCGCGGTGAGCGCGGCATAGGCTGCCCGCATGGCCCCCCCGATCGCGCTCCCGGAAACGTTCGCTCGCGCGGTCGCGGGGCTGCGGTCGGTCACACCCCGCCCGGAGATCGTCCTGGAGGAGGTCGGCGCGCCGCAGCGGCTGGCCCCGTACGCGTTCGCGCTGTCCGCCGCCGTGATGCGCGACGACGACGAGGTGTCCACCGGCCGGCTGATCCTGCTGCACGACCCGGCCGGGCACGAGGCGTGGCAGGGCACACTGCGGCTGGTCACGTACGTCACCGCCGAACTGGAGGTCGACCTCGCCAGCGACCCGCTGCTCCCCGGCGTCGGCTGGACCTGGCTGACCGACGCGCTCGACGTGCAGGGCGCCGGGCACCGCGCGATCGGCGGCACCGTCACCCAGACGCTCTCCACCCGCTTCGGCGAGCTGGCCGGGCCGCCCGCCGCCGGTGACATCGAGATCCGCGCCTCCTGGACGCCGCTGCGCGCCGACCTGGGTCCGCACCTGCTGGGCTGGTGCACGCTGCTGGCCTCCACGGCCGGCCTGCCGCCGCCCGGCGTCACCGCGCTGCCCACCCGCCGCTCCGCCGGTGCCGCCTGACCCGCCGCTGCGCAGAGCGGGACCGGACACCCGCCGGGTCACCGCTACCCGCCGGGTCACCGCCACCGGCTCGCGGTGGGCGTACCCCTGCCGTTCGACGCGCGAAGGCCGCCCCGGGCGAGCCGGGGCGGCCTTTCGGATGAACGCCGGTCAGAGGTAGTTCTCGGCCTCGTCGCAGACCTTGTCCAGGCCCTTGTTCGCGGCCTCGAAGGCGGCCCGGTCGCCGCGCGACGCCGCCGCGATGGCGGTGGTCAGCTTGTCCAGGCAGCTCGCGATGACCTTCTTCTGCCGGGCCTGCTCGTCCCGGTCGTTCTTGGTGCCGGTCAGGTCCTGCTGGGTGTCCGACAGCCGCTCCTGGACCGCCTTCAGCTCACCCTTGAGCTTCTCCATCTCCTGCTGGTTCGCCGAGATCGTGCCGTCACGCTGGCTGACCGTCTGCCGGGCCTCGTCCAGCTCGCCGTTCGTGGAGACGTACAGGAACGTCATGACACCGCCGAAGACGAACAGCAACGCGGCGACGAGGCCGAGCACCAGCGCGGCCCACCTCCGGCCGCCGCCGGCCGCCGGCGCGGCACCCGCCGGGCCGTAGGGGCCGGGCGGCCCGGACATCGGCGGCGGCGCGAAGCCGGGGCCGGACACCGGCAGAGCGGACGCGGGCGGGACCGACATCGGCTGCGCGTAACCGGGCCCGGAGACCGGCGGGACGGAGACCGGCGGCGCCCACATCGGCTGCCCCGGTGGGGGCACCGGGGCGGCACCCGGCGCGTACCCCGGCTGTCCCGGCGCGGCGGGCTGGTATCCGCCGTACCCGGGGGCGCCGTCGGACACGGTCGGCTGGTGCAGCGTCGGCGCCGGCTGGTTCGGGTCGTACTGCTGGGGCGCGGGCCGGCTACCGTACGGGTTGCCGTAGACCGCGCCCCCCGGCGCCGGGGGCGGGTTGTCGCCCCCGGCCGGTGGGTAGGACATGTCGTTCCTCCAGATGTGCTGGTCCCCCGTGGGGTGGCCCGACGGGCCGGGGTCGATGGGTGGGGCCGGGCCGGTGTGGCCACCGGTCAGCAGAGCCGGAACCGGTCGCAGGCGGTCTTGATCGGCACCGCGAGCCCGATGCCCTCGGCGTTGCGGGCCTTGGCCGTGGCGATGCCGACGACCTCCTTCGAACCGTTGATCACCGGGCCGCCGGAGTTGCCCGGATTGATCGGCGCGTCGAACTGGATCACCGGACCGCCGCCGCGCTCGTCCTCGCGGAACGCGCTGACCACGCCCGTGGTGACGCTGTCCTGCAACCCGAGCGGCGCGCCGACCACGATGATCTGCTGGCCGGACCGCACCGGGTTGCGGGCGGCGACCAGCCCGGTGAACTTCGCGGTGGTCCGCAGCTGCGCCAGGTCCTTGTCCTTGTCGGTGGCGATGATGGTCGCCTCGAACCGCTGGTCCTTGCGCTCCAGGAACACCTTGCGCTCACCCGCGGTGAAGACCGACTCGACCACGTGGAAGTTCGTCAGCAGCGTGGTGCCGCCGCCCGACGGGGCCTTGCCGACGGCGAACGCCGTACCGGTGAACTGCCCGGCCCGCACCCGGAACACGCTCGGCAGCACGGCGCTCGCCACCGCCTCCGGGTTGAAGGCGGCACCGGCCTGCTTCTCCAGGCTGCCGGCGCGCTCCTCCAGGCCGTCGAGCCGGCCGGCGTCCGCGCCCTGCCCCTCGGCCATCCGCTTGTCGGCGGCGGCGAGCCGGTCGTCGAGCCGGTAGATCTGGTACGCCTGCACGCCGGTGACCACCGTCAGCACCGCGGCCAGGGTCAGCGCCACCACCGCCACCCGGCTGCGCCGGGACGCCGGGCCGGCCGCCGGTGCGCCGAAGCCGCCGATGGGCGCGGGCTGACCGGGGTACGCGGGGCCCGGCTGGGACGGCCCGGACACGGGCTGGCCCGGATACGCGGGCCCGGACACGGGCTGGCCCGGATACGCGGGCCCGGACACGGGCTGGCCCGGATACGCCGGACCGCTGCCGGACGAGCCCGGATACGACGGCGCTCCCGGCCCGCCCGGATAGGACGGCGAGGCGGCCGGCTGTCCCGGGTACGTCGCGGCGGCGGGCCGGGAGGTCTGCGCCGGCACGGCGCCGGAGGACGGCGGCTGGGCCGGCGCGAAGCCGTAGGACGACCGGCCCGGCTCGGCCGGCGCACCGCCGTAGGACGGCTGACTGGGTGCGGCGCCGTAGGACGGCTGACCGGACGCGGCGCCGTAGGACGGCTGACCGGACGCGGCGCCGTAGGACGGCTGACCGGACGCGGCGCCGTAGGGCGACTGATCGGGTGCGGCGCCGTAGGGCGACGGCTGGGCCGGGGCGGGCGGGGTCGCGACGCCGGACGAGGCCGCGTTGGGCGTCGGCGGCGGCCCGCCGGCCGGGTCCGGTCGGCCCGGGTAGCCGGCGGGCGGCTGGACGGCGGCTCGCGCCGGGTGGCCGGGCGTACCGCCCCACTCGGATCCACCGGGGAACGATCCCGGCGCCGGGGCCGGACCGGTGGGCGGGGCGAAGCGCGGCGGCAGCGGCCCCGGCCGGTCGGCTGCCGTGTCGCCGCCGCCGTGCCCCGGCACGTCGTCGCCGGTTCCGTACCCGCCTGTCATGCTCGACCGTCCTCCCCGCCGGCTTCGCCGACGCCCCCGACCCGCTGCGGCACCCGTACGCCGTTCGCGGCTCGATGGACCGTACCGGCGGGAACGAGCTTTGTCTTCCCCCTTGTCCGACCCTCTCACGGCACCGCAACCCGCATTTTCGGCGGTCATCTGACGGCCATCGCGCCGACACGCGCCCGACCGGCTGCGCACACCGGATCGTCCGGCCTACTAGGGTTGTCAGGTGACCGACGAACCACCCCTGCGCCGTCGGGCCGCCGAAAGCCGTACCGGAGAGGCTCCCGCCCATCCGACGTCGGCCCTGCCGGAGCCGGCGGACGCGGGGACCGAGACCGACCCGGGCGCGGCCGTCCCCCTGACCGCGCCGCGCGACGGCACGCCCGCCCCGGTGGCCACACCCGCCGAGCTGGACGAGGTAGTGGCCCGTTTCGCCGCCGGCACCGGCCCGGTGGCCCTCGATGCCGAACGTGCCTCCGGCTACCGCTATAGCCAGCGTGCCTACCTGGTGCAGCTGCGCCGCGGCGGTGCCGGCACCGCGCTCATCGACCCGCTGCCGCTGCCCGACCTGTCCGCCCTGGACGCGGTGATCGCCGAGACCGAGTGGGTGCTGCACGCGGCCAGCCAGGACCTCGCCTGCCTGGCCGAGGTGGGGCTGCGCCCGCGCCGGCTGTTCGACACCGAACTGGCCGCCCGGCTGGCCGGGTTCGAGCGGGTCGGCCTGGCCGCGCTGACCGAACAGCTGCTCGGGTTCAGCCTGGAGAAGCACCACTCCGCCGCCGACTGGTCGAGCCGGCCGCTGCCGGAGTCCTGGCTGACGTACGCGGCGCTGGACGTCGAACTGCTCGTGGACCTGCGCGACGCGCTGGACGAGGAGTTGCAGCGGCAGGGCAAGTCCGGCTGGGCGGCGGAGGAGTTCGACGCGCTGGTGCGGGGCGGCGCCCGTCCGCCGCGCGTGCGCGCGGAGCCGTGGCGGCGCACGTCCGGCATCCACCGGGTCCGCGGCGCGCGCGCCCAGGCCCGGGTGCGGTCCCTCTGGTACGCGCGGGACCAGATCGCCTCCCGCCGGGACGCCGCGCCGGGCCGGGTGCTGCCCGACTCGGCCATCGTGGCCGCCGCCGAGCTGGACCCGAAGGACGAGAAGACGCTGCTGACGCTCCCCGGGTTCGGCGGGCGGTCGGTGCGCCGGCTGGCGCGTACCTGGCTCGCGGCGCTCGATGACGCGCGTCGGCTGCCGGACGACGCGCTGCCGGTCAGCCCGGCCGTGGAGGGGCCGCCTCCGCCACACCGGTGGGCCGAGCGCGACCCGGTGGCGGCCGGGCGGCTGGCCCGGGCCCGGGAGGTGGTGGTCGGCACCGCCGGGGCGCACCGGCTGCCGGCGGAGAACCTGATCTCGCCGGACTCGATCCGCCGGTTGGCGTGGCAGCCGCCCGCGGAGATCACCGACGAGACGGTCGCGGAGACGCTGCGCGGGTTCGGCGCCCGCGAGTGGCAGATCGGGCTGCTGCTGTCTGCTCTTACCGAGGCGCTGCGCACTCCCCAGCAGTAACGTCGACGGCGGGTGTGAGGTGGGCCACGCGGGGGGTGGTGCCACGTTTGGTTACTGGCGAGTAGCATCCGGGGAAATGCCCGTGCCGAGGGAGGCTCCAAGTGCCCCGTGAAGTCCGGGATGTCGTCTTCGTCGACGGCGTCCGTACCCCGTTCGGCAAGGCGGGTGGGATGTACGCCAACACCCGCGCCGACGATCTGGTGATCCGCTGCATCCGTGAGCTGATGCGCCGCAATCCGCAACTGCCGCCGGAGAAGGTGGAGGAGGTGGCCATCGCCGCCACCACCCAGATCGGTGACCAGGGCCTGACCATCGGCCGCACCGCCGCCCTGCTGGCCGGCCTGCCCAAGACCGTGCCCGGCTTCGCCATCGACCGGATGTGCGCCGGCGCGATGACCGCCGTCACCACAGTGGCCGGCGGCATCGCCATGGGCGCGTACGACGTGGCCATCGCCGGCGGCGTCGAGCACATGGGCCGCCACCCGATGGGCGAGGGCGTCGACCCCAACCCGCGCATCGTCGCGGAGAAGCTGGTCGACCCGTCCGCCCTGGTGATGGGCTCCACCGCGGAGAACCTGCACGACCGCGTCCCGCACATCACCAAGGAGCGCACCGACGCGTTCGCGCTGGCGTCCCAGCAGAAGACCGCGAAGGCGTACGCCAACGGCAAGCTCCAGGGCGACCTGGTGCCGGTGGCGGTCCGCGACCCGGAGGCGGGCTGGGGCCTGGCCAGCGTGGACGAGGCGCCCCGGGACACCTCGATGGAGAAGCTGGCCGGCCTGAAGACCCCGTTCCGGCCGCACGGCAAGGTCACCGCCGGTAACGCGGCCGGCCTGAACGACGGCGCCACCGCCGCGCTGCTGGTGGCCGAGGACACCGCCCGCGAGCTGGGCCTGCCGATCGGCATGCGCCTGGTGTCGTTCGGCTTCGTCGGCGTCGAGCCCGAGGTGATGGGCGTCGGCCCGATCCCGTCGACCGAGAAGGCGCTGCGCATCGCCGGCCTGGGCATCGACGACATCGGCCTGTTCGAGCTGAACGAGGCGTTCGCGGTGCAGGTGCTCGCCTTCCTCGACCACTTCGGCATCGCCGACGACGACCCGCGGGTCAACCCGTGGGGCGGCGCGATCGCCATCGGCCACCCGCTCGCGTCCTCCGGCGTCCGGCTGATGACCCAGCTCGCCCGCCAGTTCGCCGAGCACCCCGAGGTCCGCTACGGCCTCACCGCCATGTGCATCGGCATCGGCATGGGCGGCACCGTGATCTGGGAGAACCCGCACTGGGAGGAGTCGCAGTGAGCCTCGCCGCACCGAACGAGGTCGTCACCAAGGCGCTGCTGCGCCAGGTGGCCGTACCCGGGCTGGACCGGCCCGCAGCCCTCATCACCCTGGACAACGGCTTCGACCACACCAAGCCGAACACCTTCGGCCCGGCCGGACTGACCAGCCTGGACGAGGCGATCACCGCCGCACTGGCGGCGGAGCCGGCGTTCATCGCGGTCACCGGCAAGCCGTACATCTTCTGCGTGGGCGCGGACATCACCAGCCTGCCCGCGCTGGAGGACCGCGAGCAGGCGCTGGAGATCGGGCGGCTCGGCCACCGCGTCTTCGCCCGGCTCAAGGACAGCGGCGTACCCACCTTCGCGTTCGTCAACGGCGCGGCGATGGGCGGCGGCCTGGAGCTGGCGCTGCACTGCCACTACCGCACGCTGTCGGCGGGCGCGGCGGCCCTGGCGCTGCCCGAGGTCTCGCTCGGCCTGATCCCCGGCTGGGGCGGTACGCAGCTGCTGCCGAACCTGATCGGCATCCCGGCCGCCACGCAGGTGATCATCCAGAACCCGCTGATGCAGAACAAGATGCTCAAGCCGAAGCAGGCTGCCGAGATGGGCATCGCGGACGTGCTGCTGGAGCCGGCCGACTTCCTGGAGCGGTCGCTGGAGTGGGCCGCCGGCGTGGTCCGGGGCGAGGTCACCGTGACCCGTCCCGAAGTCGACAAGGACATGTGGGCGGGCGTGCTCTACTTCGCCCGGCAGACCCTGGACCAGCGGCTGCACGGCGCGGTCCCGTCCGCGTACAAGGCGCTGGACCTGCTGGAGACGGCGAAGGACGCCGACTTCGCCACCGGCACCGCGGCGGAGGACGAGGCCCTGGCGGATCTGGTCTTCTCCGAGGAGCTGCGCAGCGGCCTGTACGCCTTCGACCTGGTGCAGCGGCGGGCCAAGCGCCCGGCCGGCGCGCCGGACAAGGGCCTGGCCCGCCCGGTCACCAAGGTGGGCATCGTCGGCGCCGGCCTGATGGCCAGCCAGCTCGCGCTGCTGTTCGCCCGGCGTCTTCAGGTGCCGGTCGTGCTGACCGACCTGGATCAGTCCCGGGTGGACCAGGGTGTCGGCTACGTACACGCCCAGATCGAGAAGGCTGTCAGCAAGGGCCGGATGGACAAGGGCACCGCGGCCAAGCTGTACGGCCTGGTGTCCGGCTCGGTCGACAAGTCCGTATTTGCCGACTGTGACTTCGTCATCGAGGCCGTGTTCGAGGACCTGGGCGTCAAGAAGCAGGTCTGGGCCGAACTGGAGAAGATCGTCAAGCCGGAGGCGGTGCTCGCCACCAACACCAGCTCGCTGTCCATCACCGAGATGGCCGCCGAGCTGGAGCACCCGGAGCGGGTGGTCGGCTTCCATTTCTTCAACCCGGTCGCGGTGCTGCCGCTG
Organism: Micromonospora sp. CNB394; assembly: GCF_000374985.1. Taxonomy (NCBI): domain Bacteria; kingdom Bacillati; phylum Actinomycetota; class Actinomycetes; order Micromonosporales; family Micromonosporaceae; genus Micromonospora; species Micromonospora sp. CNB394. The sequence continues at coordinate 15,852 of NZ_KB895869.1, read as the reverse complement.
CTGGAGATCGTCCGCGGCCAGCGGACCGACGACGCCACGCTGGCCACCGCGTTCGCGGTCGGCAAGCAGCTCAAGAAGTCGTCGGTGCTGGTGAAGGACGCCCCGGCGTTCGTGGTGAACCGGCTGCTGACCCGCTTCCTCGGCACCGTGTTCGCGGCCGTCGACCAGGGCACCCCGCTGGACGTGGCGAACAGCGCGCTGGACCCGCTGGGCCTGCCGATGCGTCCGCTGGCGCTGCTCCAGCTCGTCGGGCCGGCGGTGGCGTACCACGTCGGCGGCACCCTGCACGAGGCGTTCCCGGACCGGTTCGGCGTCAGCGAGAACCTCAAGCGGATCGCCGACTCGGGCCAGCCGATCGTGGTCGACGACCAGATCAACGACGAGGTGGCGAAGCTGCTGGTGGTCGGCGACGAGCCGCTCACCGCCGAGCAGGTCCGGCAGAACGCGCTGGACGCGCTGGCGCAGGAGATCCGGCTCATGCTCGACGAGGGCGTCGTCGCCGAGGCGCAGGACATCGACCTCTGCATGATCCTCGGCGCCGGCTGGCCGTTCCACCTGGGCGGCGTCACGCCGTACCTGGACCGGACCGGCACCTCCGAACGGGTGACCGGCAAGCGGTTCCTGCCGCGCGGCGCGGCAAGCCTGCGCTGACGCGACCGCATCGCATCGATCGCGGTGGTCGGGCTGTCCGTTCCGGACGGTCCGGCCACCGCGATCGGCGTCTGCGGCCAGGTCACGGGTAGGTAGCGGTTTGGCGTCGCCGCCCTCGGGCGGACAGCGGGCGGACGCTGAGGCTGGCTACGATCACGCGCCCAGTTTTCTCACAGGAGCTGCCGACATGTCCCAGCCGCCGTCCAGTCCCTACTCCGGCAACTACCCCTCTCCTCAGCAACAGCCCGGTGGCTACCCGCCGCCGCAGCAGCAGCCGCAGTACGGCGGTGACTACCCGCAGACTCCGCAGCAGCAGTACGCCGGCCACTACCCGCAGCAGCAGTACGGCGGCCAGCTCGGTGCGCCGGTCCCGCCGAAGAAGTCCGGCGTCGGCAAGGTTCTGTTGATCGTCCTCGCGGTGGTCCTGGTGCTCTGCGTCGGCGGCGGTGTCGCCGCCTACCTCGTCACGAAGGACACCGTCAAGGAGGTGGTCACCGCCACCAAGACCCGGGTGGTCGAGCCGCAGACACTCGGCGGCCGGGCGAAGGTCACCGACCCGCAGCTGCAGACCGCCGCGGCGCAGATGAAGTCCGAACTCAGCAAGAACGTGCCGGACGCGACAAGCACCGTCGGCGCCTTCTACGGCGACCCGGCCAAGAAGGACCTCGTCATGATCGTCGCGGTGTCCGGCGTCATGGCGGACCCCAAGCAGGAACTGGCCGACGCCACCGCGGCGGTCACCCCGGATCTGGCCACGAAGGACTTCAAGACGGTCGACGCGGGCCCACTGGGCGGCGACGCCAAGTGCTCCGACGGCAAAGCGTCGGACGTGCCGGTGGCCGTCTGCATCTGGGCCGACCGGGGCAGCCTCGGCATGGTGGTGGTCTACTTCACGTCCGCGGCCGAGCTCCAGTCGGAGTTCGTGACGATGCGCGGCGAGATCGAGAAGCAGGACTGACCCCCGTCACGGCACCGGGCCCCCGCGTGACGGCGGGGCCCGGTGCCGTTTCCGGATCAGGCGGACGCGGCCCGCTCGGCGGGGCTCCGGCAGACGCAGAACTCGTTGCCCTCCGGGTCGGCCAGCACCACCCAGCCGATCCCGTCCGGCCGGCGCCGGTCGGCGACCGGCGTGGCGCCGAGGCCGCGCAGCCGCGCCACCTCCTCGTCCCGGGTGCCCTCGGCCGGGTGCAGGTCGAGGTGGAACGCGCCCTTTCCGTGCCGCTCGTCCACCCGGACGAACAGCAGGTCGGGGCCGTGCCCGCCGGGTGCGGCGAGGACCGCCTCCGGGTCGCCCGGGTGGTCGTCGTCGGCGAGCCGGCGGTCGAGTACGCGGGCCCACCAGCCGGCCAGGGATTCCACCGCCCCGCGGCGCCCACAACCCCGCCTGGGTGCAAGGAAGGGCCCCTTGTTAACAGCCAGGTGTTAACAAGGGGCCCTTCCTCTACCTGAGGCGTTAAGAAGGTGCCCTTCCTTACGGGCCGACGAAGACCGCATTGGCGCGCCAGTCGACGCCGTCGACCGCCGGGCCGCTGCGCACCGTGAACGCCCCCGGCGGAGCGCCGTTCGCCCAGTCGGCGGCGGAGAGGTCACCGGTGCTCCGGTTGACCTTGTAGAGCGTCGAGCCGGCCACGAAGACGGCACCCGCGTCGGAGAACCCGCTCGCCCCGGCCACGGAGAACCGGTCGGCACCGACCACTCCGCTGTCCGGCGTGAACCAGCGCCAGAACAGGCCGTTCTGCCCGGTCAGCGTGTAGTAGAGCCGCCCGCCGGTGGAGAACATGCCGGTCACGTTCGGGATCTCGGCGTAGAAGCCGGTGGTCGCGCCGACGTACGTCTGCCCGGCCGGTCCCGAGTTGGTGATCACGTTGTCCCAGTACGGGTCGTGGTACGGGTCCACCAGTTCCGGCGTGCCGAACGTGGTGCCGTCGAACGTGCGCCGCCACAGCGCGCCGTCGGCGCCGTAGAACAGCGTCCCGCCGACCCAGAAGGCGTTGCGGGTGGCGGACCACACGGTCCCGTCCGGGTTCGCCACCGGGCTGGGGGTGCCGACGCCGGTCAGCCCGTCGTACGAGCGGACCTGCACCTCCTCGCCGGTGCCGGCCGGCGGAGGCCCGGTCTTGACGATCTCGACGGCGTTGACGAGTGGGTTCTCCTTGACGTGCCGGAACTCGATGTCGATGGTGCCGTCGCTGGTCACCGTGAACTCCCGCATGGTGCCCACGTTGTGCCCGACGCCGCCGGACAGGTCCAGGTCGTCCAGGACGACGGTGCCGTCCAGCGCCACGTCGAAGACGCGGGTGTTCGGGGCTGAGGTGCCGTCGTACCGGTTGGCCAGGTAGAGCCGCACGTGCACCTCGGTGCCGGTGGGCACGGGGAACTGCCAGAGCATCTCCGCGCCGCCGGCCGGGTCGTACCGCTCGCTGCTGTAGAGGGCGGCCGGGGTGCCGACCGGTACCGTCGCGTCAAGACTGCCGACAGTGGTGAAGCCGGAGGCCGAGCTGCCGGTGTTGTGGTAGGGGCTGGGGCTGGAGTTGGTGTCGGCTGCCCAGTCCGGTCCGCCGTCGCCGGCGGCGACCACCGGGCCACCCGCGTTCACCCGGTACAGCACGTTTGTCGGCTTCGGCAGGCCGGCCTGGTACACGTTGCCGGGCAGCGTCGCGGTGGTGGTCGGGTGCGGCGCCTTGCCACCGGCGAGCGGGAAGAACGCGATCCGCTCCCGCCGGTACTGGAAGTTGCCGATCCAGAGCGTGTCGCCGCCGATCCAGAGCCCGGCGTCGGTGACGAGCATCTCCGAGGCGCCGATGCCGCGCGGGTGCCGGCCCGGGTTCCAGGACAGCGGCAGGCCGTTGGCCGGGTCGAGCGCGGCGATGCTGGCCCGGCCGACCGCGCCGGCGCGGGCGTTGTCGGTGCCCGTGGTGTTGTTGAGCCAGCGGAGGTGACCGCCGACGTAGACGGCCTGCTCGCTGATGCCGACGGACAGGAACGTGTCGCCGCCGCTGTAGTCGACCCAGGTCGGCTGGAGGTTGTCGCCGGTCGCGCCGGCCTCCCAGCGGGCCGCGGTGTCGCAGAGCGTCCCGCCGTAGGGGGCGCCGGTCGTGACCACCACGAAGTAGCTGTTGTCCGGGGAGAACGCGACGTCGCGGACGTACGAGTCGAACGACTGCCACTTGCAGCGCGGCGTGTAGCGGGCTGTGTTCCAGTCGGTGACGGTGGCGGCGGTGGCGCCCAGGTCGAGTTTGACGATCTGGTCGTGCAGCACCCCGTCGGCCTTCTTGAAGTTGCCGATGACGACGAGCTGCGTGCCGTCCGGGGAGACGGCGAGCTTCTCCGCGCCGACGCCGGCCTTGGCACCGCTGACGCCGTCCCAGTTGTGGTTCTCGGTCAGCGTGGTCGTGAGGTAGCCGTCGACCGCGCCGGTGGTGGCGTCGAGCGAGGCGAGCCCGCCGCGCGGGTTGGGGTTGCCGGCCGTGGTGAAGATGCCGCCGACCAGCAGCCGGTCGCCGACGAGCGCGATGTCCTTGATCAGCCCGTTGAACGCCGGCGGCGCGAAGCTGGTGACGACCGCCCCGGTGGCGACGTCGAGCAGGGCGACCTTGCGCCGGGTCACGCCGTTGACGGTGTTGAACTTGCCGGCGACGAAGACGGTGCCCGCCGTGGGCCCGGCCACGACCGCCGTCACCTCGTTGTCGAGCGTGGGCGCGAAGGCGGCGTCCACCTGTCCGGTGGCCTTGTCGAAGGCGAGCAGGTAGTCGCGGGGGATGTCGACGTCGGAGTTCCGGTTCTGCACCTGGGTGAAGGAGCCACCCGCGATGATCTTCGTACCGGCGTCGTGGATCGCGTCGACCGAGCCGTCCTGGACGTCGGGCGAGGCGGCGGAGGGGACGGTGTGGACCACTGCGTCGTGGCCGGGCACGGCGGCGGCTGCCGCGGGCGTGGCCGGCGAGAGGCCGGCGGCGGTGAGGGCGCCGGCGGTGAGGACCGCGAGGAGACGGCGGCGGCGCGGGGCCGGGGGGTGGGTCACGGGCAGCTCCGGTGGGTGAGCGGGATGAGGTGTCGCTGCGCTCACTCTCCGTTGATCACCGGCTCCGCGTCCAGCACTGGCGGCGCAATCTGTCCGACCACCGTGCCGCCGGGGCCGACCACCGCCCGCACCGGCCAGGACAGCCGAGGCCGTCCGCACGAAAAGGTGAGGCCGTCTCACCGGCCGGGCGGGCCGGGTCGGTCGGCGGTCAGGTGGCCGCCGCCGGGTCGGCCGACGGAAGCGTCACTGTCACCTCCAGGCCGCCGCCGGGCTGGGCGACCGCCTTCACCGTGCCGCCGTGCGCGTCGCTGACGGCCCGCACGATCGACAGGCCGAGACCGGAGCCACGTGCGCCGGTGCGTTCCTGTCCGCCGCGCCTGAACGGCTCGAACAGCCCGGGTACGTCGGCCGGGGCGACCTCGAAGCCGGTGTTCCCCACCACCAGCCAGGACCGTTCCCCGTCGGTGCCGGTACGCACCCAGATCCGGCCGTGCAGGTGGTTGTAACGGACCGCGTTCTCCACCAGGTTGCCGGCGAGCCGGTCGAGCAGCCCGGGGTCGCCGACCACCGGCGCGGGGCGCAGCGAGGTGTGCACCTTGAGGCCGATGCGCTCCACTTCCCGGGAGACCGCCGACAGCGCGTTCGCGGTGCCGATGGCGAGGTCCGACTCGGCACGGCGGCCGAGCCGACGGCCGGTCTGCGCCTCGCTGCGGGCCAGCACCAGCAGCGCGTCGACCAGGCCGTTGGCGCGCTCGGAGGCGTCGCGCACCACGCCGGCCATGCGCCGGTACTCGGCGAGGTCGGCGTCGTCGTCGCTGAGTGTCACGTCGATTTCGGTACGCATCACCGCCAGCGGTGTCCGCAGCTCGTGCGAGGCGTTCGCGACAAACCGCTTCTGCGCCTCGAACGCGCCGCTGATCCGGTCGAGCATGGCGTCGAACGTCTCGGCCAGCTCGGCCACCTCGTCGTCGGCGCCGGACCAGCCGATCCGCTCGTCGAGTGTGGCCTCGCCGAGCCGGCGGGCGGTGGCGGTGACCTGGTGCAGCGGGCGCAGCGCCCGCCCGGCCACCAGGTACGCCCCGGCCACTCCGACAACGCTGATCGCCGCCAGCGCGAGCAGCCCCTTGACCAGCAGTTCCTGGGACGCGGCGTCCACCAACTGCCGCTGCCACTGCCCGGCGTCGAGCGTCCGCCCGTCGGTGAGCACCACTGTGGTGCCGGGCAGCAGCTCGTCTGTGGGGCGCAGCGCGTCGCGGACCAGCAGCCAGGCCAGCAGCACCAGGATCGCCCCGGCGCCGACCAGCAGCACGCCGTTGAGCAGGGTCAGCCGCAGCCGCAGCGTCGGCCGTACCCGGCGCGCGCTCACTGCCGTACCCCGCCGATGCGATAGCCCGCGCCCACCACGGTGTCGATGAGCGGCGGGTCTCCGAGCTTCTTGCGCAGTGTCATCACGGTGACCCGCACGATCGTGGTGAACGGGTCGGTGTTGGCGTCCCAGACCCGTTCCAGCAGCTCCTCGCTGGACACCACCGCGCCACGCGCCTTGAGCAGCTCGGCGAGCACGCCGAATTCCTTGTTGGTGAGGTCGAGCGGCACGCCGCCCCGGCTCACCACCCGGCGGGCCGGGTCGAGCACCAGGTCGGCCACCTCCAGCACCGGCGGCGCGGCCGGGGTGGCCCGGCGGCCGAGCGCCTGCACCCGGGCCACCAGCTCGTCGAACGCGAACGGCTTGGCCAGGTAGTCGTCGGCGCCGAGCTGCAACCCCTCGACGCGGTCGGCGACGGTGCCGCTGGCGGTCAGCATCAGCACCCGGGTCAGCGCGCCGGAGGCGGCCAGGTCGGCGCAGATCCGGTCGCCGTGCACGCCGGGCAGGTCGCGGTCCAGGATCACCACGTCGTAGCGGGTGACGAACGCCGCCTCGTGCCCGGCGTCGCCGTCGTAGGCGACGTCGACTGCCATCCCGCGCTTGCGCAGCCCGCGCGCGATCGCGTCGGCGAGGTTGCGCTCGTCCTCGACCACCAGTACCCGCATCCCGGCCTCCCACCTCGTGACCCCTGACAACCTAGTGCGGCAGGTAAAACCCGCCGCCGGAGGAGCCGGCCGCCGATGAGCGCCCCACCGGCAAGTCACGCACCGTGACGAGTGCTTGCTCGACCGCATGGGACGACCGGCCGACCGTATCGTCGCGACCAGCAGAAACATCACATCGGTCCCCGACGGCGGGGATGTCCCTCCGCGGGGGATCATCCCGTGGGCGCACTTCGGCCACTGTCGGTGACAACGCCGCGGTGGGCCGATCGCGGGCGGCGGCACCGGCCGCCATTGCAGAAAACCTTCGGGTACGCGATGCTCGGCGGCGATGATCGACAGGCGTAGCAGGCACAGGCCACGGTCACGCCGGGCGGGTTCCCGATGAGCGGTCGCGACGTCGCGTACCGCCGGTTCCGCTTCCCGGCGGACCGGGACCGGGGTCGTGCGGACGGGCTGCGCGCCGGGCCGGGCGGCCTGACCCTCGACGGCGCGGCCGGCCGCGTCACGCACACCGACCCGCACTCCGGGACCACTGCCGAGTACGCCGCCGGCACCTGGACCTCCCCCGTGACGCCCGCCGGCTTCGCGGTCACCGAACTGGTGCCCTCCTGGACCGCCGACACCCCGCCCGGCTGCTGGCTGCGGGTCGACCTGCGCGGCTGGGCCGACGACGCGGCCACCACCGGCTGGTACGAGCTGGGCCACTGGGCCGCCGACGACAGCGCCGTGCACCGCGCCTCCGTACCCGGGCCGGAGGACGACCGGGCGCGGGTCGCCGCCGACACACTGCGGGTGACCGGCGCGACGGCGACCGGCTGGCAGGTCCGGGTGACCCTGCTGCGCCGGCTCGACGCACCCGCCGGCCCGGCGTTGCGCACGGTGGGGGTGCTCGCCTCCGCCGACCCGCCGGTCGGCGCGGAGACCGACGACGCGGAGGCCCGCAGCGCGGAGGCTGGGACCGGAGACATCCGCGCGTGGGGGCACGTGCTGGACGTGCCGCGGTACGCGCAACGGCTGCACGCCGCCGGGGAGACCCGCTGGGGTGGCGGCGGTGACTCCTGGTGCAGCCCCACCTGCGTATCCATGGTGCTCGACTTCTGGGGCACCGGGCCCACGCCGGACCGGTACGCCTGGGTGGCGCCCCCCGGCCCGCGCCCGCAGGTCGTGCACGCCGCCCGGCACTGCTACGACCACGCCTACGGCGGGCCCGGCAACTGGCCGTTCAACACGGCGTACGCGGCGACGCACGGGGTGGACGCCTTCGTCACCCGGCTGCGCTCGCTGACCGAGGCGGAACGGTTCGTGGCCGCCGGCATCCCCCTGATCGTCTCGGCCGCGTTCACCGCCGGCCAGGTGCCCGGCCTGGACTACGACACCCGGGGACACCTCATGGTGCTGGCCGGCTTCACCGCCGAGGGCGACCCGGTGCTCAACGACCCGTACGCGCCGGACGACGAACGGGTCCGCCGCACCGTTGCGCGCGGGCCGTTCGAGAGCGCCTGGCAGGCGGGCAGCGGCGGGATCGCGTACGTGCTGCGTCCCGAATCGACGCCGCTGCCCCCGGCCCCGGCACAGGCGAACTGGTGATCAGCGGCCGACCGGCCAGATCGCCATGCCGGCCGTCCTCTCCCGCGCGCCGGGCCGCCGCCCGACCGAGACCGGTCGCGTGACGAACCGCCTGTACGATGGCGCGTCGTGGCCGTGCCCGTGGTGGACCCCTCGTTGAACCCCTCGCCCGTCGAGGCGGGCCCCGTCGTGGCCGACCCGCCACGCCGCGCCCGTCGCCGGCCGGCCCGCGCCGACCTGCTGGCCATCGGCACCTATGTGCTGCTCGGCGTTCTCGTCTGCCTCAACTACTGGGGCGACGTCGAGAACCGGGTCTCCTCGCACCTGCCCACCGACCACAGCTGGTTCGAGTGGCTGTTCGCGCACGGCGCGTACTCGGTGCAGCACCTGGAGAACCCGCTGTTCACCACCCGGCAGAACGCGCCGGACGGGGTGAACATGATGGCGAACACCTCGCTGCTCGGGGTGACGCTGCCGCTGGCGCCGCTGACGCTGCTACTCGGCCCGCAGGTGATCTACGCGCTCTACCTGGGCGCCGCGCTGTCCGCGACCGCCGCCACGTCGTACTGGGTGCTGTCCCGGCACCTGGTCCAATCCCGGGCCGCCGCGTTCGTCGGCGGCGCGTTCCTCGGTTTCGCGCCGGGCATCGTGCACCACGCCAACGGACAGCCCAACTTCGTGTCGAACTTCCTGCTGCCGCTGATCGTGGCCCGGGTGCTGCGGCTGGGCGAGCCGGGCCGCTGGCGGCGCAACGGGACGGCACTCGGTTTGCTGGTCGCGTACCAGATCTTCATCAACGAGGAGATGCTGCTGCTCACGGCGCTGGCCTGCCTGGTCGTCGTGGTGGCGTACGCGGTGCAGCGGCCCCGCGCGGCCCGCGAGCGGGCCGGGTCGTTCCTGGCCGCGCTCGGTCTCGGCGGCGGCCTGGCGCTGCTGCTGACCGCGTACCCGATCTGGTTCCAGTTCAACGGCCCGCAGTCCTACCGGGGCCTGCAGGGTGGGGTCTTCCACAACTGGGGCGAGGACCTGGTCGCCTTCGTCACGTTCGCCCGGGACACCGTCGCCGGCGACGAGGCGGTGGAGAAGACCATCGGCCTGACCGAGCAGAACACCTGGTTCGGCTGGCCGCTGGTGCTGGTGGCGCTGGCCGCGCTGGTGCTGCTGGTCCGCCGTTCGGTGCCGGCCCGGATCCTGGCCGTGCTGGTGGTCGTGTTCACGACCGCCTCGATCGGCCCGGTGGTCCGGTTCAACGGCGCGGAGACCGACATCGACGGGCCGTGGGCGTACGTGCCGGACGACCTGCCGCTGGTCGAGATGATGATGCCGACCCGGTTGAGCCTGGTCGTGGTGGCCGCCGTCGGTGTGCTGCTCGCCCTGGCCTGGGACAGGCTCGCCGGGGCCGGCCGCCCGCCGGTGCCCGCCCCCCGCACCGCCGCCGACGAGGGCGCGGACGACGAGAGCGGCGACCGCGGGACGGCCGCGCGCGACACGCGCCGCCGGGTGCTGCGCCTGGCCGGGTTCGTCGCGATCGCCGCCGCCCTGGTGCCGCTGATCCCGCGTCCGCTGCCGGCGGAGCGGATCGACCCGCCGCCGCACTTCATCACCGCCGGCGGCTGGCGGCCGTACGTACCGCAGGGCCGCACGCTCGTGCCGGTGCCGATCCCCAGCAACGTGCACGGGCTGCACACGCTGCGCTGGAGCGCGCTGACCGGGCACGAGTTCCCGATCCCGGGTGGCTACTTCATCGGGCCGAACGAGCGCGGCGAAGGTGTCTTCGGCGCCCCGAACCGGCCCACCAGCACGCTCATCTACTCCACCATGGACGCGGGCGAGGTGCCGGAGATCACCGCGGAGAACCGCCGCCAGGCCGTGGAGGACCTGCGCTTCTGGCGGGCCTCGGTGGTGGTGCTCGGGGCCGGTCCGCGCGAGGCGGTGCTGCGCGACCTCATGGCCGAACTGCTCGGCCCGCCACAGCGGGTGGACGACGTGTGGATCTGGGACGTCCGCGACCGGGTGTGACCCCGCCGGTCAGCCGACGAGCGGGCGGACGTCCCACAGGTACCCGCCGGGCACGTCCCGGCCGGGGCCGACCAGCGCGTCCACCGTGGTACGCACCGGATCGCCGGGTGACGAGTCGGCCTGCACCAGTGCCGCCGCCCGCCAGTGCCGCAGGTCGTCGACCGCCTGCCGGCGTTCCGCCGCACCGACCGGCGGCACCCGGCCGGTCTCGGCGGCCCGGCGCAGCAGCAGCGACGTGGGCCGGTCCGGCGCGCCCCAGCGGGCGGCCGGGTCGCCGGCCGACCGCGGGCCGATGAAGTAGCCGCCCGGCGCGTCGAACGCCAGCGCGGTGCGCGCCGACCAGAACATGGCCGGGCTGACCGCCGCCCCGGTCACCGGTGGCACCGGCACCAGCGTCCGGCCCGCCGGCACGTACTCCCGCCACCCGCCGCCGGACACCACGGCCGGGACCGGCGTGACCGGCACCGTGCGGATCGGCGTCGGCGCCAGCGGCAGCAGCGCGACGGCGACCGCGCCGGCCCACGGCGCCCAGGTGCGCACGCCGCCGCGCCGGACCCGGTCCACTGCGAGCGCCAGCAGCACCCCGAGCACCGGCACGCAGACCAGCGCGAACCGCGCCGGCACCACCAGGTCCAGCAGCGGCACGTCGGCGAGCAGGCGGTACGGGCCGGGCAGCCCGGTGTCGTGCCGGTTCACCACCACCGGCGAACCGAGCGACAGCAGCGCGAACAGCAGGCCGCACGCGGCGAGCGCGCGCACCAGCGCGCGCCGCCACAGCCGCACCACCACGAGGACGGCCAGCAGCGGCAGGAACGGGCCGAGGAACGAGTTCTGCTCGGTCGGGTTCGGTGACAGCAACCCGGCCCGGCGGGCGTCCCCGGCGACGCTCTGCCGGGCGGTGGTGACGAACGAGACCACGTCCAGCCGGTAGCCCCCGGTGTGGAACGGCATCCCCCGGTAGTGGCCCGGGCCGGCGAACTGGAACCACAGCGGGTACGCCAGCAGCACGCCCGCCACCAGCGCGCCGATGCCCAACCGGCGGGCCACCACAGGCGCCAGCCGGCGGGCGGCGGCCCGGTCGGCGAGCGCGTACGCCCCGGCGAACACCCCGGCGGCGAGCGCCAGGAAGACCAGCACCTCCTCGCCGAGGAACACCTGGTAGGCGACGGCGAGCCCGAGCAGCACGCCGTCGCGCCGGACCCGGTCGGTGGCGGGGCGGAACACCAGCGCGAGGATCACCGGCACCAGGAACTGGGCGGCCATGTGCAGGTGCGCGCCGGCCTGCGCCACCATGCCGGGGGCGAAGCCGCAGAACAGGCCGCCCACCGCGGCGGCGGCCCGGGAGCGGACCAGCCGGCGGGCGAGCAGCGCGTACCAGGCGGTGGCGGTGCCGGCCAGGCTGAGCGTCACGGCGACGAGGAAGGCCGCCTGGGAGCCGAAGACGACTGTGACCGGGGTGAGCGGCACACCCAGCCCGAGCACCGACGTGTTCGCCATCAGGTTCACCCCGTCCGGGGCGTTCAGCGCGCCGCTCCACAACGGGTTCTCGCCGCCGGTGACCGCGCGGGCGGCCCGGGCCAGCATCCACTCGAACAGCATCTGGTCGCCGGCCTGGTGGAACAGCCGTTCCGGCCGGCGCCACTGGCCGGTGGTGAGCAGGACGGCGAGACCGAGGTAGCCGGCCACCACCAGCACGTCGGCCGGGCGGGGCCGGCGACGGCGGGGCGCGGGGGCGGGGACCGCCGGTTCGGTCAGGCGGTCCGGTCGGTCAGTTTCCGCACGTCCCACAGCCACACGTGCAGCTCCTGCCGTCCGGGGCCGACCAACTGCTCCACGGTGCGGCGCAGCGGCTCGGCGTTCTGCTCGTCGCGCGGCAGCACCACCACCGCCGCGTTCCAGTGCCGCAGCTCGTCCAGGTAGCGACGGCGCTGGCGGTCGTCCAGCTTCGGCGTACGGCCGGTGGACGATACCTCCCGCAACATCTCGCCGATGCCGCTGGGCCGGCCGCCGAAGCGCCCGGGGTCGCCGGTGACGCCGTTGCGCGGCGCGAGGAAGTAGCCGCCGGGGATCTTGAAGTCGAGGTTGGTGCTGGCCGCCCAGCGCATCGGGTCGGTGTTGCCCATCGCGGGCACCGGCACGGAGACGAGCGTCTGGTCCGGCCCGACGTACTTGCGCCACCGGTCGGCGGTGATGAACTCCGGCACCGGCTCCCGCGTGGTGACCTTCAACGGCATCGGTGCGATCGGCAGCAACGCGAGGACCAGGCCCGCGGCGGTGAGCTTGCGGGCGGTACGCCGGTCCACGCCGCGCAGCGCCCAGGCGCGCCGCACCGCGTACGCGAGCAGGATCGCCACCGTCACGCCGGTGATCAGGCCGAAGCGGGTCGGCACCACGGCGTCGAGCAGCGGCAGCCGGACCAGCAGCTCCCACGGGCCGGTGGCGATCTCGCGGTCCCACCAGGAGATCCGCTCGCCGAGGGAGAGCACGGCGAAGAACAGCCCGGTGGCGGCGAGCGCGCGGACGATCACGTCCCGCCGCAGCCACACCACGATGCCCACGACCAGCAGCGACAGGCTCCAGCCGAAGAACGCGTTCTCCTCCGAGTAGTTCGGCGCGAGGTTGACGTTGGCGCGTTCGTTGCCGCCGAACGTGGGCGAGCCGGGCGCGAAGAACGCGGCGATGTCGTTGCCGTAGTCGCGTACCGCGTCGCTGAGCCCGTGGTACGCCATCGGCCCGGCGAACTGCACCCACAGCGGGTACGCCAGCAGCGCCCCGGCCAGCGCCGCGCAGACCGCCAGCCCCGCGCCGAGCGGCCGCCAGGCGGTCGTCCACCGCTCGCGCTGCTGCACCACCACGGCGATCAGGAACACGCCCAGGGCCAGCGCGGTGAAGAGCAGGATCTCCTCGTTGATGAACGCCTGCGCGGTGACCAGCAGCGCCAGCAGCACGCCGTCGCGGACCGGCCGGGCCGACCGGGTCAGCACCAGCACCCGCCACACGATGAACGGCAGCAGGAACTGACTGATGATGTTCGGGTGCCAGTTGGCGTGCGACAGCATGGCCGGGGAGAAACCGCAGAACCAGGCCGCCACGGCGGCGGCCGGGCGGTGCCGGATCAGGTGCCGGGACAGCACCCGGTACCAGGCGGCGGCGGTGCCGGCCAGGCCGAGCGTGACCAGCGTGACGAAGGTGACCGCCGGTCCGAACAGGAGGGTCACCGGCACCATCGGGATGCCCAGCGCCAGGATGGCGGTGTTCGCCATCAGGTTGACGCCGTCGGGGTAGTTGAACTGCTCGGTGAAGAACGGGAACTCGCCGTGCAGCACCACCCGTACCGAGTGGGCCAGGAAGAACTGGACCTGCGCCGGGTCGCTGCTGTAGAGCGCGGCCACCCGCCCGGCCGGGTCGGCCCAGATGCCGCTGGTGACCCAGATCGCGGCGAGCAGGAATCCGCCGTACACGGTGAGGTCGATCCGGCGGCGGGTCCACCGCCACCGGCGCGCGCGCCGTGCGCCCGGCGCCTCGGGCGTGGCCGGCTCGGTGGTGGTGGCCGGTTCCGGCTCGGCGACGGTGACCGGTGGCGGGTCCAGGGTGACGGCGCGCTGGCCCGTCGGGGCGGCGGCGTCCGGCGTCGAGGCGGCGCGGGTCTCGGCAGGCGTCACAGTCGGCGGAGTCTACCGGAGCCGGATATTGACACCCGAATCGCGCATCACGTTCCGCAGTGGCCGGTCAGCCGAAAGGGTGAGCCGGGCGCGGCCGGGTGACCTGTCGTCTCGTACCATGTGGGCTTCCGACCGACGACCGGCGAGGGGATCAGGGTGCTTTCAGCCCGCCGAGGCGCTACGACGGGCACCGCGCTGGCAGCTCTGCTGCTGGTCACGGCCGGTTGCGGGCCGGTCGCCGAACGGCAGCCGGCGGACCTGCGGGTCGGCTACGACAGTCTCGACGGCACCCTCGCGGTGTGGCCGCCGCGCGGCAGCCTCGCCCGGGACGCCGCGGCGACCGCCGCGATCACCACTGCGGTACGCGACTGGCGCTCCCCGGTGGACGACCGGGTGCACGTGCCCACCTCCGGCATCCTCTTCTCCGGTCAGGTCGCCGGGTCGGCGCTCGCGCTCGTCGCCGCGGACGTCCCCGGCGAGGCCGCATCCTGGCTGCTGCAACTCGGCCGGAACGGGCAGCGCTGGCGGGTCGTCCACGCCACCGAGTACACCGACCCCGGCTACCTGGTCTACTCCGACGTGCTGCCGGTGCGGGAACCCGACGGCCGCCGCTACCTCACCTCGACCCGCGTCGAGCGGCTGACCGGGCCCGACGGCAAGGTGCTCGGCAGCACCGACGGCGTCACCGACCCGGTCGCCGTACCGGACTGCCGGGCCGTCGAACTGACCGCGACGCTGCGGCCCACGCCGTCGCTGCCGCGCGGCCGGGCCGCGGACCGCGTCCTCGATCTGGGTACGGCGACCGAAGCGCCCCGCTACCCCCTGGTACGCGACGAGACGGGTGCCGGCAGACGTGCGCTGACCGGCCTGGACACCTGCGTGCTGGCCGGTGAGCGGGGCCCGTTCGGCAGCGTGCCGCGCCGTATCGGCGACCGGGAGGCGCCCCGCTCCGCGCCGGAGTCCTGGCCGATGGCGAAGATCGCGACGCGTTCCCTCGGTTCGGTGGCCCTCGGTGACGGTGAGCCGGGCGAGTTGGAACAGCTCAGCTGGGAGACGCCGGCCGGGACGATGACGGCCGTGGTCTACCGGCCGGCCGACGGCGGCGTCCCGGTGGTCTCGCCCGCCGACATGTCCACCACGCTTCAGGCGTACCACCTGCCGATGCCGGGCCGGCCGCTGGCGGTGCTGTCCTGGCGTACCCGGGACGCCTCGTTCTCCGCCCCGCCCGGCACGACCCGCCTGGTCGACCGTCCCGGCCTGGTGGTGGTCGAGCACACCGACCGGAGGCAGACGTTCAGCCTGGCCGGCACCGAGAAGACGTGGTACCGCTCCCTCCCCACCCCCTGACCGCGCTTCCGGCCCCGCGCACCCGGGTCGGCCCCACCCCGTCGGCCCCACCCCGTCGATCATGAAGTTGACAGCGACAAACCGGACACCATCCACGGCCAACCTCATGATCACCCCACCGCCTCGGGTGATCAAGGAGTTTGTGTCACCCAGGCGGCCTCGCGCGCACCCAAACTCCTTGGTCAACAGGGCCATGCTCACCCCAGCTCTGGCGATTTTGCAGTTGGCGCCCCTTGCAATCAGGGCGAAACGGGCAAGCTGGGGGCCGGAAGTGCAAGTCACCCGGTCTCTTCGGGACGCCGCGCAGGCGTGAAAATGGTGGGTAGGTCGCCCGCCGACGCCGATCGATCTTGGTCCGTTTGAGGCCGTGTGCAAGTCTGGCGCCGGGGCCACGGACCTCACGGGTCACGCATTGTTGCTTCGAGCACGCCGGTCAGATTTTCGGTTTCCGACCGAGGCCCCCGGGCGGCCTGCCTCCTGGTCGATCACGGGTGCACGGAAGGGAACGAGGGATGGGTGGCAGGCGGGTCGAGGAGATCCCGGACGCCGACAGTG
>NZ_KB895868.1:0-34813 GCF_000374985.1 Micromonospora sp. CNB394 | reverse complement strand
TTACACACCCCCGCTGACATCCACCACGGCCGCCACCACCAGGTCCGCGCCGGTCGTGAGGACACCCTCGCCACGGCCCGCGCCGCGCATCCGGAACGGTTCGGCACCAGCCGGCCCCTGCCCAAGATCCTTGACCTGCCCGAGCAGGTCTGGATCAACCAGCCCGACCAGGAAGATCAGCCTCAACTGCAAGCCGCCTAACTAACTCCCGTTGGCCTCAATCCCTTGACACGTTCCGACCTTGGGGAGGCGTCCGTCCTCGCTGCCGCCGAACTGCGGGGTGGGGTGGCCATCACGGACGACAGGAACGCGACGCAGGTCGCCCGCGCCCACGGCGCGCGGGTCCACGGCACCATCTGGCTTCTCGCGAGGGCCTGCCGGGATGGCAAGCAAACCCTTACGGCTGCGGGGAACCTCATTGAGGCACTCAGAGCAACCGATGCTCGTATGCCCTGCTCGGGGGCTGAGTTTCCCGCCTTCGCCCGTAAGCACAACCTCCTATAAGCGAATCGCGCGACGCGGCGGCTTCGGACTCCTTGCAGAACGACGTCCTGGACCGCCGATCATGGGCACCCGCCAACAACTACGGATCGCGATCGTGACCTGGATCGAACGGACCTATCACCGCCGCCGACGCCAGGGGTCGCGTCCCGGTCGACCCCCGTTGAACTCGAGACCATCATGCACCTACCGGCCAGTCAGGCCGCGTGACTACACTTGGGGTCTGCTGCAGGTGCAGACCTACAACCCCGCTGAGCATTACCTCTAGCCGGGAAGCCCCGTACCGGCGGGGCTAGTCTCGGGGCATGCGTTCCGCTCAGCAGATCCTCGCCGACTCCGCCGTGATCGCCGTCGTGGGTGCCTCCCGTGATCCGGGCAAGGCCGCGCACCGCGTACCGCTGGAGATGCAGCGGCACGGCTGGCGGATCATCCCGGTCAACCCGACTGTGGACAAGTTGTTCGGCGAGAAGGCGTACCCGACGCTCGCCGACATCCCGCACCCGGTCGACCTGGTCGACGTGTTCCGCCCGGCCCGCGACGCGGTCGACGTGGTGCGGCAGGCGGTGGCGATCGGCGCCCCGGCGGTGTGGTTGCAGCTCGGGATCTTCTCGGACGAGGCGCGCCGGATCGCCGAGGAGGCCGGTCTCGACTACGTCGAGGACCGGTGCCTCATCGTCGAGCGGGCCGCCGGCGGGCTGACCCGGCGCGCCTGACCGTCGATCCTTACTGCTTGTACTGCTTGAGCAGGCCGCGCGAGATGATCGTCTTCTGGATCTCCGAGGTGCCCTCGCCGATCAGCAGGAACGGCGCCTCGCGCATCAGGCGCTCGATCTCGTACTCCTTGGAGTAGCCGTAGCCGCCGTGGATCCGGAACGCCTCCTGGACCACCTCGGCGCAGTACTCGGACGCGAGCAGCTTCGCCATGCCCGCCTCGACGTCGTTGCGCTGGCCGGCGTCCTTGAGCCGGGCCGCGTTGACCATGAGCGCGTGCGCGGCCTCGATCTTCGTACCCATCTCGGCGAGCTTGAACGCGACGGCCTGGTGCTTGGCGAGCGGCTGGCCGAAGGTGTGGCGCTGCTGGGCGTACGCGACGGCCAGCTCGAACGCCCGGATCGAGATGCCGCAGGCGCGGGCCGCGACGTTCACCCGGCCGACCTCGATGCCGTCCATCATCTGGTAGAAGCCGCGGCCGACCTTGTCCTCGCCGCCGAGCACGGCGGAGGCGGGCACGGTGACGCCGTCGAGCACCATCTCGGTGGTCTCGACGCCCTTGTAGCCCATCTTGTCGATCTTGCCGGGGATGGTGAGGCCGGGCGCGGTCTCGCCGAAGCCGGGCTCCTTCTCCAGCAGGAAGGTGCTCATGTTGCCGTAGACCGAGTCGGCCCCGGTGTCGGTCTTGACCAGGGTGGCCACCACCGAGGAGTACGCCCCGTTCGTCAGCCACATCTTCTGGCCGTTGAGGACGTAGTCGTCGCCCTGCCGGACGGCCTTCGACTTGATCGCCGAGACGTCCGAGCCGCACTCGGGCTCCGACATCGAGAAGGCGCCGCGCACCTCGCCGGTGGCCATCCGGGGCAGCAGCCGGGCCTTCTGGTCGGCGGAGCCGTGCTGCGAGATCAGGTAGGCCACGATGAAGTGGGTGTTG
Source organism: Micromonospora sp. CNB394 (assembly GCF_000374985.1). Taxonomy (NCBI): domain Bacteria; kingdom Bacillati; phylum Actinomycetota; class Actinomycetes; order Micromonosporales; family Micromonosporaceae; genus Micromonospora; species Micromonospora sp. CNB394. The sequence goes on along the minus strand of NZ_KB895868.1, from coordinate 32,667 downwards.
ACGATGCCGGAGATCGACATCCAGCCCCGGGACAGCTCCTCGACCACGAGCGCGTAGGTCAGCAGGGACTCGCCCAGGCCGCCGTACTCCTCGTCGATGGTCAGGCCGAACAGCCCCATTTCGCGCATGCCGTCGAGGATGTCGCTGGGGTACTCGTCGGCGTGCTCCAGCCGCTGCGCGTGCGGGATGATCTCCTTGTCGGCGAACTCCCGGACGGTTTCCAGGATCGACCGCTGCACGTCGGTCAGTCCGGGTGTCTGGGCGAGTCGGGCCATCTCAGCCTCCGGGGTCGGCGCATTACTCATGGGTAACTGAACGCTCGGTCAGTATCGGCCCCGGGACCGGCCGCGCCAAGGTGACCAGTCCACACAACCGCTGTGAAAAGGTTCACCGCTGCGGGTAGCGTCCGCAAGAGAGAGGGTCGTTGACCTGGGGGAAGGGGCGCCCGTGACCGACGAGCAGCCACCGTCGCCGTACGAGCCGCCGTCGCACGGTCAGCCGTACGGGCAGCCGCAGTACGGCCAGCAGCATCCGCAGTGGGGCCAGCAACCCCCGTACGCCCCGCAGCCGCCCTACGGCCAGTACGGCCCGCCCGGTCAGGGCCCACGCCCCGGTGGCACGAACGTGCTCGCCATCCTGTCGCTCGTCCTCGCGTTCGTCTTCGCGCCCGCCGGCATCGTCTGCGGGCACCTGGCCAAGCGGCAGATCCGGCAGACCGGCGAGGACGGCGACCAGCTCGCCAACTGGGGCCTGATCCTCAGTTACGTCTTCACCGTGATCGGCGTGCTGGTCTGCTGCGGATGGATCGGGCTGGCGATCTGGGCCAACTCCGACAGCGGCACGTACTGACCCTCAGCGGAACTGCGCCTCCCGGACGCTGTTGCCGCCGTCGACCACGAGCATCTGACCGGTGATGTACGACGCGGCCGGCGAGCACAGGAACGCGATCGCGGCGGCCACCTCGTCCGGCGTGCCGGGACGCCCGACCGGCGTACCGAGGCCCTGCTTGATCTCGGCCATGGTCGACGCCGCGGTGTGGATGATTCCCGGCGCCACCGCGTTCACAGTCACCCCGTCGGCGACCATCTCCATCGCCAGCGCCCGGGTCAGCCCGACCACGCCGGCCTTCGCCGCCGCGTAGGCCGCCTCGGTGGGCAGCGCGTTGACCGGCCCGGCGGTGGCGGCCAGGTTGACGATCCGGCCCCAGCCCCGCTCGGCCATGCCGCCGATGAACGCGCGGCTGGACAGGAACGCGGTGGTCAGGTTGCGGTCGATCTCGCCGCGCCACTCGTCGTACGTCAACTGCGCCACCGGCCGCAGCACCTCCGGGCTGGCCCGGCTGGCCAGGCCCGCGTTGTTCACCAGCACCTCCACGTCGCCGAGTTGCTCGGCCACCGCGTCGGCGAGCGCGCCCACCTCCGACTCGTCGGTGAGGTCGGCGACGAAACCGGTGACACCCAGCTCGCCCGCGCGTTCGTGGATGCGCCTCGTGGTGGACACGATCGCCACCCGGGCGCCCAGGTCGGACAGCCGGCGCGCGGTCGCGTACCCGATGCCGTCCGGGCTGCCCGCGCCGGTCACCAGCGCGACCCGGCCGTCCAGGCGCATGGTGGCCGGTTCCGGCAGCGGCGCCGGCCGTTCGGAGTCGGCGCCGCCGACCGGCTCGCCGCCGCGCGGGCGGCGCACCGACCCCGGCCGGCTCATGTCCCGTCGCGACCGACCCCCACGCGCGTCAAGTGCCATGCCGAGGATCCTGCCCGGTGCCGACCCCACGGGCAACGCGGTGGCCGGAAAGGGGACGTCCGTGTCGCGCGCCGGGTGGCTACCCTGAGCGCGACCACGTACCTGGAGATGATCAGATGACCTATCCCCCACCGTCCGGTGGCTGGCACGACCCGTCGTCGACGGCCGGACCGCAGTCGAGCCCGCCGGCCGATCCGGCGCTGCCGATGGCGGGCAATCCCGTCCCGACCCAGCCGACCCCGGCGGACCCGTACGCGTCCGCCGATCCGTACGCCGGCATGAAGTCCGCCGACCCGTACGCGGCGGCCGGCTACCCGCCGGGCGCCTACCCGCAGCCGGGTGCCTTTCCGCCGCCGCCGGCCGGTTATCCCGGATACGGGTACCCGCCCGCACCGAAGCAGAACGGCCTGGCCATCGCCGCGATGGTCGTCTCGATCATCGGCGCGCTCGGCCTCTGCGGCTACGGCCTGGGCGGCTACATCGGCGCGGTGGGCGCGATCCTCGGACACATGGCCCGCAAGCAGATCAGGGAACGCGGCGAAGGCGGCGAGGGCTTCGCCACCGCCGGCATCATCGTCGGCTGGATCTCCACCGTGCTGGCCGTGCTGGCCACCATCGCCATCGTGATCTTCATCGTCTGGGTGGCCAACCAGGAACCGTCCGGCTACGGAAGCACGACCTACTGAAACCCGGTGGGCCGCCCCGCGAACCCGGGGCGGCCCCGGCCGGTCACTCCGAGGGCGGGGTGAACGAGGAGGTACGCGACATGCCGGCGGCGCGGCCCTTGGCGGCGATCACCAGCGCCATCTTGCGGGACGCCTCGTCGATCATCTCGTCGCCGAGCATCACCGCGCCGAGCTTCCCGCCCGCCTCCGAGGTGTAGTAGTCGTACGCGTCGAGGATCAGTTCGGCGTGGTCGTAGTCGGCCTGCGCCGGGGAGTAGACCTCGTTCGCGGCGTCGATCTGGCCGGGGTGCAGCACCCACTTGCCGTCGAAGCCCAGTGCCGCCGAGCGCTTCGCCACCTCGCGGAACGCGTCCACGTCCCGGATCTGCAGGAACGGCCCGTCGATGGCCTGCTTGTCGTGCATCCGCGCGGCCATCAGGATGCGCATGAGGATGTAGTGGTACGGGTCGCCCGGGTAGTCCGGGATCAGCGCGCCGACCACGAGCGACTTCATGTTGATCGAGGCCATGAAGTCGGCCGGGCCGAAGATGATCGTCTCGACCCGGGGCGAGGCGCCGGCGATGGCGTCCACGTTCACCAGCCCGGCCGCGTTCTCGATCTGCGCCTCGATGCCGATCCGGCCCACCTCCAGGCCGAGCGTGCGCTCGATCTGGGTGAGCAGCAGATCCAGCCAGTGCACCTGCTCGGCGTTCTGCACCTTCGGCAGCATGATGCAGTCCAGGTTCGCCCCGGCGCCCTCGACCACCTCGATGACGTCCCGGTACGTCCACGGCGTGGTCAGGTCGTTGACCCGGACCACGCGGGTCTTGCCCGTCCAGTCGCCCTCGTTCAGCGCGGCCACGATGTTCTTGCGCGCGTCCGGCTTCGCCAGCGGGGCGACCGCGTCCTCCAGGTCCAGGAAGACCTGGTCGGCGGGCAGGCCCTGGGCCTTGCCGAGCATTTTGACGCTGGAGCCGGGTACCGCCAGGCAGGATCGGCGGGGACGACCGACAGCGGTCATGGATGCGCTCCTTCCAGCGTCCGGCGCGGATGCCGGCGCAGCGGTGGATTTCGAGAACTTAACGATCCCAAAGGGCGTGGTGACGCCACGGTAACCTCGTGCCGTGACCGGGGTGAATGGACCTGTGGAAGATCTCACTGAGCGCCGGATCGTGGTGCTGACCGGCGCGAGCTCCGGCATCGGGCTGGCCGCCGCGGAGGAGCTGGCGCGCCGCGGTGACCAGGTGGTGCTGGTCGGCCGCGACCCGGCCCGGCTGCGCGCGGCCGGCGAGCGGGTGCGCGAGTGCTGCGGCGAGCAGCCGGAGCTGTTCCGCGCCGACTTCGCGGTGCTCGACGACGTACGCGGGCTCGCCGAACGGCTGCGCGAGCGGTACGACCGGATCGACGTACTCGCCAACAACGCGGGCGCGATCGTGCTGGAACCGATCACCACGGTCGACGGTTTCGAGCTGAGCATGCAGGCCAACCACCTCGCCCCGTTCCTGCTCAGCAACCTGCTGCGGGACCGGATCCGGCGGATGGTGGTCACCGGCTCGGACGCGCACCGCAGCGGCGTGCTGGACCCGGACGACCTCAACTCCGCGCTGCGCTCGTACCGGCCGTTCCGCGCGTACGGCACCAGCAAGCAGGCGAACATCCTGTTCACTGCCGAGGCGGCTCGGCGCTGGCCGGAGGTGCCCGCGCACGTGTTCCACCCCGGCGTGGTGCGTACCCGCTTCGGCAACGAGAGCCGGATCGTGGCGCTGGGCATGCGGCTGCTGCCGTTCCGCAGCCCGGAGAAGGGCGCGGAGACGCTGGTCTGGCTGGCCTGCCAGGATCCGTCCCGGCTGATCGACGGCGGCTACTACGCCGACCGCAAGCCGCACCGGCCCAGGCCGAAGGCCGCCGACCCGGCGCTGGCCGCCCGGCTCTGGACGGCCAGCGCGAAGGCGGTCGGGCTGGACGCCTGACGACACCGACGGGGCACATGACCACTGAGCAGGCGGTTCTCCTGGTCGCGCTCGTCGACCTGAGCGCCGACGTGGACGCCGGGCAGCGGTACGAGGACGCGGTGCTCGCGCTGCTCGGCCGGCACGGCGGCCGGGTGGAGCGGCGGCTGCGGACCGGCGACGGGGAAACCGAGGTGCACGTCATCCGCTTCGCCGCCCGCGCCGGGCTCGACGCGTTCCTGGTCGACCCGGACCGCGTCGCGCTGCGCACCGAACTGGGCGACGCCGCGCCCGTCACCCGGGTGCTGGAGGTACGCGACGTCTGAGGCGGGCCGGCGCCGCGATCTCCTCGTCGATCGCCGCGACCGGCTCAGTCGCCGAGCGGGGTCGGGTCGGCGGGGGCCGCGACCGGTGCGGCACGGCGACCGGCCCGCGCCCCGCCGAGCACCACCACCGCCACCCCGGCCAGCAGCAGCGCCAGGCCCGGCAGGGCCAGCGGCCGGGGCAACTGCCCCAGCCACACCCAGCCGATCAGCGCCGCGCCGGGCGCCTCCAGCAGGATCAGCACGCTCACGGTGGTCGCGGAGACCCGGTGCAGTGCGTAGTTGAACATCGAGTGGCCGAGCAGTTGGGCGCCCGCCACCAGGCCCAGGATCGCCAGCCAGGTCGGGCCGTCGAAGCCGTGCAGGCGTACCCCGCCGACCAGGCACACCACGAGCAGGATCGCGGTGCAGACGCCGTAGCAGACGGTGGTGTAGGTGGTCGTGCTGATGCTGGCCCGGGCCCGCTCGCCGAACGCGGTGTAGACGGCCGCGAACAGGCCGCCGACCACGGCGAGCAGGTCACCGGCGAACGCCCGGCCGGAGACGCCGAAGTCGGCGCCGGTGGCGAGCACCGCGCCGAGCACAGCCACCCCGATGCCGGCCCACACCGCCGCCGGCAGCCGCCGTCCCTGCCCGCGGGCGATCAGCCCCTGCCACACCGGCTGAGTCGCGCCGAGCGCGGTCGCGGCCGCGACCGAGGTGAGCTGCGCGCTCGGCATCCAGGTGGCGAAGTGGGCGGCCAGGGCCACCCCGGAGAGTACGCAGTAGAGCCCTTCGCGCCGGCCCGGCCCGACGGTGAGCGCTCGGAGTTCGGCGCGGCGCCGGGTCAGCGCGACCGGACCCAGGACCGCCACCGACAACGCGGTACGCCAGAACGCCACCGCCAGCGCGGACGCGGCGGCGAACGCCACGAGCGGCGCCGATGAGGAGACCGAGGCGACGGCCAGGGCGAGCGCGCCCACCGTCAAGGCGTCGAGCGGCGGGCGATGCGGAACGGTCGGCACGATCGGTAATCCTCACACGAGCACCCGGCCGACACGGACCGTCAGCACTCCGTTACGATCATGCGCGTCCCGGCGATCCCCCCTCGACGTCCGGAGTCGTTCCCTCATGCCCAAGTTCCAGGCGGTGCTGTTCGACTTCTTCGGCACCCTGACCCACTGTGTGCGGCGCGGAGCCGCCCACCGCGCCACCGCCGACATGCTCGGCTGCTCCACCGAGGCCCTGACGGAGGTGCTGGACAGCAGCTTCGCCGAGCGGGCGAGCGGCTCCTTCGGGAACGCCGAGTCGACGATGCGCTGGCTGTGCGCCCGGCTCGGCGTCCACCCGTCCGACGCGACCGTGCGCGCCGCCGTCGCCGCCCGGCACCGAGCAGTACGCGCCGACACCCGGCTACGCGCCGAGGCGGTGCCGGTGCTGGCCGCGTTGCGGCACCGGGGCGTCCGCACCGGGCTGGTCAGCGACTGCACGCACGAACTACCCGCCTTCCTGCCGCAGCTCGCCGTCGCGCCGCTGCTCGACGCTCAGGTCTTCTCGGTACGCCTCGGGCGCTGCAAACCGGACCCGGCGCTCTACCTGGCCGCGTGTCACCGCCTCGGTCAGGCCCCCGCCGACTGCCTCTACGTCGGCGACGGCGACAGCCAGGAACTCACCGGCGCGGAACGGGCGGGGCTGAGCGCGGTCCGGCTGGCCGCACCGGATCTCGCCGACCACCTGGTCCTCAACGCCGACCATGACTTCGACGGGCCGTCGCTGACCTCGCTGACGGGCGTGCTCGACCTGCTCGACCCGGTCCCCGTCGCCTGATTCGGCTCGTCGACGGGTTCGCGTCAGCGGCGGCGGACACGGTGCAGGCGGAACGGCTTGCGGGCGGCCCGTACCGCAGGAGTCGGCCGGGGCTGCTCGCTCAGCGAGCCGTCCGGCAGGTCGGCGCCGGTGACAGCGGTGCCGTCGGGCGCGAGCCGGTTGAGCGCGCACCCCTGCGCCGCCCACCGCTCCACCAGCTCGGCGGCGGAGCCGGAGGCGTTCAGCCGCTTCGCCGCGACCAGCGGCGCGGCGGTGTCCCACTCGTCGGTGCCCGGTTGCAGCCGGGTCACCCGCGCCGGCCAGGTGACGATCCGCCCGCCGTGGTCGCCGCGCAGGGTCACGTCGGCCGTGTCGCTGTCGGCCAGCCCGGGTGCGGTCTGCTCACCGGGGCCGGTGACCACGAGCAGGGTGCCCTCAAGCGGCAGGCACCACAGCGCGTACGCCGGACCGCCACCGGTGCTCACCCAGCAGACCGCGGCCTTCTTCACCGCCTCGTCCACAAGCGGCGGCGTCACCCGCTCGTCCACCTCGTCACTCACCCCGCCATCCTCCCCCATCCCCGCCCCGCAGCGCCCTGCCCATTGCGGTGATCAAGGAGTTTGTGTCCTCCAGCGGCCTCTCCGCCGACACAAACTCCTTGATCACCGGGCGTTGGGGCGGGGGTGGGGGTGGGGGTGGGGGTGGGGGGCGAGGGCGGGGGTGGGGGCGAGGGCGGGGGTGGGGGTGGGGGCGGGGCGGGGGCGGGGGCTCGGGTCAGCCGATGAACGGGGGGACGGTGATCTCGCCTCGGGCCACCGGCATGACCTTGCCGGACACGGTCGCGCCCACCGCCAGTCCGCCGGACGCCGTCACCGTGCAGTCGAGCGTCGACGGGCGGTTGATCTCGATGCCCTGCCGGACCGTGTACGTGGAGCGCCCGTCGCCGGGCAGCAGGCCGCTGGCGACCAGCCACACACCCAGTCCCAGAGCGGCCGAACCGGTCGCCGGGTCCTCCGGCACGCCGAGCCCCGGCACGAAGACCCGGGCGTGCGCGGTTTGCGAACCGGGCTCCCAGGAGAAGAGGCTGACATGCTCCACTCCGTACCGCTGCGCCGCAGTCGTGTTCAACAGTGCCCGGGCCACCGCGTCCGGGCGTACCGGAAGGTAGGGGAATTCGAGGCCGCACCCGGCGACGCGCGGTGGCGGGCCGACGTGGTCGGTGCCGGTGAGGCCGACCATCTCCAGCAGCGGCTCCGGGTCGAGTTCCGGGCCGAGCGTGGGTGTGCCGCCGGTGAGCGTCGCGCCGGTGGCGGTGACCTCGATCGGCAGGACGCCGGCGCCGCACTCCTGGGTGACCCGGCCCGCGTCGAAGACGCCGCGCCGGCTCGCGGTCACCGCGGCGCCGACGCTCGGGTGCCCGGCGAAGGGAAGCTCGTCGGCCGGGGTGAAGATCCGGGCCCGGTAGGTGGCGCCCACCTGCGTCGGCGGCAGCACGAAGACCGTCTCGGACAGGTTGAACTCCAGCGCGAGCGCCTGCATCTGCTCGGTGGCCAGCCCTTCCGCGCCGAACACCACGGCCAGCGGGTTGCCGGCGAACGGGCGGTCGGTGAAGACGTCCACGATCTCGTAGCCCAAGGTCGACATGTTGTTAGAGAGTAGGCCCTTAGGCTGGTGGCCGTGAGCACGCCGAACCGGGTCTACCTCGCTCGACTCGCCGGAGTCGCCGTTTTCGACCCGAACGGCGACCAGGTCGGCCGCGTCCGCGACGCGGTGGCCCGGATGCGCGCGACCCAGCGACCGCCGGAGGTGGTCGGTCTGGTCGCCGAGATGCCGATGCGGCGGCGCATCTTCCTGTCCATCAACCGGATCACCTCCATCGATCCGGACGCGGTGGTGCTCGGCAGCGGCACGCTCAACCTGCGCCGGTTCGAGAAGCGTCCGAACGAGCTGCTGGTGCTCCAGGAGCTGCTGGACCGCCGGGTCCAGCTCGATAGCGGGCGGGCCGGCTCGGTGGTGGACGTGGCGATGGAGTGCAGCCGCGGCGGCGAGTGGTCGCTGAGCCGCGTCGCCGTGCGCGAGCACACCGGCCGGCTCACCCGTCGCGGCAACCTCCACCAGGTCGACTGGGACCGGGTCCGCGGGCTGGGCGCGGTCGGCGACAACCGGGGTACGGCGAACCTGCTCGCCGTCCTGGAGGACATGCGTCCGGCCGACCTGGCGAACGCCCTCCAGGATCTGCCCGACGCCCGGCGCAACGAGGTGGCCGCCGCGCTCGACGACGAACGCCTGGCCGACGTGCTGAGCGAGCTGCCCGAGCACGACCAGGTGGAGATCCTGGCCGCGCTGGACCGCCAGCGCGCCGCCGACGTGCTGGAGGAGATGGAGCCGGACGACGCGGCCGACCTGCTCAACGAGCTGCCTCCGCCGGAGCAGGACGTGCTGCTGGACCTGATGGAGCCGGACGAGGCCGACCCGGTACGCCAGTTGCTGCGCTACGCCTCCGGCACGGCCGGCAGCGTGATGACCTCGGAACCGGTGATCCTGCCGCCTGACGCCACGGTGGCCGAGGCGCTCGCCCGGATCCGGGAGGCGCAGCTGTCCCCGGCGGTGGCGGCCCAGGTCTTCGTGGCCCGTGCCCCGCTGACCACGCCGACCGGCCGCTACCTGGGTATGGTGCACTTCCAGCGGTTGCTCCGCGAACCGCCGGCCGACCTGCTCGGCGGCATCGTGGTGAACGACATCGACCCGCTGCGCACGTCGACCCCGCTGCCCGAGATCACCCGCCGGATGGCCACGTACGACATGGTCGGCATGCCGGTGGTGGACCGGAACAACCGGTTGGTCGGCGCGGTGACCGTGGACGACGTGCTGGACCATTCCCTGCCGCGGGACTGGCGGGACCGGGACGCGGCCTCCACCTCGTCCGCCACCGACGACGGCACCCTGGACGGCGACGATGAGTGACCAGCGACGCGGCGACCGGCTCGACCAGCCGCGCGCCCCGCGGAGCCTGCACCTGCCGCGGGTCGACGCGGAGACGTTCGGCCGCTGGGCCGAGGGCATCGCCCGGGGCATGGGTACGGCGAACTTCCTCGTCTACATGACGCTGATCCTGGTGGCCTGGTTCCTGTGGAACACGCTGGCGCCGGCGGATCTGCGCTTCGACCCGTACACCTTCACGTTCCTGACCTTGATCCTCTCGCTGCAGGCGTCGTACGCGGCGCCGTTGATCCTGCTCGCGCAGAACCGGCAGGCGGACCGGGACCGGATCGCGCTGGACGAGGACCGGCGGCGGGCCACGCTCCAGAAGGCCGACACGGAGTACCTGGCCCGGGAGATCGCCGCGCTGCGGATCGCGATGGGAGACGTGGCGACCCGGGACTTCCTGCGCTCGGAGCTGACCCGGCTGGGTGAGGAACTGGACGAGGCGGCCGAGCGGCGGCGCAAGCTGGAGCGGCGGCAGCAGGAGCGTGCGGGCCGGCGGGCGGGCGGCGAGCCGCTGGACGAGCCCCGGGACGAGCTGGACAGTGACTACGCGCGGGACGGCCGGCGCGACGCCTGACCGGCCATCGAATCGCTCACACCGCCCCCGCCAGCGCCGGTGGCCGATGACCCGCGACGTAGCATTGCGGGCATGTCAGCACCCGTCAGCACCGTCTCCGACGCGATCCAGGCCGCCCTGGCCACCGTCAACGACCCGGAGATCCGCCGGCCGATCACCGAACTCGGCATGGTCCAGTCCGCCGAGCGCGGCGAGGACGGCGTGGTCCGGGTGGAGCTGCTGCTCACCGTGGCCGGCTGCCCGCTGAAGGACAAGCTGCGCAGTGACATCACCGCCGCCGTGGCCGCCGTGCCCGGTGTGAGCGGCGTGGAGATCACCTTCGGTGTGATGAGCCCGGAGCAGCGCCAGGAGCTCCAGTCGAAGCTGCGCGGTGGCGGCGCCACCGCCGAGCCGGTGATCCCGTTCGCCCAGCCGGGCTCGCGGACCCGCGTCTACGCGGTCGCCAGCGGCAAGGGCGGTGTCGGCAAGTCCAGCGTCACCGTCAACCTGGCCGCGGCGCTGGCCTCGCGCGGCCTGTCGGTGGGTGTGGTGGACGCGGACATCTACGGCCACTCGGTGCCCCGGATGCTCGGTGCCGACGGCGCGCCGACCCGCGTCGAGGACATGATCATGCCGCCGCAGTCGCACGGCGTGAAGGTCATCTCGATCGGCATGTTCACCCCCGGCAACGCCGCTGTGGTCTGGCGCGGGCCGATGCTGCACCGGGCGCTTCAGCAGTTCCTCGCCGACGTCTACTGGGGTGACCTGGACGTCCTCCTGCTCGACCTGCCGCCGGGCACCGGCGACATCGCGATCTCGGTGGCCCAGTTGCTGCCGAACGCGGAGATCCTGGTCGTCACCACGCCGCAGGCGGCCGCCGCCGAGGTGGCGGAGCGGGCCGGCGCGATCGCGTTGCAGACCCACCAGCGGGTGGTCGGTGTGATCGAGAACATGTCCTGGCTGGAGATGCCGGACGGCTCCCGGATGGAGGTCTTCGGGTCCGGCGGCGGCGCGGCCGTGGCCGAGTCGCTGACCCGGACGATCGGTGCGCAGGTGCCGGTGCTGGGGCAGATCCCGTTGGACACCCGGGTACGCGAGGGCGGCGACGCCGGTCAGCCGATCGTGCTGGCGCAGCCGGACGCTCCGGCCGCGAAGGCCCTGTTCCAGGTCGCCGACCGGCTGGCCGTCCGCCGCGAGTCGCTGCTCGGCAAGCCCCTGGGCCTCAAGCCCGCCGGCCGCTAGAGCCCACCCGCCCCTCCCCACCGCCCCCTTCCCGCCGCACGCGGGGTGGGGGCGGTCCCGTTTCCGACGGCGCAAGCGGGGCGAGGGGCGGCGTCAGGTGGCGTCGTCGTAGGACGGGCGGGGGGCCGGTGGGGTGGGGGCGGGGGTGCTGGTGGCCACGCCGGGGGTGCGCAGGTCGGCCGCCTTTGCCACGTCCTTCAGCTCGTCGTGCACGCCTGTGACATCCGAGCGCAGGTTGTCGTACATGCTCTGGAGCGGCTTGCGGATCGCCTGCTCGTCGTCCTCGCTGAGCAGGTGCTTGCGGATGAACGCCTTGGGGTGCAGATCCTCCAGTTGGATGTCCGTGCCCAGCTCGCGGCTCAGGTCACCGGTGGCGTTGTGCGCCATGTTGCGCAGGTTGCGGACCATCCGGAGGCCGTCGTTGATCACGTTGGGCAGCCGATCACCGAAGATCAACAGCGCCAGGAGCAGCAGGACGCCGATCTCCCACCAGTTCAGGTTCTCGAACACCGCGGCCTCCTCGTCCGTGTCAGGGCAAGACTACGCACGTCGGGTGACCCTCGGGGAGGGGGTGACCGGTCCTCACTTCGCATCCGCGGCGAGCGTCACCGACGCGTTCTGCCGCGACGACCCGCGCCGGTACTCGACAGTCACCACCGAACCGGGCGCGTACTTGCGCACCAGGGCCACCAGGTCGGTCGGATCGGTCATCGGGCGCCGGTTCAGCCGGAGCACCACGTCCCCGGTACGCAGTCCGGCCGCCGCCGCCGGGCCGGCCGGCTCGACCGCGTTGAGGCGTACCCCGCCGCCGGTGGCGCCGGTGCCGCCCACCTGGGCGCCGATCACGGTACGCCGGGCCTTGCCGGTGCCGATGATGTCCTCGGCGATCCGCTTCGCCTGGTTGATCGGGATGGCGAACGCGAGGCCGATGTTGCCCGCCTCCTGCCCGTCGGCCACCAGCGACTTGATCGTCGAGTTCACCCCGACCACCCGCCCGGCGCCGTCCACGAGCGGGCCGCCGGAGTTGCCGTGGTTCACCGCCGCGTCGGTCTGGATCGCCGCGTAGTAGCGCGTCGGCCCGCCCGGCTCACCGGCCTGCATGGTCCGGTCCAGCGCGCTCACGATTCCGGCGGTGACGGTGTTGGCGAGCGACAACGGTGACCCGATGGCGAGCACCGGGTCACCGACCGCGAGCGCGTCGGAGTCGCCGAACCGCACCGGCGTCAGCCCGCCGCGCGAGACCTTGATCACGGCGAGGTCCGACTCCGGGTCCTGCCCGACCACGGTGCCGGCGGCGGTGCTGCCGTCGTTGAACACGACTGTGGCCCTGCCGGTCCCGTCGGCGACCACGTGGTCGTTCGTGACGATGTGGCCCTCGCTGGTCGCCACGAAGCCGGAGCCCTCGCTGGTGCCGCCGAGGCTGACCACCCGGATCGTGACCACGCTGGGCAGGACCCGCTCGGCGACCCCGGCCAGTGACTCGGGCTTGCGCTGGGCCAGCGCCGGGGCCTGCCCGCTCTGTGCGCCGATCGTCGGCACGTCACCGCCGCGCAGGAGGGCGTACGTCAGGGCGCTGCCGAGCGAACCGGCCAGCAGCGCCGTGACCAGGGATATCAGCACCACCTGGCGCATCCCCGGCCGGGCCGGCAGATCCGGGTCGGTGACCGGTTCCGGCTCCCCCGCCCCGGGCGTCGGCGCCGCCGGCACCACCACCGCGGCGGGTGCGTACGGGTCTCGCCACGGGTCGGCCAGCGCGTCGGACCACCACGGCGACGTCGCCTGACCCGGGGCGTCCTGCGGCGGTCGTCCGGACGCCGGCCCACCCGGTGCCGGCGATCCGCCCGGCCGCCGCCAGTCCCAGCCGTCGGTCACGTCGGTGCCTCCCACTCGTCCCGCTGGCCCCGCGCCGGCGGCCGGCGGAGCCGGACGACAGTGACGCGCGGGACACCTCCAGGATTACACGGATGGCGCGAACGGGGTCAGGGGTTGCCCTCCGTGAGCACCGCACGTCGGACTCGCGGCTGCGCCGGTACCGGCCCGCCTCTACGCTCACAGTGCATACCGCCCCTCGCACCAGTCCGCCCCTCGGAGGTGTCCCATCGCCACGGTCGCCGGTCACGGCAGTTCGACGGCCCAGGCGCTCCACTTCGCCGAGTCTTTCGTCACCGAGGATCTCGTGCTGCGCACGGCCCGCGCCCTCGCCCACGAGGTGGGGGTGGAGGCGGTCACGCCCGGGTCGGGCGCCGCCCTGCGGCTGCTCGCCGCCGCCGGCAACGCCCGCGCCGTGGTGGAGATCGGCACCGGCACCGGGGTGAGCGGCGTGTGGCTGCTGCGCGGCATGCGCCCCGACGGCGTGCTCACCACGATCGACGTCGAGGTCGAATACCAGCGCATCGCCCGGCGGCTGTTCCAGGAGGCGGGCTTCCCGTCGGGGCGTACCCGGATCATCACCGGCCGGGCCCTCGACGTGCTGCCGCGGCTCGCGGACGGCGCCTACGACCTGGTGTTCGTGGACGCGGTGTCGACCGGCTTCGCCGCGTACGTGGACGCGGCGCTGCGGCTGCTGCGCCCCGGCGGGGTGCTCGCGCTCAACGGCGCGCTGGCGGCCGGCCGGATCGGCGACCCGGCCGCGCGGGACGTCGAGACGGTCACCGTGCGGGAGACCATCAAGGCGATCCGCGAGTCGGAGCACTGGGTGCCCGCGCTGCTGCCGGTCGGCCACGGCCTGCTCGCCGCCGTGAAGGCCTGACCGGCCGGATTCAACCCAGCGTGCCCCTGCACGCCCGATTCAACCCAGCGTGCCCCTGCACGCCCGATTCAGCCCATGGTCGCGAGCCAGCGCAGCAGCCCGCGCACGCCCCAGCCGGTGGCGCCCTTGACCAGCTCGCCGTGCGTGTCGTCGGACCACGACGGCGCGGACATGTCCAGGTGCGCCCACCTGTCCCGCAGGTCGCCGGTGAACTCCCGCAGGAACAGCGCGGCGACCACCGAGCCGGCCCCCTGCGCCGGGGAGCTGTGCAGGTCGGCGATCTCGCTGGCCAGGTATTCGACGTAGTCGTCCGCGAGCGGCATCCGCCAGGCCCGCTCGCCCGCCGCGGTGATCGCGTCGAGCAGGCCGGCCGCGAGCGCGTCGTTCTCGCTGTAGAGCGCGGCGTGCCGCTTGCCGAGGGCCACGGCGTTCGCGCCGGTCAGCGTAGCCAGGTCGATCAGCAGGTCGGGCTTCAGCTCGCGGACCGCGTACGCCAGCGCGTCGGCGAGCACCAGCCGGCCCTCGGCGTCGGAGTTGGTGCTCTCGCTGGTCAGTCCGCCGTAGTGCCGGATCACGTCGCCGGGGCGGAACGCCGCGCCGCTGACCATGTTCTCGGCGAGCGGGGCGAGCGTGGTGACCCGGACCGGCAGGCGCAGTTCCGCGGCGCCGAGCGTCGCGGCGATCACTGCGGCGGCACCGGCCATATCCTTGCGCATGAGCTTCATGGCCGGCACCGGCTTGATCGAGATGCCGCCGGTGTCGAACGTGATGCCCTTGCCGACGAGCACGACGTGGGTCCGGGCGCCCTCCGGCCGCCAGTCCAGCTCCACCAGGCGCGGGCCGCTCGCGGAGCCGCCGCCGACGGCCAGCAGGCCGCCGAAGCCCTCGGCCGCCAGCTCCTCCGGGCCGCGTACCCGCAGGTGCAGGTCGGAGCGCCCGGACACGGCCTCGGCCACCTGCGCGGCGAACCACTCCGGGTTCTTGGTGGACGACGGCATGTTGGTCAGGTCGCGGGCGAGCCGGGTCGTCTCGGCGGTGGCCCGGGCGGCGTCGAGCGTGCCGGCGAGAGCGTCCGGGTCGTCGACGAGGACCGACACCTCGGCCAGGGCGGGACGCCCGCCGGCCTCGGTGAGACGGAAGCGGTACGAGCCGAGCAGCAGCCCTTCGGCGAGGCCGCGCAGTGCCGCCGTCGCCTCGGCGGGAAGCGCGATGGTGATCTGCGTCTCATCCTTCGCCGCGCGGGCCAGAGCCGCTCCGGCGGTGCGCCAGTCGCGCTCGTCGCCGCCACCGACGCCCAGCAGCCACAGCCGGGCCGGGGAGCCGCCGGGACGCAGGTGCTCGCGTACCTCGCCGGCCGCGCCGGTGAGCCGGGTGGCGGGCAGGACGGCGGCGGCCTCGACCGGGATGTCGGCGTCGAGCGCCACGGCGGTCGGGACCAGTCGGGCCGTGGAGTCCGGCGAGATCACCGGGTCCGGGGATACCGGCGAGTCCGACCCTCCGGGACAGACGGGCAGGACGAGAGCGTCGGGCCCCGCGGGCCCACTCACCAGACGAATGACCAGCACGCTGGACCGTACCTCCGAAATGGGTTGAACGGGCGCATTCCATCACGCACCCGTCGAGGAAATACCCTGAGCCACCGGGCATCCCGGTGGCTCAGGGTAGGACGAACCGCCCGCACGGCGGACGCCGCGCGGGACACTCCTCGAATCAGCCCGCAGCCGCCTTCAGCGCGTCACCGAGCGCGGTGGCCTCGTCGGGAGTCATCTCGACGACGAGCCGGCCACCACCCTCCAGCGGGACCCGCATGACGATGCCCCGGCCCTCCTTGGTGACTTCCAGCGGACCGTCGCCCGTCCGCGGCTTCATCGCCGCCATGTTGTCTCCCCTCAGACCTACACCAGGTTCGGTGAGTTGCCCCACAGCCACTTCGCCATCGCCATCCGCAACCGTCGCGGAAGGCTCGACAGACGATTTTCCCTGATGAACACCGCCGGACCCAAACCGAAGCAGCATTGATGTAACAGCATCTAGCTTATCTTGGATAGGCCTGTCACAATGTGCGGTCATGCAGGCACGGTCGGCACTCTTCGACCTGTACGGCGACCACCTCCGGGCCCGGGGTGGCCGCGCACCGGTCGCCGCCCTGGTCAAGCTACTCGCCCCACTCGGAATCGCCCCACCGGCGGTACGCACCGCGGTCTCCCGGATGGTCCGCCAGGGCTGGCTGGAACCACTCCGGCTCGCGTCCGGACCGGGATATTCGATCACCCCGAAGGCGGCTCGTCGACTCGACGAGGCGGCGTCCCGGATCTACCGGACCGGACGGCACAGCTGGGACGGACGGTTCGACCTCCTGGTGCTCACCGCACCCTCCTCCCGCCGGGACCGGCAGCGGCTCGCCGCGAACCTCGCCTTCCTCGGCTACGGCACGCTCGACGACTGCACCTGGGTGGCCACCCGCCCGGGCGAGGACGTCGACCTGCTGCTCGACGAGGCGGGCGTGCGCTACGAGCGGTTCACCGCCGCCCACGCGGCCGGCACACCCGGCGCCATGGGCGTGGTCCGCCGCGCCTGGGACCTGGCCGAGATCGGGCGGGCGTACGAGCGGTTCGTCGCCGAGCAGAAGCCGCTGCTCTCCGGCGTCACGGTCCGCAGCAGCGACGAGGACGCGTACGCGGCCCGGTTCCGGCTCGTGCACGCATGGCGTACGTTCCTGTTCCGGGATCCGCAACTGCCCCCGGCACTGCTGCCCGAGCGCTGGCCGGGCACCAGCGCGGCCAGTTTCTTCGACCGGCACGCGGCCCGGCTCCGGCCGGCCGCCGACCGGTACGTCGAACAGTGCCTCGACGCCGGCAACCGCCTCGCCCGACAGAAGGGTCGTTAGAACGTGACCGAGCCGCTCCTCGTCGACCGCACCGACGCCGTCGTCACCCTGACGCTGAACCGCCCGACGGCGATGAACTCGCTCGACGTGGCGCTCAAGGAGGCGCTCCGGGACACGCTGGCCGAGCTGGAGACCGACCGGTCCTGCCGGGCGGTCGTGCTCGCCGGCGCGGGCGGCTCGTTCAGCGCCGGGCAGGACCTGCATGAGCACGTGCGGACGCTGGAGACCTCGGAGACCGACCCGCTGGGCACCGTGCGGGCGCACTACAACCCGATCGCCGCCCGGCTGGCCAACCTGCCCAAGCCGGTGGTGGCCGCGGTGCGCGGGATGGCCGCCGGGGCCGGCGCCTCGCTGACGTTCCTGGCCGACTTCCGCATCGGCGGCCCGAAGACCCGGTTCCTGATGGCGTTCGCCGGGGTGGGCCTCGCCGCCGACACCGGCGCCTCCTGGACGCTGCCCCGGCTGGTCGGCCACGCCAAGGCCGTCGAGCTGCTGATGCTCGCCGAGCCGGTCGGTGCCGAGGATGCCTGCCGGCTGGGCCTGCTGACCAGGCTGGTGGACGACGACGAGCAGGTGCTCCCGTCGGCGCAGGAACTGGCCGCCCGGCTCGCCGCCGGCCCGACCGTCGCGTACGGGGCGATCAAGCGTCAGCTCTCCATCGCCGACGCGGGCACGCTCGCGGACGCGCTGGCCGCCGAGGCGCAGGCCCAGGCGATCTGCGGCGCCACCGCCGACCACCGGGCCGCCACGATGGCGTTCGTCGCCAAGCAGAAGCCGGTCTTCGAGGGCCGCTGACCGGGCCGGCCGCGCCGGGAGGATTCAGTCGTCCTCCTCCGGGTCCTGGTTGGCCTCGACGCCGAGCACGAACGCCTGCATGGCCAGCTCGTCGCCGTACGGCGAGACGAACGCCGGCAGCTCCCGCGGGCCCAGGTCCTGCACGTAGGACCAGAAGATCCGTACCGCCTCGGCGCGCGACGCGGCCTCGATCGGCAGGTCCAGGCTGACCAGCCAGGTGCTGCGGGCGGGCGGCGGGCCGAGCCGATCGGCCAGCGACCGCCAGCGGGCCGGGTCGAGCGCCACGACCGGGCCGTCCGGCGCCGGGCCGTCGACCGGCACCGGCTCGTCGAGCACCCGCCGGGTGTACGCGACCACGAGCGACCCGGCCACCGCGTCGGACTGCGGATCGTCCGGGTCCTCCCGGGTCTCGGACGACGCGAGCGCGACCCGGCCGAGCGCGACCAGGCGCAGCGGCTCGTCGACGAGCACTGCCACCCGGTCACCGGGCCGGGGGCGGGCCGCCTCGGACAGCCCGGTCAGCTCCAGCAGGTCGTGGTGTACCAGCCGCTCGGCTGCGAAGCGCTCGGCGGGCAGCAGCACCGCCCAGGCTCCGGTCGTGGTCGCACCGTCTGTCGTCCCGCTCGTACGCGGCTCGGTGTCGGTCATGCCCCAATCCCATCACGCCGTAGGTGGCGCGCTCCGTCACACCCCGGCCCGGTCACCGTTCACGTGGCAGTCGGCCAGGTGGTCGTCGACCATGCCGGTGGCCTGCATCAGCGCGTAGGCGGTCGTGGGGCCGACGAACCGGAAGCCCCGCTTCTTGAGCGCCTTGGCCATCGCCACTGACTCCGGGCTGGTGGCCGGCACCTCGGCGAAGGACCGGGGACGCGCGGCCCGGGGCGGGGGCGCGAAGGACCAGAGCAGCGCGGAGAGACCCTCGGGCAGGTCCGACGCGGCCCGGGCGTTGGCGACCGCCGCCTCGATCTTGGCGCGGTTGCGGACGATGCCGGCGTCGGCCATCAGCCGGGTCACGTCGGCGTCGCCGTAGCGGGCCACCGACTCGATCCGGAAGCCGGCGAAGGCGTTCCGGAACGCCTGCCGCTTACGCAGGATGGTCAGCCAGGACAGGCCGGACTGGAACGCCTCCAGCGTCAGCCGTTCGTAGAGCGCGTCGTCGCCGCGCAGCGGGCGGCCCCACTCCTCGTCGTGGTAGACGGCGTAGTCGGGGGTGCTCGCCCCCCAGGCGCAGCGCGGCCGCCCGTCGGGGCCGGTCACCAGGTCAGTCACGGCGTCCACGATAGGCCGGGCCACCGACAGGCCCGCCGCGCCGACCGCCATCAGGGCAGGCGGCCCTGCTCGACCAGCCGGGCGAACTTCTTCAGCGCCTGGGTGAGGCTGAACTTCGAGCCGGGCCAGAGCACCGGCCACGCCACCCGGCCGGCCGCCCCGCCCGGCAGGTGGAACCACTCGTGCCAGACCACCTGCGTGCGGTCACGGTCCATCGGGGTGCAGCGCAACACGCCGGGGCCGCGCAGCAGCTTGCCGCAGTGCACCACGCCGACCTCGTACGGCGCGTCGACCCGGACCACCCGCATCTCGTCGCGCAACACGGCCGGACCGAGCGCGGTGACCGCCTCGACCAGGCTGCCCTCGCCACCGTCGCCCTCGACCACCCGGACCCGGGTCAGCGGGATCCAGTCCGACTGCCGCTCCCACGCGGTGAGGGCGGCGAACACCCGGTCGGCCGGAGCCTCGACGATCACCGTGGCGGTGACCTCGGCGGCGCCGCGGCGGGACGCCTCGGCGAAGTCGTCGGCCGCCCGGTCGGCGCCGGTCACGCCGACTCCGAGCGGACCACGGAGCCGCGCTCCCGGTCGTCGTCGACGCGGTCCGGGCCGGCGGCGATCCCGTTCGCCGGGGAGACGGTGTCCTCGGTCGCCGCGGAGGCGGGGGCCTCCGCCACGCCCGCCTCGGCCGGGGCGCGTTCCGGTGGCCCGTCGGCGTCGGTACGGGCCGGCTGCCCGTCGGCGTCGGTACGGGCCGGCGGCTCGGGCGCGGACAGGTCGATCACCACCGGCTCCGGGGTGGACGGGCCGGGCGTCTGCTGGGTCTCGGGGCGGGTCGCGGCGGCCTCCTCGCGCGCCCGGCGCAGCGCGTCGGCGTCCTCGGTGCGCCCGTCCCGCAGGGCCGCGTTCTCCGCCTCCAGGACGCCGATCAGCTCGGTCTTGTAGCCGATGTCGTACGCCGCCCGGCGCAGCGCCGCGTCGACCTGGCTCATCCGGTAACCGCGCAGCGCCGTGTCGAAGCGGACGTCGGACACGTCCGACTCGTCGAGCGGACGGCTGCCGGGCAGGGGCACGGCCCGTCCGTCCGGCTCGGCCGGGGTGAGTCCCGGGTCCTTGCCGGAGACGAGCACCGTCACCCCGAACACCACAGCCGCGACGGTCAGCGCGACGACCAAGAGGAGCAGAACCTCACCCATGCACAGATCGTGGCATGCGGGCCGGGATCGGGCGAGCCCTCCGGGACGTCCGGTCGGCAAATGCCTGCGGCTCGCGGGACCGGCGCGGGTGGCGCGGGCGGGACCGGATAGCGTCGGACCGGCCGGTGCGGTCCGGCGGCGAGGAGGCGGGCATGGCCGGGGCGTTGCGGCTGGGCGGACGGACGTTCGGCCCCGGTGAGCTGGTGGTGATGGCGATCGTCAACCGCACCCCGGATTCGTTCTTCGACCGGGGCGCCACCTTCGCCCAGGACAGCGCGCTGCGCGCGGTGGAACGCGCGGTGGACGAGGGCGCCGAGATCATCGACATCGGCGGGGTGAAGGCCGGGCCGGGCGACGAGGTGGACGTGGCCGAGGAGATCCGGCGGACGGTGGACACGATCGCGGCGGTCCGGTCCGCCTTCCCCGACGTGGTCGTCTCCATCGACACCTGGCGCGCGGAGGTGGCCGTGGAGGCGGTCGCGGCCGGCGCGGACCTGCTCAACGACACCTGGTCGGGGGCGGATCCGGCACTGGCCCGGGTCGCCGCGGCGACCGGCGCCGGGCTGGTCTGCTCGCACGCCGGCGGGCTCGCCCCGCGTACCCGGCCGCACCGGGCCGCCTTCGACGACGTGGTGGCCGACGTGGTCGGCACCGTGACCGGGCTGGCCGAACGCGCGGCCGGGCTGGGTGTGCGCCGGGACGGCATCCTGATCGACCCGGCGCACGACTTCGGCAAGAACACCCGGCACTCGCTGGAGATCACGCGGCGGCTGGCGGAGCTGACCGGCACCGGCTGGCCGCTGCTGGTGGCCCTGTCGAACAAGGACTTCATCGGCGAGACGCTCGACCTGCCGGTGCCCGAGCGGCTGGAGGGGACGCTCGCCGCGACAGCGGTCTCGGCCTGGCTCGGCGCCCGGGTGTTCCGCGCCCACCAGGTCCGCGAGACCCGCCGGGTGCTGGACATGGTGGCGTCGATCCGGGGCGACCGGCCGCCGGCGGTGACCCGGCGCGGGCTGGCCTAGCTGACGGGTCAGGTCCAGCGTAGGACGCCGCGCCGCCACGCGTAGAGGATGCCGAGCGCGACGATCGCCACGAAGACGCCCATCTCCACGACGGTGGTGGCGCCGAAGCCGGGCCGGTCGAAGACCAGCGCCCACGGGAACAGGAAGACCGCCTCGACCGCGAAGAGCACGTACAGATACGCGTAGACGTAGTACCGGATCTGCATCTGGGCCCAGTCGCCGCCGACCGGGTCGATGCCGCACTCGTACGTGGTCCGCTTGCCCCACGGCTCGGCCGGCCGGCTCGGACGTAACACCCGGTTCGCGGAGAACGCCGTCACGAAGAAGAGCACTGCGGCGAGCAGCAGCAGACCGAGCGTCGCGTAGGAGCCGAGATATCCGGTCACGACCGGAGCGTACCGGTCCCGTCCAGATGTCCCGGACACGTTACGAAGTTGTTTCCTGGCAGGACTAGTGCTGAACGGCAAGCATCACCGAATAATGAGAGCTCTTGATCGTCCCGGAGGACAGATGGCCCGCCTGCGCGTTCGACCCCTTCGGCGGGTCGCGCTCCGCCGCACCCTCACGCTGCTGGCGCCCGCGTTGGTCGCGGCGCTGGTGGCGGTGGCGCCGGTCGGGGCCGCCGCCCACCCGGGGCCGGCCGCCGCGCCCCGGATGATCGAGCCCGCGGAACCGGGCGTCGATCCCGGCGGCGAGCCCACCGAGCCCGCGCCCACCGGCGAGCCCACGACCACGGCGACGGCCCCGCCGCCCACCGAGCCGCCGCCACCCGCGACCGATCCCCCGCCGCCGGTCACCACCCCGCCGGCCCCGCCGCCGACGAGCGCGCCCGCCGGACCGGCGCCGACCACCGCAGCGCCGGCCACCACGGCACCGGCGCCCCCACCCGTCGCACCGCCGGTCAAGACCCCGCCGCCACCGCCGGCGCAGCCGGCCGGCGGTCCCCTCGGGGTACGCGTGAACACCGAGGACGTGGTCCTCCCGCCGGCCTACTGGAACGCCGACGCCACGGTGGCCACGCTGCGGGTGACGGTGACCAACACCGGCGGGCGGACGGAGCGGATCAGCCTGGGCTACACGCTGCCGCCCGGCCTGACCGACGCGGGCACCCCGGGCTGCGAACCGGCCGGCGGCGGCAACCACCGCTGTGTCGGGTGGGACGCGGAGCCGGGCGCCCGGTTCAGCGCGACCATCCAGCTCCGGGTCGACGGCAACGCCTGGCGGACCATGCCGCTGGCCGGATCGGTCCAGGTCACCGCCGTCGCGCCCGGCGTGACCGGAGCGGCGTACGACGACGAGGGCTTCGCGGTGCTGTTCCCGCCCGGGCCGCCGGTACCCGGCATCTCGCTGCGGGCCGACGAGGTGCTGTTCGACATCAGCGGCGCGCCCAGCACGCTCACCGTCCGGCTCGGCAACACCGGCGAGGTCGACGCGGCGGGCCGGATCGAGGTGCTCCTGCCCGAAGGGGTGACCGTGGCCGGCAGCGAGAGCGGCTGCGCCCCGGTGTCGTCCGATCGGACCCGCTGCGAGCTGGGCGCGCTGGCGGCCGGGCGGACCACGACCGTACGGCTGACGCTGGCCGCCTCGGCGGAGGCACAGCGGCGGGCGCCCCTGTCCGGCGCGGTGATCGGCCGGCTGGATCCGCGCAGCGGGCTGGACCGGCAGATGCAGATGAGCTTCCGGATCAGCGCGGCGGCGGCGGGTGCCGTCCCGCCCGGCGGGGCGCCGGCCCCGACCGGCTCGCAGGGCGTCCTCGTCGCCGCCGGCGGAGGGGACGGCGGCGGCACCTCGGTCCGGGGGGTCGCCGTCGCGCTCATCGCCGTGTCCGGTCTCCTGGTCGTGCTCGCGCTGACGCTGGCGACCCGTTCGCTGCGCCGCCGCAGCGACATCACCGTGCCGGAGCGTCCGATCACCGACCGGTGATCATGGATATGTGGTGATCTGGGTTACGGGCCCAGGTACTAAACGCTGCAAAGCAGGGCATACAGCGGCCCGATCCAGTCCCATACGTCGGACCTCGACCAAGGTGGCCCTAACGTGGCGACGTAGGCTCTGACGTGAGAATCGGAGCGGGCCGGGCCGGCAGGGGCGACGGCGCTCATGTGAAGCGAGGTGCGGGTGTGACCAAGCAGATCCGTCAGCTGGACCGGGTGGTCATCCGGTTCGCCGGTGACTCCGGCGACGGCATGCAGCTCACCGGCGAACGGTTCACCTCGGAGACGGCGCAGCTAGGCAACGACATCTCCACGTTGCCCAACTTCCCCGCCGAGATCCGGGCTCCCGCCGGCACCCTGCCCGGCGTGTCGAGCTTCCAGGTGCACTTCGCCGACTACGACATCCTGACCCCGGGCGACGCGCCGAACGTGCTGGTGGCGATGAACCCCGCCGCGCTCAAGGCCAACCTGGCCGACCTGCCGCGCGGGGCGGACATCATCGTCAACACCGACGAGTTCACCCGGCGCAACCTGGCCAAGGTCGGCTACGCGGCCAGCCCGCTGGACGACGACTCGCTCGCCGGGTACGCGGTGCACCCGGTGGCGCTCACCTCGATGACGATCGGCGCGCTGGCCGAGCACGACGTGTCCAAGAAGGACGCCGAGCGGGCCAAGAACATGTTCGCGCTCGGGCTGCTGAGCTGGATGTACTCCCGCCCGTACGAGTCCACGCTGCGCTTCCTGGAGCGCAAGTTCGCGGCCCGCCCCGAGTTGGTGGCGGCGAACGTGGCGGCGTTCCGGGCCGGCTGGAACTTCGGCGAGACCACCGAGGACTTCGCCGTCCGGTACGAGGTCAAGCCGGCCAAGATGCTGCCGGGCACCTACCGGAACATCACCGGCAACGCGGCACTGTCGCTGGGCCTGGTGGCCGCCGGGGTGCGCTCCGGGCTGCCGGTATTCCTCGGCGCGTACCCGATCACGCCGGCCTCGGACATCCTGCACGAGCTGAGCAGGCACAAAAAGTTCGGCGTGGTCACCATGCAGGCCGAGGACGAGATCGCCGCGGTCGGGGCGGCGCTCGGCGCGTCGTACGGCGGCTCGCTCGGCGTCACCACCACGAGCGGTCCGGGCGTGGCGCTCAAGAGCGAGACGATCTCCCTGGCGGTGGCGCTGGAACTGCCGCTGGTCATCGTCGACGTGCAGCGGGCCGGTCCGTCCACCGGCATGCCCACCAAGACCGAGCAGGCCGACCTGAACATGGCCCTGTACGGCCGGCACGGGGAGGCACCGGTCGCGGTGATCGCGCCGAAGTCCCCGGCCGACTGCTTCCACGCGGCGCTGGAGGCGGCCCGGATCGCGCTGACCTACCGCACCCCGGTGATCCTGCTGTCGGACAACTACGTCGCCAACGGCTCCGAGCCGTGGCTGCTGCCGGACGTGGAGTCGCTGCCCGACCTGCGGGTCGAGTTCGCCACGAAGCCGAACGGCGAGGACGGCACCACGTTCCTTCCCTACCTGCGGGATCCGCAGACGCTGGCCCGCCCGTGGGCGGTGCCCGGCACGGCCGGTCTGGAACACCGGATCGGCGGCCTGGAGAAGGCCGACAAGACCGGCGACATCTCGTACGACCCGGCCAACCACGACTTCATGGTGCGGACCCGGGCGGCCCGCATCGAGACCATCCCGGTCCCCGACGTCGAGGTGGAGGACCCGGACGGCGACGCCCGGGTGCTGGTGCTGGGCTGGGGTTCGACGTACGGGCCGATCGGCGCCGCCTGCCGTGGCCTGCGCCAGCGCGGGCTCTCGGTGGCCCAGGCCCACCTGCGGCACCTGGCCCCGATGCCGGCGAATCTCGGCGAGGTGCTGGGCCGGTACGACAAGGTGGTCGTGCCGGAGATGAACCTCGGCCAGCTCGCCCACGTGATCCGGGCGAAGTACCTGGTCGACGCGATCGGCTACAACCAGGTCCGCGGCCTGCCGTTCACCGCCGCCGAGCTGGAGACGATGCTGGAAGAGGTCCTGAAGAATGTCTGAGCCCGTCGCCCTCAAGCTCACCGCCAAGGACTTCAAGTCCGACCAGGAGGTGCGCTGGTGCCCCGGTTGCGGCGACTACGCCATCCTGGCGGCCGTGCAGGGCTTCATGCCGGAGCTGAACATCCCCCGGGAGAACATCGTCTTCGTCTCGGGCATCGGCTGCTCGTCGCGCTTCCCGTACTACATGAACACGTACGGCATGCACTCGATCCACGGCCGGGCCCCGGCGATCGCCACCGGCCTGTCGGTGTCCCGGCCGGATCTGTCCGTCTGGGTGGTCACCGGTGACGGCGACGCGCTCTCCATCGGCGGCAACCACCTGATCCACGCGCTGCGCCGCAACGTGAACCTGAAGATCCTGCTGTTCAACAACCGGATCTACGGGCTCACCAAGGGCCAGTACTCGCCGACCTCCGAGGTCGGCAAGATCACCAAGTCGACGCCGGTCGGCTCGGCCGACGCACCGTTCAACCCGCTGTCGCTGGCGCTCGGCGCCGAGGCCACGTTCGTGGCCCGGACGATCGACTCGGACCGCAAGCACCTCCAGTCGGTGCTGCGGGCCGCCGCCCAGCACGAGGGTTCCGCGTTCGTGGAGATCTACCAGAACTGCAACATCTTCAACGACGGCGCGTTCGACCCGCTGAAGGAACCGGCCACTCGGGACGACTTCCTGATCCGGCTGGAGCACGGACAGCCGATCACGTTCGGCGCGGGCGGGCAGTTCTGCGTCGTCCACCCGCCGGGCGGCTTCGGGCTGGAGGTCCGGGAGACCGCTAACACGCCGGTCGAGGAGATCGTGGTGCACGACGCGGGCGTGGCGGACCCGGCGTACGCGTTCGCGCTGTCCCGGCTGCCCGGCCTGGACCTGAGCAACACCCCGATCGGGGTGTTCCGGTCGGTGGACCGTCCCTCCTACGACAGCGTGGTGCAGGAGCAGGTCGCGGCCGCCAAGGCCACCGTCGACCGGACCCCGGAGCAGCAGCTCGCCGCGCTGCTCGGCAGCGGCGACACCTGGACGATTCTCTGATCCGCCGCTGACCCGTCACACGCGAAGGGCGAGCCGTTCCCCCGTGGAACGGCCCGCCCTTCGCGTGTGACGGCGGTTCGGTCAGGCGGCCGCCGAGGCGGGCAACCACAGCTCGTCGACGGCCCGCTCGGCCGCGGCGAGGCTCTGCTCGAACAGCGGGATCAGCTCGGTCATCGCCGGGTTGACCGGGGCGAGGGTCAGCTCGGCGCAGATGAACCGCGGCTCCAGCCCGGTCAGGGACAGGCCGTGTGGCAGCCACGGCTCGGCATGGTCCCAGCCCTCCCGTGGGGTGCCCGGGCCGTACCCACCGCCGCGGCTGACCAGGACGACGAACTGGCGGTCGCCGAGCAGCCCGGCGTTCGTCGCCGGGTCGTACGCGATGCCCGGGGCGATCAGGTGGTCGACCCAGGACTTCACGCTGCTGGGCGGGCCGTAGTTGTAGAGCGGGAGCCCGAGCAGGACCGTGTCGGCCTGCTTGACCTCGGCCACGACCGCCTCGGTCAGCCGCCAGGACGCCTGCTGATCCGGCGTGTGCTGATCCGGCGGCACCATGCGCGCGAGGCCGCTCGCCGTGTTCAGGTGCGGCAGTGGGTTCTGCCCCAGGTCGCGGTAGGTGACGGTGCCGTCCGGGTGGGCGGCGCGCCACGCGGCGGCGGCGCGGGCGGTGAGCCGCCGGCTGATCGACCGCTCGCCGGTGATGCTGGAGTCGACGTGTAGTAGGTGCGCCATTTGCGGTTACCCCTCCGATAATCGTTCGCGTGGGACGAACTATTTATAGCAGGCCGATGTTCCTCGGGGCGCGTAAACTGGGTCACATGTCCGCCGCACCGGTCGAGGAGTCCGAGCGCCGCTCCGGGCCCCTGCTCGATCACCTGGCCCGCCGGATGCGGCTGCGCTCGGAGTCGGTGCTGGCGCCGCTGGGCCTGCGCCCCCGCCATCTGGTGGCGCTCACCGTGCTGCGCGACTCCGGCGGCATCAGCCAGCAGGCGCTGGCCGGCACGCTCCAGATCGACAGCACGAATGTGGTCGGGCTGCTCAACGACCTGGAGGCGGGCGGCCTGGCCGAGCGCCGCCGCTCCCCGGAGGACCGCCGGCGGCACGAGGTACGCCTCACCGACGCGGGCACGAAGCGACTGCGCGAGGCCGAGTGCGCGCTCGCCGGGGCGGAGGAGGAGGTCCTCGGCGCGCTGGCACCCGGCGAGCGGGCCCTGCTCTACGACCTGCTGCGACGGGCCACCCAGGGCCGGTCCTCGACCTGCGGTGAAGTGATCGCGGAGGGCGGCACGGGCGCCTGCTGACCGCAGGCGCTCAAGCGGCGCGGGGTCAGAGCGCGGACGTGGCCTGCGGCCGGTCGTCCCGGACGTGGACGAGCATGTCGCCGGTCTCGATCACCGAGGCGGCGCGGTCGTTGAGCGTGACCACCTTGCCCCGGCGGACCAGCGCGATGACCAGCGACTCCAGCTCGCGCGGTGAGCGGCCCACCTCGCTGCGCTCGGCCGACCGCATGGCCAGCGCCATGCCCTGCCCCGGGGTGAGCAGGTCCTCCACCACGTCGATCAGAGGCGGGGCCGAGGTGGACAGGCCGAGCAGCCGCCCGGCCGTGGCCGACGAGACGATCACGTGGTGCGCGCCGCTCTGCTTGAGCAGCGGAGCGTTCTCCGCCTCCCGGACGGCCGCGATGATGCGCACCTGACCGGCGGTGAGCTGCCGGACCGTGAGCGCCACCAGCACCGAGGCGTCGTCGCTGTCGGTCGCGATGATGACCGACTTCGCGGTACGCACATGCGCCTGCTCCAGTACCGACGATCGGGTCGCCGAGCCCTCGATCGTCACCAGCCCGTTGGAGGTGGCCTGCCGCAGCGCCGGCCCGCTCCGCTCGACCACCACGATCTTGGACTTGTCTGTGCCGTTCTCCAGCAGGGCGGACACCGCGCTGCGGCCCTTGGTGCCGTAGCCACAGATGATGACGTGGTCCTTCACGGTTCTCCTCCACCGCGACAGGCGACGGCCGGTGCGGTACTGCTCGGTCAGGACTTCCAGGGTGGTGCCGACCAGGATGATCAGGAAAAGCACCCGGGCGGGGGTGATGAACAGGACGTTGATCAGGCGCGCCGACGGGCTGACCGGGGTGATGTCGCCGTACCCGGTGGTGGAGAGCGAGACCACCACGTAGTAGAAGCAGTCGAGCAGGCTCAGGCCGCTGTCGTCCACGTCGCGGTAGCCGTCGCGGTCGAGCCAGACCAGCGCCACGGTGGCGAAGACCAGGCCCAGGGCGGCGAGCAGGCGCAGACTCAGCGCACTCAGCGGCCCCCGCCGTTGCGCGGGAAAGTGGATCACCGTCGGTCCTGCTCCGCCGTCGTCGCCTGCACGCCCTCAAGATAGCGGGTACGCCGCGAGCAGGCTGGCTGGGCCGGGCGCCCGGTCGGTACCACCGGGGCCGACCGGGCAGGTGCCGGGCGCGTGGACGGGGCATGATGGGGACGTCCGGGACGCCCGACCGCGAGGAGGCCGGCATGTCGTTGCTACGACGGGTGATCGGTGGGGTGCTCCGGCGCGTCCGCCTGCGCCAGGGCCGCACGCTGCGCGAGGTGGCCCAGGCCGCCGGCGTCTCCCTGCCCTATCTCTCCGAGGTCGAACGCGGACGCAAGGAGGCCTCCTCCGAGGTGCTCGCGGCGATCTGCCGCGCGCTCGGCATCCACCTCGCCGACCTGCTCGAAGAGGCCCGCGACGAGCTGCGCCGGGAGCGTCCGGCACCGGTCGGCCCCGGAGTCTCGGCGGCCCGGTTCGACCGGGTGCCGACCGCTCGCACCGGGCCACACCTGCGGGTCGGACCGCCGCGGCTGTCCGTCACGCGCCGCCCGGCCGTGTCGCCCCGCCCATCCGTGTCCCGCCGGCCCGCCGTCTCGCTCCGGCCGCACGTCGCCCGCCGGCCGGTCACTGCCACGCCGCTGCTCGGCGGCGCACTGCGGCCCGTGTCCGCGGGGCCCGCGCCGCTCGGTCCGGCGCTCGACGCCGCCACGCCGATCGGGTTCGCCGGCGGTATCCGGATCTGGCCGGCGCCCTCCGCCCCGACCGTCCGCCCCCGTCCGCGTACCTCCGTCACGGTGGCCCGGCGGCGGGCCCGCGCCGGCCGGCGGCGGCCGATCGCCGCGTAGCTTCTGCCCAGGGCGAATCTGCCCCGGGCAGAAAGCCTGGGCCGCGCGGATGCGGCCGGCGGACGCTGGAGACCGCCGGGTTCCCGGGCGGTCCCCCGCCCACCGGCGGTACGGAGGTGGCGGCGATGGGTGGCATCTGGATGCTCGACGAGGGGCAGCCGGCGTTCGGCGACCGGGTCTTCGAACGGCTACTGAAGGAACGGATCATCTTCCTCGGCACCGAGGTCACCGACGCGTCGGCCAACCAGATCTGCGCGCAGATCCTGCTCCTCGCGGCCGAGGACGCGGAGCGCGACATCTTCCTCTACATCAACTCGCCGGGCGGCTCGGTCAGCGCCGGCATGGCCGTCTACGACACCATGCGGTACGTCAAGAACGACGTGGCGACGCTGGCGCTCGGCATGGCCGGGTCGATGGGGCAGTTCCTGCTCTGCGCCGGGGCGGCCGGCAAACGGTTCGCGCTCCCGCACTCGCGGATCATGATGCACCAGCCGTCCGGCGGGATGGGCGGCACCGCCGCGGACATCACCATCCAGGCCGAGAACATGCTGCACGTGAAGCGCACCATGCAGGAGCTGATCGCCCGGCACAGCGGGCGGACACTGGAGGAGATCCAGCGCGACTGGGACCGCGACCGCTGGTTCACCGCCGAGCAGGCCCGCGAGTACGGCCTGGTCGACCAGGTGCTCACCCGCGTCGACCAGCTCGCGGCGTGAGCGGGCGCGGCCCGGCCGGTCCCGCACCGACCGGGCCGCGCCTCGGCGATCAGGGGTAGCTGACCACAGTGCTGGTGCCGCACGAGCCGACGACTGGCGTGCCGATCTCGTTGATGGTGCGCTCGATGCCGCCGCGGCCGTCCAGGAACGAGCCCGCCGGTTCACCGGACGGGCGGGCCCTGCGGGCTGTCCTCAGGCGCGCTCGGCGCGCTGCCTCACCAGGTCGTCGACAAGCCTCTCGACGTAGTCGGCGGTCTCCTCCCAGCGGGTGACCGGCACACAGCGGATGCCCATCGCCTTGACCGGGTAGTCGTTGCCACCCACGTCCAGGCGGTCACCCACGAAAAGCACATTGTCGATCTTCAGGTCCAGGTGCTCCAGCAGCTTCCGCATGCCGTACGCCTTGTCCACGCCCTTGCGGGTGACGTCGATCGAGGTCGAGCCGCCGCCGCGCACCTCCAGGTCGGGCAGCTTCGCCGCGACCGCGTCCCGCAGCCGGCGCTTCTTGTCGCCGTCCGGGTCCCAGCCGTACTTCTCGGCCGGCGGGGCGGACTGCCCCAGCGCGGAGAACGTGATCTGGCTGCCCCGGTCCTCGATGATGTCGCCCCAAGGCTTCGCCTCCCACAGACCCAGCGCCTGCGCCGACTCGGTGAGCGCGGCGACGACACGGGCCTTGTCGGCCCCGGTGAGATCCTCCGCGTAGACCTGCCGCCAGCCCTCGTCGGACCAGCGGTAGTAGCGGGTGCCGCAGGTCGGCATCAGGTGCAGGCGGTCGCGCTGCTCCTCGGTGAGGTCGAGGTGGGCGAGCACCTGCGACTGGAACTGCTCGAACCGGCCACCGGAGATGACCAGTACGTCCACCTCGGTGAGCAGGTGGCCGAGCAACTCCGCCATCCGACGATCGATCTGGGACTTGGAAATCGCCAGGGTGTCGTCGAGGTCGAACGCCACCACTCGAAGATCGTTCACGAATACCTCATGTCGTCGCGGACAGGCCAGACCTAGCAGGGTACCGACGGCAGCCCTGTGGCGTCCGCGTGCCCCGATCGCCACTTCACGCAACCTTCTGGTCGCAGGCTATCTCCCCTGCCCCACACGTGTGGCCCCGAGTGCGCAAAGGTCGCCCACACCACCTCGCCGTCGTAGACCGCCAACACCGACACGGGCAACTCAGGGCCCGGCGGCGTCGACCCGGGCCGCTGAACTCACCACGTGTAGCTCTCCAGTCGTGACTGCGCAGGCGTCCGCCGGTCGGTGAGGAACCCGACCATGTTGGCGAGCAGGACGGGCATCAAGTCCCGATCCAAATATCGCGTGTCGACGAAAAGACTGATCGAGGCGTCCGTTCCGTCGGTTCGGAACTGCACCGCCAGACGCATCGAACTGAAGGCAATTGGCGGATCAGCCACGACTAGCGCATCGTGGTCCCCCACCGCCGCGAAGTCGGATGGCGCATTCAGAGCACCCGGCAACGGCACGAAGTTCGCGAAGTGTTCAACGTCTGCACCGTGGCCCTTTTCGCGCAACATGTCGTCCCGCGTCCACGGGTCGTACAGACTGTAGCGGCCCGCCAGCAACAATCCCGAGGCCGTCTGACGCATCAAGAGCCGCTTGTCGCCCACCACGTCGACAGCCAACAGGCCGTGCTGCGCGAGGGTACCGACATAACGCTTCAACGGCGCACGAGTACGATTTGAGCAGTGCACCGGCACCGCACATCTCGACACTCCGAATTCCCGGGCGAGCGCCGCCACCAGAGCGCTCAGGAAGACCGCGGCATCGCCCACACCCACCGAGCTCGCCAAATTGCGGGCGGTACAGCCGAGTCCGCGGACGTATGCCGTGATACTCGGGAAGTTCGGCGGCCCCCCACGGCTGCGCGTGAACAGCGGGGGCACCGACGCGATCTTGGCATCCCAGAATTGCATCGATCGACGTAGCTGACTTTGCCCGGCGGCAGAAGACTCCCACTGCGCTTGCTCACGTGGCTGGTAGGCGCGCTCCAACGGCCTTCCGCGCAGACTATCCTGAAGATCGCGAAGAAGGGTGTTCCAACCGGCACCGTCCGTGACGATGCGCGCCATCGCGCACGCGATCCACCGCGGCTCCCCGCCCCGCACGCCGATCGCGAAGCGTACGGGCAATTCAGTCGTGAGGTCGAACCGCCTTTGGGCGAGCGCGGTGACAGTCGCGATGCCGTCCTCATCCGCATCCTCCACGACAGGTACCTCGACGATGCCGGCACTGTGGACCCGTTGGCGCGGGGGGCCCGGAGCGTCGTCGTCGAATGTGGTACGCAGGCTTTCGTGGCACGCGACGACCGAACGCACTGCGGCAATAGTGTCCCTGAGGCTTATACCAACCGGCACCGGTATTCGTAGGTGCATGTTGAATCGAGCGTCGTTCGGCCGATTCACGAGCATTGTCTTCCACACCGCTCGCTGGCCCCATGTCGTGTGCTCGGTGGCCGCATCATTCGCATCAACGTCGACCATGTTCATGACCGGCGATCATACCAGGGCCTGATCAAGTTCCGTAGACGTCGGAATCGTTGGTGATGCCCAGGATGGGCAGTGCTCGTTGGGGTTCGTCGCGGATCGCTCGGGTGGTCTTGGCGATGTTGTCGGCTCCGAGGG
>NZ_KB895867.1:0-34981 GCF_000374985.1 Micromonospora sp. CNB394 | reverse complement strand
CCCGGGTCGTGCCCGCGCTGCCGCTGCCGCAGACCCGCAAGGGCGTGGCTGAACGCGCTGGTCAGGCCGGTCGCATCAGCCAGATCAGCGAGCAGCCGGGCACCAGCGTGCCCGACGATGCCCCGCCCGTCTCCGGTCACCATGATCTTCGGACGTATTGCGGTAGCCTTCATCCAGCAAGTGCCTTCCGTGACAGGAACATCGGACCCTCAGCAAGTCCGATTTTCCCTGATCAGAAGGCACTTCCTCGTTTCCGGTCCACTCCTTGGACAGCCCTTAACGAAGGGCCGAGGCTAGGCCCTGCGCGCTCGCAACTCACGGATAGGGCAACGGCGTCCCTGAACTGCTGTCGCAGGTCGAACCCCCTGCGGACGCTAGGGTCGCACCCATAATTGTCATTCTGTGGGCCATCGCCCAGGAGTCGCTCTCGCGGTAGTCACGGAGGGTCTGGCGTCACCGTCGGCGCATGATTGCGTAGACCATCCTGCTGCTCGCGAACTCGGAGATTGTGATCAGTTCCCAGCCGAATCGTTCCAGCACCTCCGCAGCGGCGACGGCCTGCGTGACCTGGTCACCGCCCACTCCACGATGCGACAGGACGGTGAGAAGCCGGTACGGGTAGACGCGCAAGTCGACAGGGCCGCCGAGGACCGCTTCGGCGGTGACCGTTCTCGTGCGGGCTATGTGCTCTGGTGTCTCACGGGCGGCCATACGTGAACCCTAGTCGTCGCTTGCACGGACAGTCGCGTTCGGTGACAGCGGGTATGTTCGGGTCGTGCCTACCTCGGTCCGTCTCCCGGCCGTCGCCGCTGCCGTCCTGCTCGCCGTGGCGGTGGCTGGCTGTCACAACGCCGATGATGGTCCAATCGCGGCGCCTACCCCGCCATCTGTCTCGGCTAACGGCGTCACGGCCAGCCCGACAGCACCTGCCGAACCGGCGTACACCGCGGATGGGCTGGACCTGTGCGCGAGGACGGATGTGAAGGTCGTGGCGGACCTGGCGCCCGAGGTGACGCGCGAAGATCCGCGGCCGCCGCTGGCTCGGCCCGGTGCCGCCTGCCTGTTCGAGATGCGAACGAAGGCTGGCTACCAGGCGAATCTTCGGGTCGAGGCGTCGACGCTCCCGACGGCGGACGAGGCGCGGCAGCTGTATCGCGGGACGCGGCGGGCTACGGGGATGACGCCCGCCGGAGCGGTGCCGGGCGTGGGGGAGGAGGCGGAGGCTTTCACCAAGCGGTCATCACCGGGGTTCAAGTACGCCGAGTACCTGGTGCACGCGCGTACCGGCAACCTGGTGGTGAAGGTCTGGCTCGCCGTCGGCGGCGAATCTTACGTTGCGAACTCTGTGTTGGCGGAGAAGTCGTTGACGATCCTGCGGGCCACGCAGGCGGCGGTGCCGACGGCCTGAGAGGCCTTGACTCGTCGCCCCGGGCCACTGCCTTTCCGATTTGGGGTGGGACACCCACGCTTGCCGGGTAGCGCACGCTGTGGCCTCTGGAGAGGGGCGCCTTGTGCTGGGTCAGTCCCGAACGGCTTGCGGCCACTGGCTTCCGGGCAGCTTCGAGTAGTCACCGACCTGGGTGGCGATGTCCCGGATGTTGCCCAGGGCGTCCATGAAGCGCTGCCCGACGGTGAGCAGGGTGTTGAGGCCGGCGGTGACGAGGTCACCGACCGACTTGGCGAGGGTGGAGATGGCCCAGGGGATGTCGATGACGGTGCTGGCCTCGGTGGCGGCCTGCGCCAACTTGCCGGCGAGTCCGGTGACGATCTTGGCCAGCTCGACGGCGTAATCGACGTTCGAGCGGGCGATCTTGAACAGCCATTGGCTGATGAACTCGGCCTTCAGCACCGACTCGTCGATCGCGGCTTTCTGCTTGGTGGCCTTGGCGTTGTAGGCGATCGCCGCGTCACCGCTCCACTTGGCGATGTTGTCGCTGCGCGGCTCGGTGGCGGTGAACGACAACTCGGAGACGGGAGTCTTGACGTCGTTGACCCATCGGAAGCTGACGTTGATCAGCGACAGCACCGGCACCTGGCGTTCCAGCGCGTGGTCGACCTGGTCGAGCACCGTGTTCATGGCACGGCGGGTGGCGTCGAGGTTCTGCTTGATCCACCACAGCCCGGCGGGTCCGAGAAGCCACCTGTGCTCGTTGACTCGTTCCACGATGTCGTTAAAGGAGCCGACGGCTCGGTCGATGCCGGAGCGGATCTGGTCGAACGCCTTGTTAAACGGCTCACCGTACTCAAGGTCGCTGCTTGCGGGCTGCACCTGCACTGCCTTCCATCGTCATGCGCGGTAGATCTTGTCGAGATCCAGGGAGATGACCTCGTCGGCCCGGTCGTACTCGTCGGCGATGCGTCGCAGCGCCGCACCGATCTGATCGAACTCCGTGACGGCGCCGTTGAGGATCCGCACCATGAACGTGTGGAAGTCCCGGTAGGAGACGGCGTGCAGGACCACGCTCGCGTCGCCGATGAAGAAGGCAGACGGCTCAAGGTGCAGCTGTTCGGCGGCTGTCTTGACCTCCGCGATGCTGTCGGACATCGCCAGCCACTTCTTGCCCTCGTCGCGCAGCGCGTCGGTGATGACTTCCAGGTCCTTCATCGCCGCGCCTCCGCCTCGCCGGGGCGGGCGAGCTCGTAGGCCCGGAAGAGTGATCGGGTCTCGAACCGTAGTTGCTCGGTGTCCATGCGGGCGACGCCCGCGGAGTCCGCGGTGATCGCCGTGATGCCCGTGCCGCGTAGGTGAAGCCTCAGGCAGCCGTGCGGACTGGAGATCGTCCCTTGCTCGGGCTGCTCCGATGCATGGGTCAGCCGGGCGAGTTCGGCGTCGATGTGGTGCAGGGCGCCCCAAGTGCGCTGCAGCCAGAGGTCCTCGTCGAGGTCGGGCTCCGTGCTGGTGGCCGGCGGTTGTGCTGGTCGTGCGGGGGCGGGTTGGTCTCGCTGCAACTCCTCTAGCGCGGTGGCTTCGAGGAGGCTTCCCAGCGCGCGGGTATACGCCTCGTAGACCGCCTCCCCGATACCGGTCACGCCGGCCTGGCGTCGCCAGTCGCGGCTGATCGTCACGTCCTGGACCTGTCCGGATCTGGTGAGGAGCAGGCTCACGGACGCTGTGCGGTCCTGGCCGGAGTGGAGCCTCGGCGTGGACCGGGAAGCGAACTGGTCGACAGCGTGTGCGGCGTTCGTTCGCAGCGTGTCGTCGTTGCCGAGGAAGTCGAGGTGTGCCAAGGGCAGCCGAAGGTCGCCTTTGTCTTCGAACATCAGTCTCAGCCCCCGCGACATGGCCAACGCATACGGTGATTTGCTCGTTACGGCGCAGAGGACACCGTACGGGAAACGCGAGGCCCTATGGGGGGTGGGTTGCTCGGTTGGTGCTGAGGCAGTCTGCCCCGACGGCCGAAGATTCGCCGCGCCTGGAGCTGATGCTGATCGCAGGGGTTGGCAGTGTGTGTGCCGTCGGCGACGCCGGTAGAGGGAGGGAGCGGCGGTGGATGCCCGTATGCGGTTGAGGTTGGCCGTTGCACCACACGAAGCCGAACCGTTCCTGCTCGACAGCCTCGGCAAAGCCCACGGACAGGCCACACTCTACGGCGCCGGCCTCGCGTGCCCGCGCCTGCGTCGCCTTGAGGAAGCGTTGACGATGTTCCGCCAAGCACAAACCTCAGCCCGCCAACTCGAGGACACTCACCACGAGGCCTTGCCAGCCACCTGACGGGGTGGGCGCTGCTGGAGCTGCAACGCCCCGCCGAGGCACTCGAACACAGCGCCGCCAGTACAGCCACCAGGTCATCGCGGTCCAGCACGGCGAGGACCCGCCGCCGGGCCGGCACGGGCGTCCATCAGGTTGGCGAGCATCCGCGCGGCGGCGTGCGACCGGACGGCCCGGCGGCCGGCCGCTGCCCGGGCGGCGCCGGCGACGTCAGCCATATCGTCACCC
Source organism: Micromonospora sp. CNB394 (assembly GCF_000374985.1). Lineage (NCBI taxonomy): Bacteria > Bacillati > Actinomycetota > Actinomycetes > Micromonosporales > Micromonosporaceae > Micromonospora > Micromonospora sp. CNB394. The sequence goes on along the minus strand of NZ_KB895867.1, from coordinate 31,044 downwards.
GGGCGAGAGGCAAGGCAGGGGGCGCGGCAGCGGCGATCCCCATCGTGGACATGCCGAAGATCGTGCCGCCGCTCGGGCCTTACGTCCGGCCGGCCGGCCGAGCGCAGCGTCGTAACGGGGCGTGGTTGGCTCGCTGCGTTAGGCTCCGCAATCGACGCCGACGAGGGAGGCCCCGTGAAGCAACGCACCGCAGAAGGCTCCATGCTGGGATCCGGTAACTGGTCGCTCGTGCCCCCGGGCAGCGACGACTTCACGGTCTACGGCGGACCGGCCACGGTCGAACGAGCACGGGACTGGGCGTTCCAGCACCAAGTGATGCTGTACCGCGGCCCGGCTCAGGAGTGCGTCCACGGGCTCTACCGCATGGACGTCTGCACCTTCGCCGCCTGCAACTCCGTCGGAATGGACCACACCCAGATTTGGGTCCAGCACGACGCCCGCAGCGCGTTCCTCCTGACCCATCCGTACGAGAACGGCATCCCAGAGTCGCTGATGCTCTACGCCGACATGCACGGCCTGAGAGTCGACTCGCACCCGTTCGACGGGTGGTACGGCAACGGTAGCCTGCCGATCCGGTGACGATCCCGCAGAACTGGCCGCTCTGGCCGCTCGAACGCGACGCGGTGCTGCTGCTGCACACCCAGCCGGTGGACTGGCCGGAGGACGAGTAGCAAAGAGCTCTGCCGGCGGGCCGAGTGGCCCTCGCCGCCCGGCCCGCCGACACACCTGCCCGGTCTGCACCCAGGTCGTCATCATCGGGATGGCCGGTAGCCGACCTCCCGGCCGTCGGTGTTGACCCGGGCGATCACGTCGGAGCGGGTCAGCGCGGCCAGGTGCTCGCTGACCGTGGACCGGTCCAGGACCACAAACATGGCGACGTCACCGGCGGTGCTGTGCCGATAGCCGTCAGGGTGGCGCAGCATCAGGCCGGCGTGCTGGTGCACCGCAAACCTACGGTCCGCTGACGCTGCCGTCCGCTATTGGGGTTGCTATTCTCCGCTGTGGCGCATCGCCGAGCGCAACCGGCTGCTGGTGACCATGCTGGCCACCCTCGGCCTGAGGGTCTCCGATGCCACCGGCCTGAACCTCTCCGACCTGCGGCACAACGCTGGGCACCCCACCGTGGTCATCCGGGGCAAGGGCGGCAGGATGCGTGAACTGGCGGTGCCCGCCGTCCTGAAGCAACTGCTCGATCAGCATGTGCCCGTCCAGCGTCAGGAGAACGAGAGGAGCATCACGCTGTACACGGTGCGGCTGAGTGTCGCGACCGGCATGGAGCCGGGAGCGTACGAGGAGCGGGCCCGGCAGAAGATCGGCGATCCGCTCTTCGCTGCCAGCAGCGGCAACCGGCTCACCCAGGTGGGAGTGTTCGCCCAGGTCCGCCGACTCGCTCAAGACGTGAGGCTGGCCGACGCCGACCGCATCTCCCCGCACAGCCTGCGCCATTCCGCCGCCCTCGCCGACGGCGCCTCCCTGCACGAGGTCCAAGACCTCCTCGACCATGCCGACCGCGGACCGCCCGCCGCTACGACCTGACCGTGTTGCCCCCGATCACTCTCCCGCCCACCGCCTGGCCCCGCTGTTTGGTGGGCAGGGTGGTAACCCAGCGCGGCACTCCCTCGGGTTCAATCCGCCGAACGGATCTGCACCACCCGTTCGTCGGTGAGCCGCGCCAGCCGCGCCAGCTCCGCCGGCCCCATCCCGGCCGACAGCTCCCGGATCGTCGCGTCCCGCGCCCGCGTCAGAGCCGCGCGCAGCGCCGCCAGACGCCGCACCTCGCCAGCGCGCTCCGCCACCAGCTCCGGATCGGCCTCCGCCCGACGCGCCGACGCCTGGTGCGGGTAGATGTCCCGCACTGCCCCGCCGGCTAGCTGCGCCGCCTGCCGGTTCGACCAGCCGGCGTGCTTCGTCAACGCCGCGGCGGCGCGGTTGCGGGCCTCCACCGCGTCGGCGTACTCCCGGTTCGCGGTCTCCAGCTGGCCGGCGGTGGCCTCTAGTCGGGCGATCGGCACGTCGGGCAGTTCCAGCAGCACGTCCGCGTCCGGGCTCGCGGCCACAGCCGGTTCGTTCGCGAGCTCCCGGGCCTGCTTGTAGAGGGCCCACAGTTCCCGCACGTCCAGCTGCGCGGTCTGGAAAGCCGTCTCGGCGCGGCTCGCGCTGACCCGCCGCGGCGGGGTGACCTTCTCGATCGCCTCCCGGACCTGGGCGACCTTGTTGGGTCGGCCGTGGATCTCGGTGCACAGCTGGGTCCACGACCAGCCGTGGTGGTCGTGGAGCGCGGCGGCGTGCCGGTCGCGGACACCGAGGGCCTTGCGGTGTTCGGCGCGCAGCTCCCCGGCGAGGATCCGGCCGGCGGTGGCACGGCCCTGGCCGGCCCGCTCGGCCGCTTCGGCCAGGCGTGCTCGGTAGGTGTCGATGATCGGGTTCATGGGGCTCCAGGGTCGCGCGAGGGCCGGCGGCCCGTGGTGCTCCGAGGGATGGTGGAGTATGTGCTGGGCGGCCAAACAACCACCATCGAACACCCCTTACCGTATCAGAGATTAACGCTGGTTCGGTGACTCAGTCGGCGGTGATCGGCGTGCAGCGCGGGCACGCGTGCCCGGCGGCGCCGACGACGGCGATCTCCGGGATCGCGCTCGCCGGCCGCAGCGTCTTCGCGCGTCGCGGTGTCCATGGCGTCCATGAGGTCTCCGTCCGTCCGGAACGGGTCGCTCACCCACTCACACCCTCGAGTGTGGCAGACATTAACGCAGGGAGGTAAGCGCGCCGGGCCGCCGGTGTGCCCGGCGCGCTGAACGACCGTCACCAGAACAGCCGGATGATGATGTCCACCACCGTCACGGTGATCCTGGCTAGCGTCAGCGCCTGATCGCCGCCAAGACGCTGGCGATTGCATGATCGGCTGCACCGCGGCCTCTTGTCTCTTTCACCCATGGGCTCCTCCCCGCCGTGGGGGGAGCACGCCTTTCGCGCTCCGTCAGTTGGATCTATCGGCGGTCCCGCAAGCGGAGGAGCGTTAAGAAGCCCGGTGGGCGACGTGATTCGCGTCACCCACCGGGCTCTAGTGTGGGCGGGCCAGGCGGCCCGCCCGAGGCGGTCATGAGTCAGGTCAGGGCCGCCTCCGGCACAGGACCACCGCGGCGACGGCCGCGACCGTGAAGTTGGCGCCGACGACGCCGATGGCCCAGACGGCCCGCAACCAAGCCTGCCGGCTCTCCTTGGTGGACAGATCCGCCTGCGTGGGCGCCGGGGCGCCGACGCCGACCAGGCGGCCGATGACACCCCGGTATCCGGTCTCGGCGGCGAGCACCTTCTGTCGAGAGCGGCGAAAGGCGGCGGGTTCGCCGATTCTTGCAGCCAGGCCATGCGGAACCCGAACCCACGAGGGCATAAGTGAGCCTGTCTTGCAGCGGGTTCAGCCCCTGCGCGTTGGTTGCTCGAATATCGGGAAAGCCGTCGAGTTGGGGCGGTAGACATCCAGCCGCATGTCGCGGTTGGCCAAGGCTTGGATGGCGATGAGTGCGACGATCAGTTTCGAGCTGGTCGGCTCGACGTGGTCGACAAGCGCGGTGAGGGGGTTGCCGGGCAGTGGCAGCGCGAGGCTCCCACAGCATAGGCGACGGAGATGGCCCGGGCGGGGTCGCGATGCCGGTTCGCGGCACCGGTACCACCGGCTCAGCCCGGCCTCTGTTGCCGGAGATGGGCCAGGACCGCCTCCCTGGTGGTGCGAGCACCGAGCAGCTCTCGGGCTTCGGCGATCCGGCGGTTCGCCGTTCGCAGCGAGATGTGCTCACTGGCCGCCGCGGCGGCGATGGTGTCGCCGTCGGCCAAGCGGTCCAGCAGGGCGCGCTGGTCACGGTTCAGGGCCGACGGCACGCTCGCCTCCGGGACTTGCTGGACCGGGCCGAAACCGCTCAGGTCGGCGAGGAGCCTCTCCGTGATCTCCCGTGTGGCCGGGAGAGCGACGACACCTGCGCCTCGCGCTGCGGCGAGGACGACCAAATTTGCGGTCTCCATGTCAGCAATAGAACCGTAAAGTACCAACCGAGCGGATCGTATGTCCCAGCTCAAATTGGGCAGTGCAAAGCCTTGCCGAACGGTCCAGCCGTTTCGAGCCAGGCCGCGCAGGGTCACGTCGACTTCGGAGGCCGCTCGAAGTACGAACATGGGGAGTGCGGGCTCGTGCATCGTCGGAGCCGATTCGGCCACCACCGGAGGGACATACGCGGGATTGTTGAGGAAGGGAACGACGCCTCCCCTAAATCCCCATCCGATGCCGGAACCTGACATCTCGCTGTAGTCGAGTCCGTCCATGAACTCGGAGCCGGTGATCGGATCTTCCCCAGGCCAGTACCCTCTCCGGCCCATCAGCCTCAGCAGGAGGCTCGCGATCCACGGCTCTACCGCGCGGCGACTGCGTTCGATGACACCGACCCATCGCGCCTCAGGCCACTCGCCAGGCTGGCCGCCATCGACGATAAGCAATACCGGCATGGCGGACCCATCGAGCGCACTCCGGATCGAAAGCGGGACATCGGAATTCCTGAGATAGACAACAATGGCGCCGCCAGTTGCAGTCAGGAGGGTATTAGCGATTTCTTCGGCGGCCGGCTGGCTCCACACGACGAACCGGCAATCCCTGATCAGAGAGGTCGCGAGTTGCCGCAGCATCCCCGAGTTCTCACGCACCTCGCGAGCCGGCCCTACCGCGACGAAGAAGTTCTGTCCACGCGGCGCCACCGGAGTCCTCGGGCGAGGCGATCGCATCGGCACCTCGCCCACCCGCAGACCCAAGCGCTGGATGAGACCTGAGGCGATCCGGCTGATCTGATCCTCGAGATCGTCCGAGTCCGCGTTGTCGACCAGGCCGAGCAACCGGGAGAACGGCGCCGGTCGCCCGGACGTCCGTTCCAGGTGCGGTGCCACCACCCGCCACACCGCGAGCACGTCGGTAGTGGTCAGCTTCCGTTGCAGCACCTCGCGTACCCCGGGCAGGAACTCGTACCGGTCGTCCGGATAACGGTTCAGCACTCCTCCGACGAGCAGCTCGGCCACCGTCGTCAAGCTGCCCTCCGGCACCAGCTCGGCGCGCACCAGCTTCGCCGACGACAGGGTCACCTCGATGGCCGACATCAGCACCGCCAGGCGCGCCGCCTCCGTGGACACCGTGGCCACGAACGACGCGACCTGCTCGGCGGGACTAGTGATCGGCGGGCTTACGTCGGTGACCGCGTTCTCCTCGACCAGCACCGCGGGTAGCCACACGCCGTCCCCGGCCATCAGCATCCGCGCCCACCGAGCAATGCCCGCCGCCTCGAACGGCACCACCGGAACCGCGTGCCGCGGCGCGGTCTCCGCCATCCACCACCATGGTGCCGACACCCAGAACCGGCTGTTGGCCGCTCCTCTGCTTCCCGACGTCACCCCCACATCTACGTCGCCGAGGGCGGTGGCTCCCCACAACCGAGGCGGCAGCACGTGCACGATCGCCATCGGCGCGGCCGCGCCCCAGGCCCGGAGCGCCGACCGGATCGCCGGTCCTCGCCACAGCGCGTGCACCCCGTCGGTCACCATGAGCACCAGCCGCCGTGCCGGGGCCGCCAGCTCCTCCGGCCGGTACCGCGTTCCCGCCCGAGACCGCAGCCACACGGTGCCGGATTCGGCGCTCAGCGTCCACCGCACCACCCGCTGGAACGCGTGATGCCGCTCCAGCTCCGTCGCGAGTCCCGCGATCCTGTCCCGCCACACCGCCATCGTCGGAGTGCCATCGACGACGAGCGCCACCTCATGGAACCAGCCCTGCTGGACCGGCACGAACACCGGCGCGAGCACACCTGAGTCGCAGTACCGGTCCACGGTCGCGATCACGTCGAGCTGCTTCCCGGTGGCCGCCTCCCGACGCTTGTCGAAACCGCGCAGGGCCCGTCCTAGTTCGCGCCCGGCGGGGTGCGGTTCCGGCGGCAGCGGGGGCAGTTCCAGCGGGACGCCGGTCCGGTCGTCCGCATCGGCGCCGCGCCGTAGCGTCTGCGGCGCCGGCCGTTCCTCGTGATCGTCCGCCGCGCGAACCTCCCGCTCGGCGGACCGGTGGCGGGAGGCGCCCGAGGTGGGGGCCGGTCGCGCCGCGGCCGGCCGAGGAGGCGACGGACCGGGCTCCTCCGCCGATACCGGCGGCAGCTTCTGGGCGAGCCACAACACGTCGGCCAGCTCGCGCCAGTCCACGTCGATGCCCTCCGCGCGCAGGGCCGCCACCAGTTCCTCGATCACGGCACGTCGCTGATCAGCTGTTTGAGGACGAGATCGACGACGCGCCGGCGTTCCGGACTATCCTCCGGTAACTGCCGAGTGATCAGGTAGACCGCGTTGAGTAGCTGGTCGGTGGCGAGCGCCGACTGTCCGTACCGTTCGCCGAAGTCCTTGACCAGGCTCGCGGCCTGATCGGCGTCGGTCTTGCCGAGGTGCGCTGCGACGATCGCGGCGAGCTGTCCAGGCGTTGGGTCAGGCATCCTGTGCCGGATGCAGCGACGCAGGAAGGCGGGCGGGAAGTCGCGTTCCCCGTTGCTGGTGAGCACCACGAACGGGAACTCGGCGCAGCGCACCGTGCTCCCGTCCAGATCGACGATGTCGTCGCTGCCGAAAACCCCGACCTTGTGCCGTCCCTTCCCCGCCAGCCGGGTCAGCTCGGGAATTTCGTACATCCCGCGCTCGAAGACGTTGAGCAGGTCGTTCGGCAGATCGATGTCACCCTTGTCGATCTCGTCGATGAGCAGCGCCCGAGGCCGTTTGCTGGGCAGTAGCGCGGTGCCGAGTGGACCGAGACTCAGGTACTCCCTAGGTTCCGGCTTTCCACTGCCCCCGGTGTGGGCGTGCAATCGGGCGATCGCGTCGTACCGGTAGAGCGCGTCCGCCAGCGTGCTGCGCGACGTGACGTGCCAGCGCAGCACCGGCCCGAGCCGCAGTTCCCGGGCCACCGACTCGATGAGCGAGGATTTGCCGGAGCCGGGCCTGCCGGTGATCAGCAGCGGGCGGCGCAGGTGCAGTGCCGCATTGACCGCCTCGACGGTCTCCGGAGAGGGCTGGAACTCCTTGCCGTCGACGGGGTCCGTGATGATCGGCGCGAGCTTGTCGGGGGCTTTGCCCTCGAACCTGCGCCACGGCGGTGCGACCGGCGGCGTGATGTCGTGCGGCTCGGCTTCTCCGGTGTAAAGCTTCCAGTCAGACACCTTGTCGCCCTCCGGTTTGAGGTTCTTTCAGTTGTCCCAGCGGTGGCAGAGCTTCCGGCTCGTCCCAGATCACCCGGAGACCGTGCTGGGGTCCGCCGCGTTCTTGATGCAGCCGCTCCGGCAGGCCGGCGAACTCACCCTGCCCGGAGAGCGCTTTTATGATCTGTTTCAGGTGCTCCCAGTCGGATGGTTCGCTGACGACCCAGACCAGGTAGGGCGCGCCCGCCGCGACGGCCACGATGATCGGATCGCGGCGCAGCTCCGCGGGGCAGGCTTCGGCGACGAACCCGAGCGCCACACAGCCGCGACCCGCCGCCTGGACTCCCTCTCGGATCCGGCTCGGCGCGGCCCGGTCCTGGTCCGGGATCCAGAACACCTCGGGCGGATGGTCAGCCACGTGTTCGCGGATCGCGGTCGCCCGCTCGCGCCACACGTTGATGGCGCGCTGGTGGCCGAGCCGTTCAGCGCTGTGCACGATGGTCGGCTGCTCGGTCCAGAGCGGTTCGGGCGCGTACAGCTCGTCGCCGAACTCCCAGGACTCGGGAACCTCGTCGAGCTGGCGGCGGGTGAGGATCAAACCGACGGTGAAACGGACAAGGCCCCTTTGGTATGCCCAATCCCGCAGCTCCTGGATCGCCTCGCGTGCGCCGTCGGTCGTACCGGAAGTCTCCACCGTCGTCTTCTGCCAGCCCGCGCCGGGCACGAACAGATGGCCGTCCACAGCGGACGGCCACTCCTGCCCGAGGAGCAGCCGTCCGGGATTCCGTAGGTCGACGACCAGCCGGGCCGGCTCGGTGGGCGTCCACGCGGCTTCGGCGCGCAGACCGCGCAGAGTGTCGGCGGGGAGCTCGAACCACGAGTCCTCGACCCGCGCTCCGCTCAGGTGTTCCACGTCGGCGACGAAATGATGCAGGACAGCGGTCCGGCCGGGTTCACCGCCGTATGCGGCCGCACGGTCGAGAGCCTCATCGACGTCCTGGGGCGCGTCACCGACGTCGCCGGGCGGTACGCTGCGGTAGTAGGCCGCCCGCACCTGCTCACCCCGGATCGCGGGGAACGTCCTGAGCGGGGTGGCGATCCAGTGCTGCCGGCGCAGGATGCGCAGCACCTCGTACGCGCTCAGCCGCTCGCCGTCGTCCGTCGCCGACCTGATCAGGGCTTGCAGCGTGGCGTCGCCGTGCCCGTCCGCGACGTGTCGCACCGCTGCGGTGAGCACGGAGGCCCGGTCGGCATCGGCATTCACGCCGAACAGGCCGAGCAGACGCCGCCTGCCTTCCTCGGAGGCACCGAAAACCCCATCAGCCAGCGCGTACGCGACCCGCCACGCCTGCGCGACGGTGAGCCCGGTGTCACGCAGCCCTCTCTGCACAGCGGGAGACACCGGAATTCCTCCGTACGAAATATGGTCCTCGTCTCCGTCTCCGGACCGATACCAGAGCGAAACCGGCCGCTGCCGGAGCTTGCCTCTGTCCCGATAGCCGTCGAGCTGGGTGGTGACGTGCGTGCGCAGCGCCTCGAAGTTCAGCGTTAGGTCGTGCCTGCCGAGCCAGTCCAGGACGATCCTGCCGAAACGGGTTGTCGCCGAAACCGCCTCGTACTTGGCGGCCTGCCCTTGAGCAGCGGAGAAGAGCACTTGTTGGCGCACTCCGAGCCGGCTCGGCCCTTTCGGGAACAGACCGGGTTGCACGAGCTCACGGAGTTCTTCCGGCGAATCGAGCTGCTCAACCTGGTTGGCGCACGCGTCGATCAGGACCACCTGCCGGGTGAAGCTGCCACGCAGATGTTTGGATCGCAGGTAGGACAGCAGGTCACCGGCATCCAGGCCCCGCAGGTGCTGACGGCCGGCGTCCGCGCTAAACAGCACCCGCCGATCGTCGCTGACGAGGCCGTGCCCGCACCAGAAGAGCAGGAGCAGCTCGCCGTCCAGGGTCGCGAGGTCCTCCACCGCCTTCTGCAGCTTGTCGTGAGTGGCCTCGATGAGCTGAACTCCGCGCGGCTTACGCGGGCACCGGCCGGGCACCCATGACACGGCGACCCGGATCCGCTCGGCCGGGACCTCTTGGGCAAGTGCCCACCTGGCGAACCGCATGGCCTGCGCTGCGGTGCCGGGAAGGGCGGGCAGCACGTCGTCGGCGTACCGCTCGACGCCGACCGCCAGGACCGACACCTTCGCCGGATCCACCCCGGTCATCTCAGGAACGCGGCTCACTTCAGGAACGCGGCGACGGCCGCCCACACCTCGGAGTTCGACCAGTAGGCGCTGTGCGACTGCGGGAACGGCTGCCCGTTGTCGACTTGGACATCGGTCACCGTCGTACCGAACACGTCACGGCCGACGTACGACAACGGGTCCTTCAGATCGTAGATGTTCAGCCAGGCCGGGAAGTCCTTGGTCAGCGGCTCGGGCTGGGCCAGCGCGGGCAGGGCGCCGATCTCATACAGGAACGGGGCCTGCGAGCCGATCGTGATCAACCCGCGTACATTCGGCGGCGCTTCGCGCACCAGCAAGTCCACGCTCATCACACCGCCGAGCGAGTGGGCGAGCAGGTAGACGTCGCCGCCGATGTCGTCGATCGCGGCGCGCAGGAACGTGCGCGCCGCGTCACCGCGAGCCAGGAACCGCAGCACGTCTCCCGCGAGGGGTCCGGTGCCATCGGTGATCGCGCCACGATCACTGGTGATCTTGCGCGTGGCGAGATGCAGTACCGGGGCGAGCAATGTGCTCTTGACCGACATCACGTACGCGTCTAATTCATCACCCAGCCGGGTGACAAGTGCGTCACGGACGCCGCCGTCGATTTGCGGGCGGCCCGCCTCGGTGGTCGCCACCGAGGCGTATGCGATCAGAGCCCGGGCGATGGCGGCGCGGTGCTCCACCGGGTCGGCCGGGGCGGTCCGGATCGCCTGCTCGAACTCGGGCGCCGCACGCAGGGCAGCCAGCGCTTCGTCGAATTCGCCGGACAGACCGGCGGCGCCGAGCTGGTCGCGCATCTCGGCGGAAGGATGGAACTCGTTGATCTGCTCGCGCAGGAAATCGGCAGGCGACTCCTCGCCGAGGTTCCCGATGCCACCGGTGGTGTGTCGGCGCAACAGCCGCAGCTGGTACCACGGATCAGTGTAGAGCACCGACCACAGTGCCAGCATCTCGTCCGGAACACTGCCGCCGGTCTCGGCGTAGCGTGGGATCGACGTGCCGCCGAGATTGAGCCGGGCACCGACCGCATCACCCCAATAGCAACCTCGCAAATCGGCGTCGATCTTCCGCTCGGCGATCTTGGCTTGGATCGCCGTGAGCGTCTCCGCGTAGCGTTCGGCACGCGTCCCGGTTCCGTGCACGAACAACAGCGTCCTGGACAGCGTCGACTCCCTCGGTCGATCCATCGGGCACGGTCAGCTTCGCGCACCGCCCGTCCGCTGTCCACAGAAGGCCCTACGCGCGAGTGATGTGCCGCCCCGGACTCGAACTTCGACGGTCAGGGGCAGTCGCAGTTACCGGTGGGAAGGTCTCGGCAGGTGAGGCAGAGGGCCTCGATGGTGTACGCGCCGGGCCGGCCGTTGGCGTTGTCGGCAGTGGCCAGCTCGGCGCGGGCCGCGTCGTCGTGGGTCTCGACCAGGCGGTCGCCGTCGAACACCCCGTACTGCCGGGTGGGCTCGGCGAGGTGAATGGGCCGACGGATGAGGCGGTGCGTCGAGCCTCGCGGGTGAGGATGTCCGGGTGAACGTGCGCTCGCATACCTGCTGTGCGCCCTCGGGCGTGGCGAGGGGGGTGGGGGTGCGTACGGTGAAGGCGTAGTCCGCGCGATGCGGGCGGTCTGCGCCGTCGGGGTCTCCGTCCTGCGACGGGTTGCTCTCCCTCGCACCCCGAAGTGTAGCGTGATTTACGCTGGCTGGCGGGATAGTCCCATTCACGGGATGTAAGTGCTTAACGACTGAGCGCCCAGATCGACACGCTCGGCGAGTCCGGGTTTTCATGATCTGTCGAAACGGGACACGCCGTCGCACAATGGAACTTCCATGCCGCCGCGCTCACACCCCTACCGATGGCGATCCTTCACCTCCACTAGCTGCGGAAATCATCTACCGGACTAGGTGTGCGAGAGCGCGGCGTCCCGATTGGACAACCGGGGTGGGAGTGCCCGTCGGGTGCGGGGAGGCGATACCGTCTCTCCTCGCACCTCCTCCGGCTGCGCTTGCCGTTGATCCGACGCATGCGCGGAGGGAGGTGATACGGGTGGACGCGAGTCAGGAAGGTGGCCAGCCCTCCGACCGGAAGACAGCCCGGCTTTACGCCTGGGCGGCTCTTCTGGGCTCACTGGCCACGCTGGTAAGCGCCCTGGCCGGATGCTTCCCCACCTAGCGGGCTAGACCCGCTAGGTGGGGAGCACCGGCCGGACCGGCCGCCCCGAGCGTTTCGGGTGCGTAGAGGGCGGTCGGTCCCCTCAACATCCGGACGGCTAGAAGCTGTCCAGGGTGACGTGGCGACTCTAATAGGCCGGGATGCGGTTGGGTACACGCATTCCGCCACTGGGCAAAACGGACCGGCCTCGCAGCGTTGGCCATTCATCTGATCGGCCAACGAAATGCTCTGCTCGGGTGACCGCTCATGACCCCATGAGAGGTCACGTCCTGGTCCGGTCGGCCCGTCGACCGGATCCCGCTGCCAGTGGTCCACCGTGGCTGGGTCCTCCGGCTCCAGGTGGGCGGAGGAGCGCTCCATGGCGTCGGCCAGGGCCTCCCGCTCCTCCGTCGTCATGTTCTTCGTCAGCCACCGCCGCCGGCCGTGCAGCCACAACCGAGTGGGCGACGCCGTCGAGCGAGCGTCACCGGACCGAGCTTCGGGTGCTAACCGTTCATCAGGTCCGCCGCGGTCGGGGGTCTTCTCCAGGCCCAGGGCGGCGCGGGCGGCGGCGGTGACGGCCAGGAACTGGCACCGCACGGCGCACGCGCCGGGGAACTCGAGTACCCCGCTGGCGTAGAAGGTGCGCTTGGCGATCTCGTGGCTGCCGGTGGCCTCGTTGGCGATCTCGGCCGCTCGGCGTCCAGGGTGGCGGTGTCGTCCAGGTAGGTGGCCCACGGCCTTGAGCTACGCCCGATGCGTCCGGTAGGTCGCCCACTCGCCGGTCCATTGGGCGAGGTTCTGTACCCAGCGCTCGGTGTTGTGTCGGGCCTTGGTCGCCCATTTCGCGGCGTTGGCCGAGGCGAAGTGGTCTAGTACGTCAGCGCTTGTGGCGGTCCAGGCCGGGAATTGCCCGAGCCAGTCTTCGGCTTGGTCGGCGGTGTGGCCGCTGCCGATCAGCCATTGGACGAGTAGTGCGAGTTCGACCCAGGCAGCTGCTTTGGTGGCCCAGGCCCAGTCGACGATGCGCAGGCCGTGCGGGGTGACGATCAGGTTGGTCGGGTTGAGGTCGGAGTGCACGAGTGTCCCGCCGTCCGTCGCCGGGTGCGTGAACCCGAGCCGGTCGGCCGGGGTGAACCACCGATCGCCCGGCGCCGGCGTCTGCTGGAGGTCTTTCAAGGCGGCGGTGAGCAGGTCGAGGTCGGGGCTGTCGGGGGACAGGTCGGGGTGGGGACCGGCGAGATGCTCGGTCCCCACCACCAGCCAGCCATCGGCCTCGAAGTGCCACCGCAGCGCCGGCGGGTACCGGTCGACGGCCTGGGTGACGGCCAGCTCGTAGCGCAGCGACCGGACGGCCCATTCGCCGACGGCCGCTTTGACGAAGACCGGTCCGGACGGGCCGGTGACGGTCGAGGCGATCTGTGCATGGTTGCCGTCGGGTGCCGGGGATGCCTCGAACGCTCCACCGACCTGTTCGGTGATCCTGGTGATCACGCTGCGGGGCAGGATCGTCCAGTCGCTGCGCATCAGGTTCTCCTGTTACCGGCCGGGCTGCGGCGGGTTCGGCGGACAGCAGGACCCGGCCTCACCGCCCCAGAATTCCATGTCGATCTGGTAGCCGGTGTCGTGCAACGCCGCGAGGGTGTAGGTGATCGCGGTGCCGTCTCGCATGGCTTCGGTCAGGATCGGCCGGTGGTGCACGTAGTGGCCGGCGATCTGGTGGCAGGCGGCGGTGTAGGGCTCGCTGATCTGCAGTAGGGCGTGCCAGACGGCGTCGACCGGTCGGGTGGGCACGACCCGGTAGGACTCGCCGGTCGGCAGAAGCATCCCGAAGTCGGGCTTGCCGGCCTGGTCGGCGTGGGCCTTCAGGAAGACCAGGAATTGCCCGACCGCACGCCCGGCGTAGGTGTGGCTCACCTCCTGCCGGGCGGCGAAGTAGCGGGCCAGCTTGTCGAACACCTCGCCCGACACGAGCGTGCGCGGGTCCTGTGCGACGGTCGTGCCGGGTCTGTCTGCGGTGATGCTCAAGGTTCCTCCTTGATCGCGAACGGGGATGAGCGCGTATCGCGTCGCCGTCGGGGCGGTGATGCGAGCGTTTGTCGTGCGGTGATGTGAAGGTGACGTCGCGGCCAGCCGTCGCGGAGGTCCCCTCACCAGCGGCAGGCTGCGGTGCTTGCTCACCGCTGCTCGAGGATCGATCTTCGGAAGGGGCCCCAGGCCACGAAGCGGTCGAACATCTCCTGCGGGCTCGGTCCGTCGTGTGGGTTGAGGTGGAACAGGTCGCGCATCGCCTCGAACATCAACCCGCTGAGGTAGATCGAGAGCGCAGGGAGCGCCGATTCGTACTCCACTTTCAACAGCAGCCGGGCCTGCGGGCACGGCCACGGCTGACCGCAGGCCCGGCATGCCCACGTCGGCCGCAGCGGGGTGTGCGGAGGCGTCGTTTCGGTTCTGTAGCGCGGCCGATCTGGCGTGGGGCCGGCGCTCGGCGTCTGCAGCTGCGACGACATCACCGACGGCTCCTGGCTGCTCGCACCTGCCACTCCTGGCGGGGTTGCTTTCTCGGGCCCGTTCGACGGCCAGAGCCCGTCCACGTTCGTAGAGCCATGAGGAAGTACCTCTTTCCTTCGGCGCTGTCGGTTGGCGGTGGCGATGATTCGGTGGCCTGGTGCTGCAGTGGCTACGCGTCGCAGCTCGGGTGACCCCTGCTGCTGATCGCGCCTGAGACGGTGGAGGTTGGTGGCTGGCCGGTCAGGGTCCGACGGGGCGCCGGCGTGGGTGGTGTGGCCGCGTTCGAGGATGAGGACGTACGAGAACAGGCCCGCCCGGCGGCCGGTCAGCCGTCCGTGCGCGGCGAGGACCTCGCCGCTTTGCGGGTCGACCAGGAGCTGCGAGGTGGATCCGTCGGCGGTGACAGCGAACGTCATGCCGGTGCTCTGGCCGCGGTCGGTGATGCCGGGGATGTCGGCGAGGACACGCAGGATCGTCGCCCGCAGGGCCTGGTTGAGGTAATGGCTGCTCGCGAGCGCGACGACACCGCTGATGAGCAGCCGGGGATAGGCGAGGTCGGTGGCCAGCTCTCGGGGCGCTACCGCGCCGGCCAGCACGTCCGCGTCTTTCAGGAGTGCTTCGAGCAAGTATGGGTGCAGGCCGCCGGGCAGGTGCTCGTTCGTTTTCTTCGGCGCCTCGCCGGGTGTGGTGTCGATGGGGTCGGCGAGGGCCGTGAGCCGCTGCCACGGGGTCAATTCTGGCCCGGTGGCGCTGGGGTGCGTGGTGGCGGATCGACTGCCGGTGGCCGCTGGCGCAGTCGACGCGGGCCTCGGATGGCCGGGGGCGCTGGCGAAGCAGTCGGCGAGCAGGACGCTGCCGACCAGGCTCACCGCCAGGCGGGTGGGGACAGTCGAGCGGAGCATCACGGTGTCGGGGTTTCCTTCCTCGTGGTTAGCGGTAGGTGGCGGTGGCGAGGTCGCCGACGGCGGCGTCGACGGCGGTAGTGATGTCGCGGACGGGCCGGTGGTGTTGGTCAGCGATGGCGCGTAGCTGGTTGGCGACGGTGGTGGTGTCGTCGTGGAGATAGAGGTGGCCGGTGAGGTTGAGGGCGACGACGAGTCCGGCGAGGGCGGCGGTGTGGTTGTCGGGTTGTTCGCGGCCGTCGGCGAGGTAGCGCAGGCGAGCGCGCGCGATGACGGGCCACCGCTGGTGGGTGGGTAGGTAGGTGTCGGCGCGGATCAGTCCGCCGAGTCGGCGGTGGCTGGTGTGGCGGAGGATTCCTGCGGCGTGCAGGCCGGCGCGGGTGCGTTCGTAGAGGTCGTCGGCGAATCCGCGCAGCCAGTGGCGCAGCGGTGGGGCGGGCCGGGTGTGGCGCAGGCTGGTGAGGGCGGCATCGGTGATGAGGTCGCCGACGGGCCGGTCGATGTGCAACCGAATCCGCTGCTCCCCGACCGGATGGCCGCTGCCGTCGAGGGTGGTGCGGCCGGTGAGGACGAGGTCGATGAGGACGGCGCCGGCGAGACCGAGGGCCAGGGCTTGGCGGTGGATGTGGGATTGGCCGGTGTCGTCGTTGTGGGCGAGCAGGTACAGCTCGTCGCGTAGCGGCAGCCCGGGTACCGGCGTGGTCATGGCTGCCCCTGGGTGAGGCTGCGGAGCCGGGCGTGGGCGTCTGCGTAGGCGGGCTGCGGCTGGGGGAGGTGGGCTTTGTCGATGGCGGCGAGGATTGTGTAGTTGGGGTCGCAGACGTTGCCGATCGGTGCCCGGCCGGCTTGGGAGATGAGCTGGTAGGCGTCGAGGGTGTCCAGACGGCAGAGGTCGGCGGTCCAGGTGGTGAGGTCGTGGTGGGCGATGCGGTAGGCGTCCTCGAGTGGTCGGGCGCAGCCGACGGACATGATTGCGACGTCGGTTTCCAGCCGCGGCCATGCGGTGGGAAGGCCGCCCTTGATGACCTCGACGGCGAGGGTGGTGACGGTGGCGATCTCCACCGCGGCCCCGCACGCTTCACCCTCGCCTTGGCGGGCGTGTCCGTCACCGAGGGCGAGGAGCGCGCCGTGGACGTTGACGCCGAGGTAGAGGGTGTTGCCGGCGCGCAGTTGCGGGGTGTCGAGGTTCCCGCCGTAGTAGTCCGGGACGATCGTGGCGCGGGTTTCCATCGCGGCGGGGGCGACGCCGATCGTGCCGATCATCGGATCCAACGGCAGCTCAACCCTGTGGTCGCTGGTGGTGGCGCAGTACCGCACGGTTCCGGCGGTGGGGTCGATGGGGTAGACCCAGACGCGCTCGTCGAGGGGTGGTTGGAGGGTCGCGGTGTGCGGCGTGGAGGTCAGCGCCCCGAAGTACGGGAACGTCGCGGACACACCCCAGTCCCGGGCCGGGACGATCGAGGCGATGTGGACGGCGAGGGTGTCGCCGGGTTCGGCGTCCTCGACGAAGAACGGCCCCGACACCGGATTCAGATATGGCATCGCGCACACCTGCGACGGCAGGTCCGCCGGACCGCGTACCCGTCCGCCGAAGCAGTCTTCGGTGTGCACGGTGAACACGTCACCGGAGCGCACATGCGCTACCGGGATCCGCCCGCCGAAGGTGTAGGCCAACTCGTCCCGCGCCGGCCGATACGTGAAGTGACTTCCGGAAGACATCGTGGTCACACCCGCTCCAGGTCACGAGCGGACCGCTGCACTGGCGTCAGGCCGGACAGCGACGGACGGCGGCCGGACAGGTAGAGGCCGGCGAGTACGACCATGCCGAGGGCGAGCCAGGCCAGGCCGAGGCGCTGCGCGGCGATGTTCGCGTTCGCCACTACGTAGGCCAGGATCGCGAACCCGATACCGGGCATGACCAGGTGCGCCCACCAGTTGCCGCTGCGCCGCCGGATGAGGTGGTGCACGACGACGGAGACGTGCAGGACGAGGAACGCGACCATCGCCCCGAAGTTGATCAGCGATGACAGCAGAGTGATCCCGTCGGCGCGGGTGGCCATGTACAGGCCCAGGGCGAGAGACACGGCGCCGGTGAGCAGGGTCGCGTTGATCGGCACGTTGCGTCGTACCGACACCTTTGCCAAGAAGCTCGGGAGCTGCCGGTCGCGGGCCATCGCGTACAACAGCCGGGACGTCGCGACCTGCGCGACCATCGAGTTCGGCAGACCCCACGCGATCGCGGTCGCGACGGCGCAGAGGGTGGCCAGCCACCCGCCGCCAGCCACCGCGGCGGCGTCGTAGAAGGCAGTGCCGTTCGGGTCACCCTGCGCCAGGAGCACGCCGGGGTCGGGGACGAGCATCGCGGCAAGCCAAGTCTGCGCGATGAACAACACCCCCGCCAGGATCAGGACGGCGGTCATCGCCCGGCCGATCTGCCGAGAGCCGCCCCTGGTTTCCTCGGCCAGCATGCTGATGCCGTCGAAACCCAGAAAGCTGAGCACGGCGATCGACACCGCCCCCGCGACCACGGCCCAGGTGAACGTGTCGGAGTTGTAGAACGCGTCCCAGCTGAACCGGCCCCTACCTGACGCGAGAGCCCAGCAGGCGACGGCCAGAAAGACCGCCAGGACGATCAGCTCGCCGACGAGCATCACCCGAGTCACCATCGCGGTCATCCGTATGCCGACCGAGTTGACGATCGTGTTGACCGCGACGAACCCCAGCAGCCACAACCACACCGGCACCGCCGGCACCGTCGCGTGCATCGCCACCGACGCCACCAGATACAGCAGGCCCGGTACGAGAACGTAGTCGAGCAGGATCACCCAACCGGCGAGGAAACCGACCGGTGCGCTGATGCCCCGGCCGGCGTAGTTGTAGACGCTGCCCGACATCGGGAACGCCTTGACCATCTGAGCATAGGAAAACGCCGTGAACACCAACGCCACCACACCGACCGCGTATGCCAGGGCCACCATCCCACCGGAGCCGGCGTACACGCTGCCGAAGATCGCCATCGGCGCGATCGGCACCATGTACACCAAACCGTAGGCCACGAGATCCCGGAACCGCAGGTGGCGGTTCAACTCCTGCCGATAGCCGTAACGCTCCAGCTCTCCCTGATCGAACATCCAGCATTCCTCCCTGAAACTGCTCGACGAGCCGTCCTCGGCGCCCCACGAAAGCGCCCGCCGTCACGGCTCGACCGCGACGCATCCTGGCCGGGACACGGCTGAGGTTCCCGGCGACGAGAGTGACTAAAGGCGAAGGAGCTCAATGTCGGTAAGCCTCCTCATCCACGTCTGACAACCCACCGACAAGCGCCTATTCGAATACCGACTCCAACAGCGAGCAGCGCCGACCGGCGCCTCTCGAAGACGCGTCGTAAAGCCGCATCCGTCCGCACAGTGGTCTAGGCCGGGCAATGTCGAATCTTTGTCAGAGGTCGACGCAGTGGGTTATCGACATCCACGCACGCTGCATTAATGGAGGCATCACCGTGAGCGCCATTGGCGCGAGGACAGCGGTGACAGGCGTCCCGGCGTCGCTGGTTACGCCTGCCTATGCCCAAGGCTCTCCAAGGAAGGACGTGCCATGACCCCACAATCCATGCCCGAACCCGCTGAGGTCGGTCGCCGAGCCGCCGAGATCCTCGACCTGATCACGCAGCACCCGTCGGCCGAGCGGCTACGCAGCTCGTCGATGAAGTACTCCAGCTGCTGGGCGACATTCACCGGGTACCCGGCGATCAGCCAGTGGTCCCTGGACCGTGACGCGGGCCCGCTGCTGACCGAGGCGATGCGGGTCTTGGCGCTCAAGGCCGCAGTGTTCGAGCTCTCCGGCGGCGACGAGGAAGTCGCTGAGCTGCTGGTGCCGGCGCCGGTCGACGAGATGATCCACGCCGTGCTGGCCCAGTTCACCCTCATGTCCCGGATGCAGCGCGACCTCGGGGTCACGTTCCCGCACGCCACGGAGTTGGAAGAGTTCACCTACGTCCGCGGCTGCCTGACCGACGCGTACTACGCCGCCGCAGGCTGGGGGCCGCAGCCACTGCGGTACTGGCTGGACTCCGCCGAGGTGACCCGCCGGCTGGACCAACTCAACGCTCACTACCAGGCCGCAGGCCTGGGACGCGACGGACGCAGCCACGACTTCGACTTCGAGAAGCCCGGCCCTGCGACCGCGCCCGTCGGGGTCACCGGTTAGCCAGCTCCACCGACAGCACTCGCCGCATGGCTGCCACCACCTGCTTCGGGTCGAACCTTTCGCCGGCGAGGCGCTCGGCGCGGGCGACGGCACCGAAGATCTGCTCCGACGGAGCGTCGCGCAGGACGGCGACGAGCCAGCCTTCCAGATCCACCAGGTCGGCAGGTAGCACCAGGGAAGCAGGCGTCGGCGCCGGTCGTGACGCCCGGACGGGGACAGGCTCCCCGCGCGAGGCGTAGCGGCCCGGCGGAAGCCCGACCCGATACGGGTGTACACACACCGCGACACCCTCGACGGTGACTCGCCATCCAATGTCCGCGTCGTAGGCAAACTCGGGTCCGGGCCGGTCGACCACGTCGAACTGGCCCGGCCCGAGCTGTTGAGCGGGACACACCACGCACGTCTGCTCACACCACTGCTGTAGCGGCCCCGACATGACGCCGATGCTACGGCAACCAGGAGGTATCAGGCCATGACCGTCTTATCCCCTCCCCGGGCCGCCACCATCGACCGCGCCCTACGCGACGCCCAACGATGGTGCGCCGGACACACCATCGACGACCGCCCCGCACTGACCCACGCCGTCCGGGTCGCGGTAACCATCGGCGAGCATGTACCAAACCCGGACCCTGATCTGATAGCCGCAGCGCTGCTGTACGACATCCCCGACTTCGCGCCCCGTACGCCGGACATCTACCTGATCCTCGCCACCGCCTACGGCCCGCAGGTACCGCGGATCATCGCCGCTCTGCAGGCCGAGCACCAGGATCTCGACATGCCGGAACCGCCCATCCGCGTGGACGACCTACCGGTGCTGCTCGCCTCGACCGCCGACAAGATAGTCGCGCTGACGTCGCTGCTACGACGGGCACAAGCCAGTGGTGGTGTCACCCGCTTCCTCCGCACGCGCCCGGCGCTGCTCGCGCTACTGCCGTACTTCCGGGCCTTTCAGCAGGCAGCCCACCATCGAGTGCCGCTCCGGATGTCGGCCCGCCTCGACACCGCCCTGACGCTGCTCGAGCGAGCCGCCACCGGCGTCCAGACGGGGAGCAGACCATGATCGCTATAGATGCCGCGTTGGCCGACCAGCTTCACCGTGACCTGCTCACCGCCGCCGGCCGAGAAAAGGTCGGCGCGCAGGTCATCCAGGAGTGGGAGCTGTCGACGGTGCACCGGCTGTACCTGAGCGACGGCAGCAGCATGATCTGCAAGATCGCCACATCACCGTTCACCGGCGAAGCCGCCGTGCTGCGAGCCCTCAACGAGCACGGTGCCGCCGTGCCTCACCTGCACGGCTACACGCTACGTCCGCAGGCGCTGGGCATGCTGATGGACGACCTCGGCGACCCCATCCGCCCACCCACCACGGCCGAGGCATCAGCCGCCGCCCGCGCGGTCCACGCCATCGCCCCGATGCCCACGCTGCCCGCGTTCGGCCAGCAAACCCTGGCGCGCCTTCCTGAGCAGGCGCTCGCTGCACTCGACGCGCTACACCGTAAGGGCCGCTTCCTCTACACGGGCACGATCGAGGACCTGCTGCGGCGGCTGGCCGCCGTGGCGGGCAGGCGCGCCGACGGCGCCGAACGAGAGCCCTTCGGGCTGTGCCACGGCGAGTTCCACCCCACCTCGCTGCACGTCAGCCGCAACGGCTGCCACCTAGTCGACTGGGCGAAAGCGTTCACCGGGCCCGGACTGCTCGACCTCGCCACCTGGTTCGGCACCCGCACCAACCCAGACCCGGCCCAGCTCAGTCACCTAATCCGCGTCTACGTCGCGACCGGCGGCAGTCCCGACGCCCACTCGGACCGCGGCGGCCTACCGGCCGCACAGTGGGCCCTGGGGTGGCACCGCCTCTGGGCAGCCTGGTGGTTCCTGACCACGGCCGCCGCAGGCCACCACCAACCTCATACCGACAGCCACCACGCCCAGGTCATACACCGCCAACTCCATGCAGCCGCACAACTGCTCGGGGCAGCACCGCCTGCCGCCGCCGGCAGTCACCTCACCAGTGCTGGCTAATGGGCAACGGGTCGAGCGGTTGGGCGTGCGCCCCGCTCGATCCGTTCGGCGCTTACGACCCGCAGATCCAGCATGATCATCATCCGCCGAGGGGTGCCACGGCCACAGTTGTCCAGTTGTAGGTCTGGTCTTCTCGTCGCAGCGCGATCAGCGTTGCCTGTCGAATAGTCACCCGGGCGGGTGGCTGGTCACGTAGTTCGGCGAGGCGGGCGCAGATTGGTCCGGTCGGCGCTTGCGAACCGCTGTAAGCGACAGTTACGTGGGGCCGAAAGCCTTCTGCAGCCTCCGGAACTGCCGGCCATACCGCGCTGATGGCATCACGAATGGTGGCGCGCAGGTGTTCGACGCGGTCCCAGGGGCGGACGAGCAAGCCAATCCCTTCGGCATCGGGGTCGACCGGGCCAAGTGACAGCTCCAGCGGCTGCAGGCCGGCGCAGCGTCGCTGGGTTTCCGCGACGATCGCCTCGATGTCGTTAGTGGTGACCTCGTCGGTGAAGCCGAGACCTTGCATGGTCAGGTGCAGCCCATCGAGCGGCACCAAGTCCAGCCCGGGCAGAGTGAGTTGGCGTTGCAGGCCGGTGACGAGGCGATGAAGCTCAGGTTGGTGCTCGAAGGTGAGGTGCCAGGTGTAGAACTGGCGGTCGGCCCGCCAGCCTGGGCGCCAGTACCAGTGAACGGTGAGTTCGGGTAGATCCTGGTAGGCGGTCCAGCGCTGTTGCAGGTTGGCCAGTTCCCGGCTGCTCATGACAGCGATGGTAAGGCGGCTCGGATGACACCGGCCCGCGGGCGGTCGGCCAGCAGGTCGGCGACCTGCCTTAGCCGCGGATGGCGAGCGAAGGGATGAGCGGCGGCGAGGAACTGCCGGGCGCGTTGATGAACCGATTCGAAACGCTGTTGCGAGGTAAGGGTAAGCGCTTCCATCGCCAGCGTGGCGGCCTGGTCAGGGTCGGGACGGCCGGCGTGCAGGTGAGCGGTGGCCAGATCGAGGCGACTGAGTGCCCGCGGACCGGCCATGCCTGCGGCGTCGAACGCGGTTATAGCGACGGTCAGATGGTCGGTGACGCCTGCGGTACGGCCGAGCGCCAGGTAAGCAGTCGCCGCATTGGCCGCAGTTCTTGCCGGACAGTACGGGCCGAGGGTGAGGCTCGCGCTGACCGGCGAGTCAGCCGGGTAGTTGGACAGCATGGTGAAGGCATCGTCGACAGCACGGTCTACCCCGTACCGGTCGCCGAGATGAGCGAGGGCTCGCGCCAGACCGTTGATCGTGAGGCGGATACGGTGCCCGCTGGCGCTGCCACGACGCAGGCCATCCTGGGCGTAAGCCAGCGCGTCATGGTACTCACCGGCGTAGAAGGCAACCAGGCTCTGCGTGGCGCGCGCCCAGGCTTGGACGTCGGGCTGCTCGGCAGCTTCGGCCAAGTCGAACGCTTCGGCGGCGTAGGCGTGCGCCACACCGAACGCGCCGAGGTCAAGGGCGAGCGCGCCAAGAAGCCCAGACAGGTGAGCGGCGACGGCGTAGAGACGGGCCCGTTGTGGCGGGTGCTGCCGGCCGGCCATGAGCTGGTCGACATAGGCGCGCAGCGGTCGCAGACGCCCTACGAGAATCCCAGGGGTGAGGCGCTCGTTGTCAGCGATCGCCTCCCGAAGCTCGTTCTCCAAATACGTCAGGCGGACGTTGTCATCAATGGAAGACCTCAGCGCCAGCCGACGGGCATCGATGCTGCCCGCACCTTCCCACAGCACAGCACCGCTATCCACTCCAGGTAAGGAGTGCCCAGCGTCCATCGGCGCTGCGGGCCCCGGTGCGGTCTTGAGCTCTTGGAGCGCCGATGAGCGGCGTCGTCGTCGGTCTAGCTCCGTGATCCGGTCGTACTCACTGATGAGGACGCCACCGGCCTGCAGCACGCTGTCGCAGCGCGCCCAGAAGGCACGGTCCGGGTGCTGGTGGCCGGTCTCGGTGTTCGCCACCGAACTGCGCCCGTACTGTACGAGCCGAGCCAGTTCATGCTGAGTGTGACCGGCAGCCTTCCTTAACTGGGCGAGCCGACGGCCGAGCGCCTGGCAGGCGTTCCTGCTCTCGTCGGTGTTAGCCAACACATCAACCCCCAATGCCTGCATACACCGCCGTCACGGTCCGTACCGACGTTAGCCGCGCTTGTGACCCGCCGGCCGACTGAGTAGCGCCGAGCAGCGGTGCGACAGATGGCCGCTACGGGACCAGCAACAGTGCCAGGTGTCCATTATCGAGAGCGGGGGCGGCTATGGTCCGATGACCTTGTCAAAGTTTTGTCAGAGTTGCTGTCGGGGGTCCACCGACAAAGTCTCGAGGGCTGTCCATGACCGGCAGCGGTTCACGTCGGCCATCCCGTGAACGGCGAATGCCGGTCACACCGGCCGGCTGCGTTACCCCTTGAACCGGGCGAGAACCGGTGCGTGGTCTGGTACGACGGCCTTCTCTCGGCTGCGGGTGGAGGCGCCGATGGAGGTGATGTCGTCGACGAGGGAGTCGACGTTGCTCAGCTGGAGTTGCAGGTCGCGGGTTGCCAGGATGTGGTCGATGAGCTCGCCGTTGCCTTGGTAGATGCGGGAGTATGCGCGGGCTGGGGGGAGGCGTCGTCCGAGGTTGTATAGCCGGACGGCGTCGCCTTTGTCGGGGCGGTTGACGTCTCCGTCGGCTGGGCCTTCGAGCAGGACGGTGGTGATGGCGTCGGGGCCGTCGTTGAGGTCGCCACACAGGATCGTGGGGATGCCCGGTTGGCCGTCTACGGCGGCTGCGGCGAGGGTCTCGTTGAGGTGTACGCGAAGAGCGACGGCTTCGGCGGTGCGCCGCAGGACGGCGTAGCCGGCGCCGCGAGCGCGTTCGTCTTCGTTGAGGGGGTAGCGTCGCCCGCCCGGGTAGGTGAGCAGTTTGCTCTTCAGGTGCGCGGTCAGCAGGCGCAGCCCGGCGCCGCCGCAGTCGACGTGTACCTGAAGTGCTCCGCGTCCCATGTGGGTGAGGGTGTCGCCGTCGACGTCGGGGACCGCAGGCAATCCGGAGGGCGGCAGCGCGAGGATCTGCGCTTCCTCGGCGAGGAGATGCCGGGCGAGGACGGCGACGCGGATGCCGCGGCTGTCCGGGTGGGAGGACACGACGGCCTGCCAGGGCTCACCGAGGGCAGCTTGCAGGTCCTGTGCGGCCCGGAGGCTGCCGATCTCTTGAAGGGCGACGACGTCGGCGCCGGTGCCGGCGATCAGACCGGCGAGGTAGGTGAGCTTCGCGGTGTAGGTGTCGGCCGCCGACGTGTCGGTGTCGTCGGGTGGAAACAGGTTCTCGACGTTCCATGTCATGACGATCAGGTTGTTGGCCACCGTCGCTCCCGGAATTGCAGGTGTAGTGCCAGCCTGAGAGTCGCACTCTAGGACGTCGGATCGTCGCTGATCGCCGGTTCGTCGCCATCTCGACAGGCGCGATCGGCGGCGGGGCAGCGGACCGGCGTGTGCTCCCCCCGGGGCCGGTGGTGCGGACAGGGAATGGCTGTGATCAGTGTTCGCGGGAGCCTTTCCCACTCTTCACAGTGGTGACCGTCGATGGACATGATGGGGCGAGATGGTCGCTGTCCACGACGGATGCCCGAGGAGGCCCTCATGCGACTCACCCGACGACTCACCACATCTGCGGTGGCACGGCGTGCCCTGGCCGGCGCAGCGGCCGTGATGGTCGCCAGCGCCGGCCTGGTCGCGGTCGACGCCTCGGTGGCTTCGGCGACACCTCCCGGTATTCCGTCCAAGGCGAGCGCCCAGTCGCAGCTCAACGCTCTGACGGTGAAGAGCGAGGGGTCGACGAGTGGGTACTCCCGGGATCTTTTCCCGCACTGGATCACCATCAGCGGGGCCTGCAACACCCGCGAGACGGTCCTCAAGCGCGACGGCACGTCCGTGGTCACCAACAGCAGTTGCGCGGCGACCTCGGGCCGCTGGTACAGCCCGTACGACGGCGCGACCTGGACCGCCGCCTCCGACGTCGACATCGACCACGTCGTGCCCCTGGCCGAGGCATGGCGCTCCGGCGCCAGTGGCTGGACCACTAGCCGGCGGCAGAGTTTCGCCAACGACCTGACCCGCCCGCAGTTGATCGCCGTGACCGACAACGTGAACCAGTCCAAGGGTGACCAGGACCCGTCGACGTGGCAGCCGCCGCTGTCGTCGTACCGGTGCACCTACAGCAAGATGTGGATCACTGTGAAGTACAACTGGGGGCTGAGCCTGCAGTCGTCGGAGAAGTCCGCCCTACAGAGCATGCTGAACACCTGCAGCTCCTAACTCCTCAGAACCGCCTCAGGGCCTGACCGCACAAGCGCCGACGCGCGGCAACGCCTGAGCCAAGGCCGTCGACCCGCCTGCGCCCGCGGATGGCGGCGCCGACGCGCTGGAGGGCGGGTCGCCGCACCGGACCCGCCCTCCAGGGCCGAGACGCAATCGGAAGGGGCTTAGGTGCCGTCGGCGGGGCGGTCACCCGGGTGGGACAGCGGCACCGTCACGGGCCCACAGGGTGCTGCCGTCGGGCCAGACAACCGCGGGCTCATCGACGCCGTGCAGCAGGCCGTCGCCGGTGACTCGCAGAACGGTGGGGCGTTGCATCATCACGGCCACCCCCGATAGGGGCCACCACGACCCGGCCGCCAGCGCCACGTCACGGCATCCCTCCCACCCTGGGGTGGGTGCCGTGCCGGGCACCTGCTGGTAGGTGTCGATCGCGGCGAGCAGAAGCCAGTCGGGGTAGAGGTTCCAGGCCGGATCGAAGAACCAGTCGCGAGGATTCAGGCAGTAACGGATCACGGCGCGTCCCCCGTCGTTGCGCTTCACGATCGTCTGCTCGTCGCTCCAATACCAGGCGAATTGCATGATGTAGCTGCCGGTGAGGCTGCGGTCGATTGCCGCCCAAATCGGGCCCAGCACCTGGTTATACACCTGCCGTACCGCCTGTAGCACCGGTGTGAGCGCGGACCGCTCGCCCTCGGTGCCCGGGTTGCAGAGGTACCGGTGCTCCATCAGGTTGTAGCGGGCCTCGAAGCCGTCGTAGCGCTGCTCGCCGTAGTAGCCGTGCCATTCCATGAAGTCGTGGAAATCGCCGAAGGCGGTGAACCGGTCGTGGTCGCTGGTCTGCTCCCAGATCGGGGCTCGCGCTGCTGCCAGCGCACGGTTCAGGGCATCGCGGCGGACCGGAGCGACCAGTGACGGGTGCCCGTCCTCGAGGAGCCGCCGCACCTGCTGCAGCGCGGCCGGGGGAGAGGGGCACCACAGGAACCGCGACGGCTCGGGATGCCCGGCGCTGCGGTAAGCGAGGCGAACGGCTGCCTCCGCGCGCGCCTGGTCCGCGGGCTCGCAGGACAACGCCGCCTGCGTCCATCGGCTCGCTACGGCTTGTCCGTGCGCTGAGATCGGATTGGTGGAGTCATGCATGGTGCCCTCCTGACGGATCATCGATGGCGCGGCATGCCGTTGACGATGCCGCTGCAGGTCAAGTGGTCAGGTTCCACCCAGCGGGGGCAGGACCGACCGTCAGTCCCGGTGTTCACTGTTGTGACCGTGTCGGGCGCCGCGGCCGGTTGCGGTGAGTGATTCAGGGATGACGTGAATGAGATCCTCATGTTTGACTGACCTCCATGCGATCGGGGCGGGCGCGGCTGGCGATCGACTACGGCAGCGCCGACACCACCGCCGTACTGGCATGGCCGGACGGCACCTGGACACCGCTGCTCTTCGACGGCGAACCCGCCCTGCCCAGCGCCGTCCTCCTCAGCGAGGACGGCACCACCGTGACCGGCCACCACGCCTGGCGGGCCGCACCGGTCACACCGCACCGGTTCATCCCGCACCCCCGCCAACCCTCCGAGCAGCGCCTCACCGTCGCCGACACCGACGTTGACCCACTCGATCTGGTCGCCGCGACCCTGCGCCGCGCCGCCGAGCAAGCCCACCAGGTCGCCGGGCCCGGCATCGACGACGTGCGGCTGGTCGTCCCGGCAGGCTGGGGCCCGCGACGACGCACCTGGATGCGCCACGCCGCGCACCGCGGCGGCCTCCCACCACCACAGTTGATCGACGCGCCGACCGCCGTCGCCGGGCACCTGCTCGCCACCGGCCTGCAGCTGCCCGTCGGCGCCTACATCGCCGTCTGCGACGTCGGCGCCACCGCCGAAGTCAGCATCCTGCGCCGCGGCCCCGCAGGCTTCGAAGTCCTCGCCACCCTCGCCGACCCGACCGCCGGCGGCACCGCCATCGACGACGCCCTCACCACCACACTCACCACCAACCCACCCGGCACCGGCGGGCAACGATGGGCCATGACGGCCAGCCTCCGCGCCGGCAAACACGCCCTGACCGACCACCCGGCCGTCACCGTGCCCCTACCCGACGGACCGGCCGTGGTGCTCCACACCGGCCTGCTCGACCAAGCCGCCCAGCCCGTCCTGCACCGCATCGCCCACCTCACCACCGAAGCGATCACCGCCGCGGAACTCACACCCCGCGACCTCACCGGCGTCTACTGCGTCGGCGGCACCGCCCGCCTTCCCCTGCTGGCGCAGACCCTCACCGACGCCGGCATCACCCCCACCCTCGTCGACCAGCCCACCCTGGCCGCAGCCCGAGGCGCCGCCGACGCAGGCGCGACCAACACCACCGACCCCACCACGACCGATGAGCCGGTGCCGCCGGTGCGGCGCGCCGCCGCGATCGCCCTACCCGGCTTCGCCTCCCTCGCCCTGGTCTCCCAGTTCCTGCTCACGCCCGATTGGCGCGGCTCCCTCATGTACCGCGAAGCGATCCTCAACTGGGGCGAGCTGACAATGGCCGCCGTCTTCGCCGTCATCGCCTGCCTCAGCGCCGGCACCGTCCTCGCCTCCACCATCGCCAACCGCACCACCACCCCGACCAGCCCCGGCATCCACACCGGAACCGGCATCCTCGCCGCGGCCTCCCTCGGCGTCGCCGTCAGCGGCATGTACGCCGTCGTCGGCAGCCTCTACGTCGGCTACCCCGTCAACGGCTTCCTGCGCTGGACACTGCTACCCATCACCCCGACCATCACCGCCGCCGCCGTCATGGCCCTCATCGCCGCCCGGCAATGGCGCACCCCCGCGGGCGGATGGTCGAAACTGCTCGCCTTCCCCACCAGCTCCGTGCTCACCGCCGCTGCCGGGATGCTGCTCATCCAATACAGCCTGACCGCCGACCGGTGGCCCCACCTGATCCTCTGGATCGACCTCGCCGGCCGAGTCGGAGGCCTGCTCCTGGGCATCGGCACCGTCATGGCCGTCGTGTCCCAGCCGATCCTGCGCCTGATCCTCAGCGCACCCCTCGCCGTCATCACCGCCGCCCTGGTCTCCTGGTCCGCCTCCGGCATCCTCGGCGCCATCTACGCCATCGCCGTGACCACCTGGTGGCTGCGCCAGATGTGGACCCACCTACTACGCCCCCACCACCCCCACCGGCCGCCGCAATGACCCCACCAACCGGATACCACCCGACGCACATGGGGGAGGAGCCGCGGTGAACGGGACCCGGCGACTCGCAGGCGCTACCGTCGCGCTGGCCATCCTGGCGATACCGCCGTGGCTGCTGGCCACCCTCACCCGAGCGCACCTGCCCGGCTGGCCGACCAGCACGCAGCTACGCGACTGGCTCACCGACCCGCTGACCCCGGCAACCCTCACCACAGGGCTCATCACCGTGGCCTGGCTGCTGTGGCTGGGCATGGCCTACACCGTCACCGTCACAGCCGCCCGCCGACTGCGCGCCGGCGCCCGATGGATGCGCCACCTGCCGCTACCCACCCCATGGCAGGCCGCCGTCACCAGCATCGCCGGCGCGGCCGCCCTCACCACCGCCCACACCCCTACCACCCAGCCGCCGAACCCGCCGACACCAGTCACCGCCGATGAACTCGACCACCCGTCCAACGCGGCCCAGACCGAGCAGGGTGGGGTGGTCGTGCCCGGCGGCTGGCTACCCGACGACACCGCCCACCACATCGCCGCCGCAGCGGCCCTGGTGTGGCTACGCCGCCGTCGCGCCCACCAACCCGGCCAACCCGACACCGACGCCACCCAGCTGACACCCCTACCTGCCACCGTCACCGCCGTCCAAGCAGCCATCGCCGACCAACCACCACCAGCAGCCACCACCGGCGCCATACCGGCGCTGCTGCCCCCGGCCGGCATACGTCTCGTCGGCGACGGGGCCGACCACGCCGCCCGCGGTCTACTCATCACCCAGCTCCTCACCGCGCTGCGCGACCCCACCGACACGATCCCCGTGATCGTCACCAGCAACGCCCTCGCCAGGATCCTGCCCACCATCGCCGACGCCGCCCACACGATCCCCGGACTGCATATCGTCGAGACCCTCGAACAGGCCCGACGCCTGCTACCTGCATCCAACACGTCGGCGACAGCCGATTGCGGCATACCCAGCCTCGTCTTGACCGCCGAACCCGCGACGCCGGCACCGCCGAACCTCCCCGGCGCTCGTGTCGTCACCCTCGACGCCGAAGCACCACAACCCACCTGGCGCGTCGACCGCCACGGCCACACAGTGGACCACCAGACCAGGCAACCCCGACCACGGATGTGTGTCCTCGACAGCACCGCCGCAGCGGACCTGCTCGCCGTCCTGACCCAACCCACCACCGCAGCACCCGGCCCCGCCACGTCCGCGCCAGCCCGGCCGCTCGACCGTGCACAGGCAAAGATCCCCCGCCAAGCCAGCCGAATCCCACCACCTACACCGCGACAGCCCACCGAGCCCACATCGACCACGGTCCAGCTACGGGTACTCGGCCGCCCAGCGTTGCTCATCGACAGCAAAGAAATCACCATCCGCCGCAGCGCCGCCCTGCAAATCCTCGTCTTCCTCGCCGTGCACCCCGACGGCGCCACCACCACGCAACTCGTACACGCCCTCTGGCCCGGCCTACCCGCCCACACCGTCACCGGCCGCCTCTACACCACCCTCAGCGACCTACGCTCGACCATCCGCGCCACCACCCCCGACCAGGTGGTTGTCCACACCGAGGACCGCTACCACCTCGACCCACGCACCGACGTGGACCTGTGGCGACTGCAAGCCGCCGCCCACCACAGCACCACCACAGACGCCCCCGGCAGCTGGCAGGCCGTGATCGACGCCTACACCGGCGACCTCGCCGCCGGCCACACCTGGCCATGGATCGACCCACCCCGTGAGGCCACACGCCGACTAGTCCTCGACGCCCACACCACCGCCGCGGCAGCACAAACTGACCCCCACGAGCGCCTGCGGCTGCTGCAAGCGGCGATCCGCATCGACCCCTACAACCAGCAACTCCATCAGCTCGCCGCCGGCCAACTAAATGCCCTCGGCGACTCCGCCGCAGCCGCCGACCTTCTCCACACCCACCGGCAACGCCTGCGTCTCGCCGGCGTTGCCGAGCAACCCACGAGCACTGCTGGCTAGACCTAGTACGGCAGCCGCCATTTGCTAGTTGACCAGGGCGTAGCCGCGGTTGAGGCGGGTGCGTTGGTGGTACCAGCGGGCGCGGGCCTGGTGTCGGCGTCGCCAGGTGAGCCAGTCGATGGTGTGGTCGGGTGGTTGTGGGTGATGGAGGGCGTCGGCGAGGAGTCGTCCGATCTCGGGCACGGTCAGGGGGATCAGTCCGGGTTCGGCTGGTGGCAGTTGGTCGGGTGTGGTCGGCGGGGGCGCCTGGCTGTCGGTGCGGTGGCGTAACTCGGCGGCGGTGACCGCGCAGACCGCGAGAGCGGTCATGACCAGCGCGGTGTGCCGGGCGATCGCACCGTACAGGCGGGCCTGACACTGGTCCAGGCCGAAGCGG
>NZ_KB895866.1:0-38152 GCF_000374985.1 Micromonospora sp. CNB394 | reverse complement strand
CGCACCACCCTAACCAGCCTGGACATGCGGCCGTCGATGGGTCGGGTCGGCTCCTGCTACGACAACGCGGTCGCCGAGTCGTTCTTCGCCACCCTCAAGGCCGAGATCGGCACCCGCGTATGGGACACCCGCGAGCAGGCCCGTCGAGACGTCTTCGCCTACCTCACCTACTACAACCACAACCGTCTACACTCGACGCTGAACCACCGCACGCCCCATGAAGTGCGTGCCTGCTACCGTCAAGCCCTCGCCCTCGCGGCATGAAACCCCGGTGTCCGGTCCCAGGGTGGAACTTCAGCGTGGACGGCAAAACCTTGCGGGGCAGCGGCCCGGCCGGCAGTCAGGTGCATCTCCTGGCAGTGCTGGATCAGCACACAGGGGCGGTCCTCGGCCAAGTCGATGTGGCCGGCAAGACCAACGAGTTGACCCGCTTCCAGCCGCTGCTGACCCCGCTCGACCTGACCGCGGTGGTCGTCACCGCAGACGCTCTGCACACCCAGCGTGAGCACGCCCGCTGGCTGGTCGACGACAAGAAGGCCGGCTATCTGTTCACCGTGAAGAAGAACCAGCCGCGTCTGTACCACCAGCTCAAAACGCTGCCCTGGGCGAAAATCCCGACCCAGGACGAGACCAGCACCCGCGGGCACGGCCGCTACGACATCCGCCGCCTGCAAGCAGTCACCTGCACCCCAGCCCTCGCCCTGGATTTCCCGCACGCCGTGCAAGCGCTACGAATCCGCCGCCGACGGATGAACCTGGCCACCGGCCGCTGGTCCACCGTCACCGTCTACGCGATCACCAACCTGACCACCACCCAGGCCAGCCCCGCCGACCTCGCCGACTGGCTACGCGGACACTGGGCCATCGAAACCCTGCACCACATCAGAGACACCACCTACGCCGAGGACGCCAGCCGCATCCGCACCGGCAACGCGCCACGCGTCATGGCCACCCTGCGCAACACAGCGATCAGCCTGCTCCGACTGACCGGCACCACCACAACCATCGCCGCAGCCCTACGCCACAACAGCCGAAACCCCTACCGGCCACTCCAACTACTCGGAATAACCTGAAACGGTCAAACAACTACCTTGCCGGAGCCCTGGCTGTCACCCGGTCGCGCATTGCGAAGACAGGTAGAACCAACAAAGGTTAGGCTTACTTATTCGAATTCCTCGAAAGAGCGACCCTGTGCGCGTGGCGCCGGTTCTTTCGCCGCGTTCTTGCTATCGTCGCGTCATTGACATGTATTGCTTGCCGCCGTGAACACACGGGTCATCTCGCCCGTCCGGGCAGCAACGAAAACGACCGATCGACACGGCGGGACTGCCCGCCGCGACAGCATGGAGGCGTCATGAAGACTTTGTTGCAGTCACCGCCTGTCCGCCAGTGCGCCGCGACCGCATGCAGTTTCAACGACAACGGCTGCCACGCCCCGGCGATCACAGTCGCGGCGGCGGGCTCCGCCGCCTCCTGCGCGACCTTCGTCGAGTCGTCGGTGCAGGGCGGGATCGCCGAGGTGACCGGATCCGTGGGCGCGTGCGCGCGATCCGAGTGCGTCTACAACACCAACCTCGCCTGCACCGCCGAGTCCATCACCGTCGGCCCGAGCGCCACCGCCAGCGACTGCCTCACCTACCAGCCCGCCTGACCGGGCCGGTCGGACCGTCGGCGACTCGGCACGGACCTGGCACACCCACCTCACGACACCGACGCGTCGGCGGCGGACGGGCACGACGCCGCCGTGGTGGCACGCTCCTTCGGTCCGCCGCCACGTCGCTGCGCCTTCACAGTCGATGATGCCGTTGTCGACCTGACCGCGTCGCACGCCGTCCGCCCGAGGGTACGGTGGTTCTCGCCGTCGACGCGATGAGCAGGGCCGGGCTTACTGGTCCCCGCCGCGATCGAGCGGAAGAGGTGCAGATCGACGTCAGACACCTCGTTCCGTCGCCGCGCTTGCGAAACGGGCCAGAGTACGGATCGATCCTGGGTACGGCGCAACCGTTCGACCCGGCGAGCCTGGACCTGCGCGACGGCCGGCGATGAAGCCGCACACCTGCATCACCTCACCGGACGGCATCGTCGTCGACCGGCTCGCGATGGACCCGGCGTCGCGGGCCCAGGTCGGTGCGGTTCCACCGGTCGCCCTCGACACCGACGGCGTCCGCCTCCGCGCCGAATCCCCCCGCGTTGGCACACCGAGGTATGACTGGCGTTCCCCGCCGCGTCGCAGGGTGCCGGCCTCGTCGACGGTCTGCGCACGCTGCTGGCGGGGCGGCCCGACCCGCCCGCTCCCCCGATCGAACGTCGCGACCTGCGGCCTCCACCTGCCATTGCGACCTGCTCTCCGGGTGATCGTGTTGGTCCCCGGGTGATCGTGCGGGTGGCGCCGGCCGGGGCGCAGTCGCGGTCGACGTCCGGTCGGGCATCGGCCAGGATCCCGGCTTCGGCACCGGTCCGTCCTGCCGCGACTCCGAAAAAGCTTAGGCTACCCTTCCTTGCCGGGCCGGGTGCGTTGCCGGTCGACCTGCGTGAGGAATGGTCATGACGAACGACTCACCCGTGCGAGGGACGTCGACCGGCCGTTGGGATTGCGAGAGCTGGTAATCCTGCACCGAAGTCCGCTCACCCCGGCGATGATGCGGATCACCCTGGGCGGCCCGGCAGCTTGCCGGCTTCGAGAGTCACCTGCCCGACGAGCACGTCAAGCTGGTCTTCCCGGATCCGGACACCGGCCGGACCCGCCCGCCGGTCCTCGACGGCGGCCGGTTACGGTGGCCGCCGCCGTTTCCCTCGGGCGGGAGTACACCGTGCGCCGCTTCGACCCGCTGCGCGGGGAGTTGGACATCGACGTCGTGTTGCACGGCAGTGGCCTCGGCTCGGACTGGGCGCGGCAGGCGCCGCCGGGTAGCACGATCTGGGTGGTCGGGCCCCGTCCGGCGCGGATCATCCCGGCGGAGTTCGGCCACCACGTCCTGCTCGGCGACGAGACCGCTCTTCCCGCGATCACCCGATGGCTGGAGAACCTGCCACCGTCCGCCCGCGCCGTCGCCGCGATCGAGGTCGGCGGCCCCGACGACGAACAGGACGTGAGCGTGCCGGCCGGGTCGACGCTGACCTGGCTGCACCGGCAGGGCGCGCCCGCCGGCACCACCGGGCTGCTGGCCGGCTTCGCCGAGACCATCCCGCTTACGACCGGCACCCACACCTTCGTGTTCGCCGCCGGCGAGGCCGAGACGCTCAAGCCGGTGCGGGCCTGGGTCCGCCGTCACGGCATCGGCCCGGACCAGAGCACGATCTCCGGCTACTGGCGGCGCGGCACCGCCCGCCAGCAGTCCACCTCCCTCGCCGGCCAGGTGCTGCACCGCCTCGGCCACCTGATCGGACGGCCCCGGTGACCGACATCGACGACGCGACCCGGCCGCCGCCACCACCTACCGGCGCAAGGGCCTGCTGCGGCTGAGCTGGCTGCTGCTGCTGGTCAGCTTCCTCGCCCTGGCCACCAGCTTCGTCGACACGATCCTGCTCAGCGCCCACTCCGAACAGCTCAACGCCGCGGTCAGCATCGCCAACCAGATCCTCGGCGTCGGCTACGACCTGTCCACCCTGCTCAGCATCGGCGCGCTCGTCCTGGTCGCCCAGTACCTCGGCAAGGGCGACCTGGACAGCGCCCGGCGCAGCTCCGCCGTCGCCGTCGTCGGCGACACCGCCGTCGGCGCGCTCATCGCCCTCGTTCTGGTGATCCTCGCCCCGCTGCTGGTCGACGCGGTCAACAGCCCCGCCGAGATCCGCCGCGACACCGTGGTCTACGTCTGGACCGTCGGCGCGGCCATGATCTTCAACAGCTACCTGGTGATCTTTCCACCTACTGGGGCTCCAGGAATTCCGACAGCTTCATCCCATATTCCGGCCAGGCTTGCAGGTCCATAGCCGCACCAGACCCGGCGGAGGGTGTCACTTCGCGGGCGTGGTCTTGACGGTGGTGCGCAGCGTCTGCGCGAGGCTGGGCATCGCCTTCCACCCGTCGGCGACTCGGGTGATTCGGGCGGTGTTGGTGGTGGTGAACTTCTGCAGGTCGTCAGTGGCGGCGCTGACGATTTTATCGAGCCGTGGCTCACGGCAGGCCCAGTCGGCAGCGGCTACCTTCTTCTCGAACGCGACAGCGTCAGCCCACTCAGGGAGGGCAGTCGGGTCCGACGGACGCTCAAAAGACACGAGCGGGAACATCTGCTCGACCTTCAGGTACGCCTCGGACAGGTCACCGGCGTCTACCCCGGCCGACTTCATGCAGCTGGCGTATTGGCAAGTCAGGTCCGGTGCGACCTGCTGCTGGACGCTACCGAGCAGGTCTACCAGCTCGACTTCCAGTTCCTGCTGCCCGTCAGGAACCCTGAGCTTCTCACCCGCGGTTGCGGCGTTCTGGCAGGACTCGACAGCCGCGAACCAGCGAGCTTAGTCATCCGAGGCGGCAGGCAAGCCCGGGTTCCAGGTCTCACCTCGCTTGGCCAGCATCTCGATACGGGCGGCGACCCCGAAGTCGGCGCGCTGGGGCGCAAAGCTGAGCAGATCCCCGGGGGCAGGGTCGGTAGGCGGGCTCATCGGCTGATAGGGAGTGACGTCGTACACGACGCCCTTGGTCCGGGCGCAGGCGGCGATCGCGGACTGGCTCATGAGCCACATCCGCTCCTCCCCAGCCTGACGCTGTTGCGGCGTTCCATATACCTGGCAGATCACAGTGGACAACATGGCCGGCGCATCGACGCCGACGGGCGCGGCGGCCGGCATGCCGGGCTGGGCACACCCGGCCAGCGCGACGATCGTGACGGCGGTTGCAACGGCAACGTGCCCGCGACGGTTAACCATTGGCCGCTGGGGCTCCCTTCATACGAGATCAGGACGAGCAAGAAGTGACCGAGCCGCCTCGTCGTACAGGTACGAGCCGGCGGAGGTGAGCCACCACGAGCGAGTGCAATTGTCCCGAATACTTGCGATGACCGCAGATGGTACTGCTGATGGCAATCTCGACGGCTGTGCTCGACCTACTCGAACAGTTCGCGGATGACTCCCATTGCCCGCGGCGAAACGACCTCGTCAGGGTAGAAGTCACTGCACAGACGTAGGGCGTCATCCACTGTCGCCACCTTGGCCAGCGCTGCCAGAGTCCGAAGGTCGTCCACGTCGCGGGTCCGCGCCGCGAGGGCCTTCATCGCGAAGATGTGTTCCGGCGAGGCTGCCATCACGCGCAGGCCAGGGTGGTCGAAGACCCGCCGCCTGCCCGGGTCGTCCTTGCCGGAGACATACACACTGGCCTGCTCGTTGAGCCACCACGGCGGCAGGCCTAGTTCGTCGGCCACCGCACGCGCCTCGTCAAGGACGACTCCGTGCGGTACGAACATCGCATCGACGTCCCTGGTCACCCGTTTCGCATCGTAGGCGAGCGCCATCGCCGCACCACCCACAACGAAGATGTCGGCGACGACCCCGCGACGGACAAGCCGCTCGCCCAGGTGAGCGAACGCGCGCTCGAGTTCCGCGCGCCCCATCAGAACGCCGTCTGGCCCGCTCACGCCGCCGCCAAGTCGTGAACGGACAGGTACACGCCATGCTTTCGGAATGCAGCCGGGGCCCATGCCAGGGCGTCGGCCCGGTGGATGGCCAGCTCGGCCGGGAACCACGCCCGGCGCAGCACGCGTGTGTCGACCCATGCGGGCGGAGCAAGGTCCGCCTGAGCCAGCAGGTGCTCCGCGACTGCGGCAAGTAGCGCATCCCACCGAGAGTCCCCGGTCAGCCCAGGCTCCTCGCTTAACAGGTCGATCCTGGTTTCTGCGGGTTCCCAGCGGTACTCCTCGAGGAACTCCCATACGAGCTTCCAGCGAGTCTGGTCGGTGTCCGCGGATGCCAGATGGGTGGCCAACCTGGCCAGACTCATCGGTTCGTAGCTGGTACCCATCGGGCAAGCCTCACCTTCGAGCCGACGGCTTCATCCGTTGCAGACTATCGCGGCGCCGACCGCGAACACCGCAGAGGTGAGGTGGCGACGGGGTCCGATTTTCGTGCTGCACCCCTGCTCGGACCGCTTACTCACGCTGCGCGCGCGGGACAACCCTTGTGATCTTGGTGGACGGCGGCGCAGTCTGTGGCGTTGCCGCGAACTTACAGGGGGTGCATGCGAGTGTGACTCTCAGTCAGATTGCGATCGAGAAAACGACGAAGCTGGTCGAGTTTCTCGCGGAGGTGACGGCCGCAGTCGAGCGGCATCCAGTGTGCGACATTCGTCGATACGACCTCGCTGCGCTCGAGGAACCGGTCTGGGCCAGGCGACGATGTGCGGCCGGGCCTGGTTGGTGATGGCGGCGGTGACGGCGGACCCGTCAGCCGGCACCGCCAACCGGCGTTCGCGCCAACGTGCCGACGGTGTCTGGCATTGATGGACCGTCTGTTCCCGGCTCCTGCGGTCGACGAGCGGGTACCAGTCGTAGCGCAACTGGTCGTCAACCTGGTGCGGCAGCACGGGTACGCAGAGGTGCGACGGGTGCCCGGCGACTAACTTTCCGCACTACGCAAAGCCAGTCGCCCTCCAGATCAAGGACACGACCACGGTCTAGGTCCGTTCGTCGCCAACTCGAGGGAACGATACCTCGTCGACACCTTCCCGACGGTTATTTGACCCTTGCCACGCTGCGCCGCATGGCGCTGTGCATGAGCCGCGCCGCCTAGAGACTATCCATATCACCCGAAAGGGTGACCGACCGGCACGAGTCGCCCGAGGCCCCTTACTCTGGGTGTGGGAACCAGGACGGGGTTGACGCACCGATCGTGGGGGTCCTATGGCGACGAGGGCGACGGCAAACCCGGGACGGAGCACTCTTTCGGCCTGGGCCGCCGGGCAGCGGAAGCTACGGCCACAACGGTTCACCCCACCCGCGGACGGAATTCGGTTCGCGTTCTACGGCCGGATGTCCACCGTCGAGTTTCAGGATCGGGCGTCGTCGTGCCGGTGGCAGCGTAACTACGCCGGCGACCTGGTCGCCGGTCATGGCCGGATCGTGGTGGAGTTTTTCGACGAGGGCGTCTCCCGCCGAGTGCCCTGGCCGGACCGGCCGCAGGCGGCACGGCTGCTCGCCGCGGTGACGGACGCGGCACGCGGGTTCGACGCGATCGTCGTCGGGGAGTACGAGCGCGCCTTCCACGGCCAGCAGCTTGAACAGTTGACTCCCACCTTGCTCAGGCACGGCGTGCAGTTGTGGCTACCGGAAACCTACGGGCCGGTGGACTTCGACAACCCCGACAGTTGGCGTTGCTGGACCTACTCGGCGTGCACTCCCAGCGGGAGGTGTCCCGAGCCCGGCATCGCACCACCGCGGCCATGCGCGCTCAGGCAGAGCTGCAGGGCCGACACCTCGGCGGCCGGCCACCCTACGGCTACCGGCTCGCCGACGCCGGCCCTCATCCGAACCGCGCCCACGCCGCCTGGGGACGACGCCTGCACCGTTTGGAACCCGACCCCGCCACCGCACCCCACGTCCGGTGGATCTTCGAGCAGCGGCTCGCCGGCCGGAGCGTGGCCAATATCGCCCGCGCCCTCAACAACAACGGCGTCCCGTGCCCGTCCAGCGCCGACCCAGCGCGTAACCCCCACCGCAGCGGCCGCCAATGGATGCTCACCACTGTCGCGGCGATCCTGGCCAACCCCCGTTACACCGGGCGGCAGGTCTGGAACCGTCAACGCACCGACCGTGATGCCCTCCCTGACAAGGGAACCTTCGATCGACACCACGAGATCCAACGGTGGAGCGCCTCAACTGACTGGGTCATCTCCCGCGAGATCGCGCATACTCCGCTGGTCAGCGAAGAACGCTTCGTCGCCGTCCAGGCAATCCACACCGCGCCGACCCCAGCCGACGGCATCCCCCGCTGCTATGTGTTAGCCGGAGTGATCTGCTGCGGCGTGTGCGGCCGAATCATGGACTCCCACTGGGTCCACGACCGACCCGCCTACCGATGCCGACACGGCAACACCAGCACCCGACCCACCTCATCGAGACGACAGAAGACCTTCTACGTCCGAGAGGACCATCTCCTGGACAGGATTCGACACGACCGCGGGCTACACCGTCGCCATCCCGCACTGCGCAGCCCCGACCGGAAAAGCTGGCCGCCTACCTACGCACCAACAACATGATCATCGTGTGTGACCACCACGCGTGGACCATCGAAGCCGAGACCGCGATCTACCCGCTCACCCCGGGCGGCGAGCTTCCTCGCCACGACAGCAAAGATCCCCGCCCAACGGGACGGGGATTGCTCGGAACGCGAAGAGAAATCACGCTTCGTGGGGAAATAATGTGTCCGAGACTTGGACGTGCGCAGGTATCATACGTGAACCATTTGAGGTCCACATGCATATAGGTTACGGTACGACTGGCGTTGGTCGCAACAGGGAACAGGCCGCCGTCTGCGTAACGCTCCGTTCGGAGCGCCCAGGCGCATTGGCCTCGATGATTCGCGCTTGAGGCCGGCTTCTTCGGCCCGGCGGCACTGATCGCCGTTGATCGATGTGGATCGGTTCCGGGTATGGTGGTGGGCCGTCTGTCGCGGCGGCGGGCGTGGTCTCCTGGGTTCTCCGGTTGTTGGGACGGCGGCTGAGCTGGTCAGCCGGGGGCGGGGATGGCCGTGATCCGGGTGAACGCGGCGGTGATCTGGTCGGCCCAGGGCCAGGTGGCAGGGATGCGTAGCCAGCGGCGGCGTTGGCCGTGCACGAGGCGGGCGGCGGTGTGCAGGATCCGGTAGCGCAGCCGTTTCGGTTCAGTCTTGGCCAGGTCGCCGTCGAGGCCGATGAGCTGCAACCAGGCGATCAGGTCGACGGCGATCGCCGTGGCGGCGCACCAGGCGGCGTTGATGGCGAAGCCGCGGGAGGGTAGCCGACCCAGTCCGGTGTCCTTGGCGCAGCGGATGCGGTCCTCGACGCGGGCGTGGGCCCGGTGGCGGGCCTCCAGCCACTGCAGGGCTCCTACCTGCGTGTTGGTGACGAAGGCGGTGAAGCGCCAGCCGTCCCGATGCTCGAACAGGGTGAGTTGGGCGCCGGGGTGGGGGCGTTCCCGCCGGACGATGACCCGCATCCCGGCCGGCCAGCCTGGCAGGTTGAGCAGGCCGGTCAGTTCGGCGACGGCGGCGCCGTCGCGCACACCACCGTCGGCGTCGATCGCCGGCGACCAGGCCGAGGCGGGCAGGCCGGTGATGGCGGCGCGTTCGGCCTCGCCGATCGACCAACCGAGGGAGTATTCCACCCGCCGGCCGCGCTTGCCGTCCTGCGCGGTCAGCCAGTCGAGCACCGCGTGCGTGGATGCGGCCGAATCACCGCGGATGAGCAGGTGCCGGCGGTGTTTCGCGGGAACCTGCGCGATGGCTTGGGCGAGCACGTCGAGGTGATCGGCGGCGGTGTTCGCACCGGCATTGCCCGGCCGCAGCTTCACCGCGAGCAGCTCAGCGGTGTTGTCGCGGGTCACCAGGATCGGATGGAAGCCGTAGGTGTGCTTGTAGGTGGCCGCCGCGCCTTCCTTGTCGCTGTGCGCGATCACGATCGTGGAGTCGACGTCCAGCACGACGACCCCGGCACCGACGTCGCGACCGGCCGCCATTGCCACCGGCGGACCGCCGAACAGCTGCCACATCCGCGCCCGCACCGTCGCCCGCGCCTGGGCGATGCGCCGAAGCTGCACCGCGCCGATCTCGTCCAGGGCCCGCCACACCGTGGTGTCAGAGGCCACCGGCCCGAACAGCTCCCGCTGGTGGCGCAGCACGTCGATGTCCGCGATCGCCTCGCCGCCGTCAGCGATCATCACCGCCAGATCGACCAGGACCCGACCCCGATCATGCACCGGCCCCCGGCCCGTCCGGGCCAGCCCCGCCGACAACGCCCCAGTCAGCCCGGCCCGATCCGCCAGCAACCGCAGCAACGCCGCACCGACGTGCGACACCACACCCGACCCGCCCGCGGTGACCCGCAGATCCCTCGACCACGCCGTAAGCTGCACCTCGGAAGTGCCTCCCTCGAAGAGAAACCTGTAGATGTCGCAATCACAAGTCTCCCTTGCAGGGCAGGCACTTCCGCTCATCTACACGCCGACGAACAGCGCATCGCGACGATCACCGTGAATCACCGAGGTTGGCGAGGTCCGCCATCGAATCAGCAGCGAGCGCCGCTGCTGACAGCCGGGCAGGCCCGCCGCAGCTATACAGCGCACCCGATACCCAGGCCCGAAGTCCGTATAGGACTCGCGCAGGTACTCAAGACCAACTTCTGGAAGCGCAAGCATCATTGGCCTAGCGCTCGTCAAACCATGACGGTGCGGTGGCGGCCTCGGTGGGATCCCGTGAGGGTCTTCGCTGTCGTCCACTGGCAATCGAATCAGCAACAAGAGGATGCTCTTCACCGGAGAGTGCGCTTAGGGCTTCCGCAACCTCAAAAACGTCGGCTTTGACGTAAGTCGTTGTAGTGCCTGCAGCGGATCTGCCGTCATGTCCTGCGTAGGCGCGCGCGATGCCATAGCCGAAGTTGCGCTCCACCCACGTGAGAGTCGTATGGCGTAACCAATGCGTGCTGACCTGCTGAGTTGCAACCCAAGGCAGGACCCGGCCCAATCGTTGCCAGATGTAGTCGTAGCGCCGACGTGTGATCGGCAGGCCGTTTCGGTATCTGAGTAGCTGGCCGCCGCTTTCGCCGTTGCCACGAGCTTCGTAGTGCTGAAGCAGGGCCCGTGCCAGCGTCGGTGAGATCGGCTGCCAGCGTATTGTTTCGCCCTTTTCGTGCAGTTGAACGAGGCAGCCGTCAATGTCGAGGTCTTCTCGGCGCAGGGCGAGAGCGCCGCCGCGCCTACATGCTGTTTCCTCGTGGAGCCTGAGTAGAATTGCATCGAGTCGAGGGTCGTTTCCGGTACTTGCCGCTGCCTTGTTGATCGCCGATAGTTGGTTGTCGGAAAGAGCCCGACGGGTACTTGCTAGGCGCCGAGGTTTGGCGACACGAGCTGCAGGATTCTCCGCTGCTGCAATCAGCCCGTCGGCCACGGCGTAGGAGTACAGGCAACGCATAGCAGAAATGAAATGTTCTACGGCGGATCGCCCACCTCGGGAATTCCGCCTGATGACCACGTCCTTCTTGATGGATTCGGCAAAGTGCCTGATTTCCATGGAGCTGGGTTCATCAATACGTCGATTGCCCCAAGCGTCGCCTATTCTTCTCCAGTAGGTTTCATAAACCCGCCGAGTGCCGGCCGCGACAGCCTGAGAGACTCTTGCTATGTGCTCGTCGAACGTTGGCACTTCTCTCGAAGGCATAGCTCCCTTGAAGACCTCTTCGGGAGTCAACCCGAGGCGGTCAAGCAGCACCCGCACTGCAGCCAGCTCTGCAGCACTTCTGCGGCGTTCACCTGCAGGGTCGCTCATGATCTTCCCCCTCTCGCCCTAGTCGCGGAAGGCCGAGCGCGTTATCGAGCTTATCCATCGTGAATATGAATAGCCTCGAACCTCGCGTCTCTGCGGCCATCAGAACGCGACCTGGCGAACCGATCCCGGCGGCCAGTCGGATACTTGACGGTAGGTGCAGGTGGCCGTGGCTTGTAACCGCCCATCTTCCTGACGTCACTTTCGAAACGATGACGATTCCGGGCACTACCTCGAATTCGAGCTTTTGCAGAGCCGACCATTGCATCACGCGGAGTGCCGATCGGTCGGCCAAACGGCCGCGGTCGTTGACAGGGGTGACCGAGTAGTACATCGCCGACTGATCGACGTCGTCGAGCAGATTGGCGATTGGCAGCTGTCCTCTATCCGGCGCCCAAGCCGCGGCCATGTCCGCACCGCCACGGTATCCGTAGGGGGCGACACCATCCGAGTCGGGCCAACCAGTGCCGGATGCGCCGTCTCCCTCCAACTCTGCCCCCTCTGCTTTCGGTTAATGCTGAGCAGTCTGCGCTCCCTCTGCGAATGAAGATCAGGGAGCCTGCCCAGGGCTGTCGGAATTTGGCTGCTGACTGCGCCGGGTGCGCGGAGTTGCGTCGCAGATAGTGGGGCGTCAGGCAATCCCTAAACCATCCTAGGACAACGAGCTGTGTGCGCGGTGTTCGCGCCCAGCTCGATGTACGCTGGCCTGACCGGTCCGCCAGACAACATCGCGGCTTCAGCCGATGCCGTCATCCGTCTGGCAATCTAAAATCCACCCCGGACAGCTCAATCGACAGATCCCATAGCAGGCTTGCGGCTTGTGCGTTTCGGGAGTCTGTGCTGGACGCCTGGGGTCGTACCGGCCCTCGTGTGTGCCACCAGCGGCTTGGACCGAGGTACACCCCAGATGGGACGTCGGCGACCGACGCATGCAGCAATGATTGCGCGCCGTCTTCTGCGGGTTGCGCGATGATGGCACCGGCCGCGCGTAGTGCTGC
This sequence comes from Micromonospora sp. CNB394, assembly GCF_000374985.1. Classification (NCBI taxonomy): domain Bacteria; kingdom Bacillati; phylum Actinomycetota; class Actinomycetes; order Micromonosporales; family Micromonosporaceae; genus Micromonospora; species Micromonospora sp. CNB394. The sequence continues at coordinate 25,715 of NZ_KB895866.1, read as the reverse complement.
CATGCTCGCTCGGCGTCCCAGACTTCGTGGGCTAGATGACAAGAGCTTCGTTGCTGCCCAGCCCGGTTGGCACGCAATGCTGCGCATTCCGATTCCGGCCGCTGCCATGCGGCTGTGGAGGTGGTATGCGAACAGCAGGTTGGCGAGCTTACTGGCGGCGTACGCCTGGTAGATGTCAGGGATCGTTGGGTTAGGCCAGGCCCGAGGATCTAGGCGGGCGACCCGGTGCGCGGTGCTGCTGACGGTGACGACTCGCGCCTCCGGAGCGGCGAGCAATCTGTCCAGCAGTAGGCCCGTCAAAGCGAAATGGGCCAAATGGTTGACGCCGAAGCAGGCTTCGAAATCGTCGAGGGTTCGCCATCCGGGTCCGCCGATCATTCCTGCGTTGTTGATCAGGATGTCGACGTGTGGGTGCCTGTCAGTGATGATGCTGGCTGCGGCTGTGACGGATCGGAGACTTCCGAGGTCGATGGTGACCTCGTCGATGGTGGCGCCGGCGTGCTCGGATCTGATGGCACGGGCGGCCTCTGCCATCCTGCCCGGGTGGCGGCAGGCCAGGACGACTGTGGCTCCTGTGGCGGCGAGTTGCCGAGCGGTTTGGAAGCCGATGCCGGAGTTGGCGCCAGTGATCACGGCGATCGTGCCGCGAAGGTCGATTGGTGGTCGTGGAGCGTTGCCGTTTGCCCGAAGGGCAGCGTGGGAGTCCAGTCCCGGTGCTGCCCTCCGATCACCGTCCGGCTGGATACGGTCGGTCGGCGTGGTCGATGGTTGGGTCACCATTCGCCTACTCCGCTGGCCGCTTCGTAGGTGCCGAGGTTGGTCTGCATGAACAGGTAGAACCTGGTGCCGTCCTTGACGTTGGTGGCGAGGTTGCGCCACTGCCCGGGCGGTACGTAGGTCCAGCCGTTGGCGCAGGTTGCCCGGCCGACCCACACGACGCAGGCCCAGAAGGGGCCTCCCCAGGCGCCGCCGTTGCCGGTGTTCTTGACCTGGATGTCGCGGCACTGGCTCGTGGTGCGGTAGCTACCGGAGCGCGGAAAGTAGGCGTCCTCCATGCCGTTGAACATCTGGAACGGGTCGTGCATGCCGAACTTCGCGCTGTAGGGGGCGCTGCGGCATCCGGAGGCGGCCTGCGCGGGTGCGCTTCCGACGACGGAACCCGCGATGATGAGCAGCAGCGCGGTGGCTGCGGCCAGCAGCATCCGCGGGCTCCTTGGACCGTACTGCGGCTCCGCGGGGCTGGGCAGGGTTGGGCTGTGCTGAGGCATGTGTCCTCCTGGGTGTTGCCTGGACAGGTGGCAGCGGCCGTGGAGGGGCGGTGCGCTGGTGGGCGGCGGGCAGGGGTCACCGCGTGTGGGGGCATGTGGGGCCGGTGTGACCGGCGATCCGGCGAGGCTGAGATGTGGGGCGGAGTGCCGGCCACGCCGGTGGCGAGCGCGACCTGGGATAAGGCTGCGGTTGGCGGGCTCACCGATGAGCGTGCTGCCGGGTTTGGGTCTGGCGGTGCAGCTGACGAGTCGCGGGGTGATGCGGATCGGCGGGGTCCGTCGGGCGGGGGGGCGAGGATGGTCACCACGGAGCGGACACGTCCGCCGTTCGTAGCCGGCCGCCGGTGGGTAGTGAGTTCGGCGCGTGCGGCTTCGGGGGTGGTGAGGTTGCTCCGGTCGCGGACGTGCAGGCTCGGCCAGCTCAGCTGGCCGATGCAGCGGGCGGAGTTGCGCCACGCGACCCGGGCGCCGAAGGTCAGTTCCTCGCTGGTGTGGCGCCAGGTGCCGATGACGGTGATCTCGGCGCGGACGTTGCGCCCGCGGCGGGTGAAGTGTGCTGGCCCGGTTTCCGCGTGCAGCAGGCGGAGGAGTGCGTGCGCCTGGTCGAGGATCGCGTCCTGCGTTGGCAGCGTCGATGGGTGCATGACGGCGACGGTGGTCACGCCTTACCTCCGGCGTCCGGAGGGGTCGGCCGGCAGCGGCGGAAGACCGGCTCGTGGCGGGCGTCGTTGAGGTAGGGGGTGCCTTGGGTGTAGCCGGTGCCGGTGCGGTCGGGTCCGAGGATCCGGACGGCGAGCCGGTAGTGGGTTTGGCGCCATTGGTTGATCGCGGCAGCGAACCCGCGCATCGCGGAGGCGAGGAAGGCGTCCTCGGCTGCCGGCTGCTGCGCTGCGTCGAGGGCGTCGTCGAGGCTGACCTGTCCTTCAGTGATGGCTGTGCGGACCTCGGGGACGGACAGGTACGCGGGTGAGTGAAGGCGGTTGGCGTCTGGTCTACGGCACAGCGATTCGAGAATCTTGTAGTGGCGGGATTGGATGGCGCTGGCGCCGTCGGTGTAGGGCCGGAAGGCGTGGAACGCGGCGGGCTGGATCGTGGCCAGCAGTGGCCACAGCGTCGCGCTTTCGCGCAGCAGCGACGCTGCCGCGGACAGTCGCGTCGCGGCGGCGGGTGTGTGGCCGGCCTGCACGGCGGTGATGATCTGGGTGAGGTCGGATGCCAGCAGGGCGAAGGTCGTCTCGAATGCCTGCAGGACGCGAATGAACATCCACTCGTCGTGGATGGTGTGTACCGGCAGCATGCTGACCTGTAGCGCCAGTCGGTCTTCGGGGGTGAGATCGAGGTTCACGGTGGCGATCACCCGCCTCAGAAGGTCGATCTCGGAGGTGGTCGTCGGTTCGTCGATGTAGCTGAGCCGCTGCAGGGCGGGCATCACGGCGCGTAGCGCGTGGCGTAGGCGCTTGGCGGCGACGGCCGAGGTGGGGCGCATCTGCGGCAGGGGTGTCTTGTCGTCAGTGGCGGCGCGCAGTTCGAAGGCGATCAGGTCGGTCAGGAGCTGAGCGTGGAGGCGGTCGCGGCGGGCCAGTTGACTCGCTGCCGCGCCGGGAGTCTGGTCGAGGGTGGGAATCGGCAGCAGTGTTAGGCCGAGGTAGGAGCGGTAGTCGAACCGGCCGTCGACCTTGTCGAGCGTGCCGGCGAGGAACGCCGAGAGGTGACGGTTGTCGCCATTGAGGTGCGGCACCTGGTCCCTCGCGGTGGTCAGCGCCTGCGTCCATTCCGCGGGGACGAAGTGCTTCCCGTTGTGCTGGTAGGCGATTACGACCGCGTGGTAGGGGAAACGTTCGACCGCGGGGCGGCGTTGTGCTGACCACCGGAGCACCGCGTCGGGGCCGGTCATCGTGATGCTCCGATCGGGGTTTGGGTGCGGGACTTGACCCGGTAGACGGCGAGGGCGTCGCAGAGCGCGTCGATGTCGTCGTGGTTGGTGTAGGCGTGCAGGGCGACGCGCACGACGCCGCGGCGGGCGGCCACGGCGATGCCGTGCTCTTCGAGCCATGCCGCCATCGCCCAGGCGTGCGGCTCGATCAGCGCGAGGTGCGCGCCCCGCTCGTCCGCCTTCGGGGCCAGGTCAACGATCTCGCCTTGGCCGGTGAGTCGGTGGGCGGTCGAGGCGATGAGCCGTTGGGTGTGGTCGCGGACCGCGGTGAGGTTCAGTTGTTGGATCAGGGTCAGGCCGGCGACCGCGGCGTAGGCGGCGGCGACGGCCGGCGTGCCGGTTTCGAAGCGGCGGGCGTGGGAGGGAAAGTCGAGGCGGGTGGGGTCGAGCGTGTGCGGGTCCGTGCGTCCCATCCAGCCGGTCAGTCCCGGCGCGGGCCCGTCGGGGTGGCGGGCGTAGAGGAAGGCGAGGCCCGGTAGCCCGAGTAGGTACTTCCCGGTGCCGGTGATGAGGTAATCGCAGCGCAGCGCGTCGACGTGCAGCGGCATGACGCCGGCGGCCTGGTAGGCGTCGACGATGACGGCAGCGCCGGCGGCGTGGGCGGCATCGGCGATGCGCCGGATGTTCAGCCGGGTCGCGTCGCGGTGTGTGACGGCGGGTACGGACACCAGGGCGGTATCGGTGGTGATGGCGCGCAGGTAGTCCTCGGCGGTGACCCGGCCGCCCTGGGGGCCGCACCATCGCACGCGGGCGCCGCGTTTCTCCTGCGCCAGCCACACGTGGGCGACGCCGGGGAATTCGGCGGTGGTGCTGAGCAGGTCGCGGCGGCGGCGCCATCGCAGGCCGGACACCGCTTGGTGGGCGGCGATGCTCACGTTGGGCAGGACCGCGACCTGGTCGGTGTCGGCGCCGATGAGGTGCGCGAATCGTCGTCGTGCCTCGGTGACCTGGTTCTCGGCGGCGCTCCAGACGCCGGGGCGGGCGAGGTCGTCCAGCATGGCGGCGAGCGCCTGGTCCATGCCGGTGCTGCGTGGGGCGATGCTGCACGCGGCTAGGTGCACTGTCTGCGCGAGGCTCGGGATCCGGCTGCGGATCGCTGACGGCAGTCGCAGGGGCGCGGTGGTCATCGCTGGGCCTGCCGGCTCTGACGGCCGCGAGGGCTGGCCTCGGTCAGCTCGGTGCGCGCCTCCCACAGGGTGGGGAACCGGCGGTGGGTGATGAGCCGGGTGAGGCTGTCGACCGGGGTGTTGCGGGTGCCGAGCACGCCGTGGCCGATGATGCGGGTGGCGACGGTGTAGTGCTCGGTGCGCCACAGCGCGATGTGCTCGTCGAGGGACACCAGCGTCTCGGCGAGCCGGTACAGCGGGTCGGATGGTGCGCCGCGGTAGAGGTCGACCGGGGTGAGGTCGAGTGAGGCGAGCAGTCGGCTGAAGGCGATGTCGAGTTCGGAGGTGGCGTCGCGCAGGTTCTTCCAGCCGGGCGACTCGCAGCCCGAGCCGTTGCCCAGCGACGTGCGGATCAGGGCGAACTGGGCCGGGTGCAGGTGCCGCAGGATGTGCAGCTGGTCGGTGGCCAGGCGCAGGCTCAGTCCCGCCCGCTGGATGAGCAGGTCGGCGGCGCCGGGTTGGTCAACGGCGATGTGGTCGAGCGCGCGTGCCAGCTCGTTGTGGATCAGCTTGAACCACAGTTCGGAGGACTGGTGGACGACCTGGAACAGCAGTTCGTCGGGGTGGGCGCGCTCGTTCGGGCTGCGTTGCAGGGACAGCAGGACGTCGGTGCGCATGTAGCGGGCGTAGTCGGTGCTGCCCGGACCAGGCAGCACAGCGGCAAGGGGTGTCGTGGACACGATGAGGTCCTCCGCAGTGGTCGATTCGGTGCTGTCGCGGCTCGCCGGCGTGTGGGGAGGCGCGACGTGGCGCAGGGGGTCAGGCGCGCAGTGCGGTCAGGGCGGCGGCTGCCACGGCGGCCATCGGTGCCGCTGCAACGGCGGGTGCAGCTGCGGTGAGGCGTAGCGGCGCGACCGTCAGGACCAGGTAGAGGTTGGCGTCGGCGACGACGACGTGGCGTCCGCCTGCGTCGGCGTACTGGTAGGCGCCCGCGCCGAGATCCGCCATGTCCGTGAGTTGTTCGGTGTCGTCGTGGACGCGGCGCAGGCCCTCGTACATGACTCGTCCCGACTCCGGCGGTCCTACGGTGGCCTGCACGGTCACGACGACGCCGTGCGGCAGCTGTCCGAGCGTTGCGGCGCAGGTCAGGTTGGTGGTGGTGCCTACCGCACGGGTCTGGTGCTGTTGCTGTCCTACCGGGCTGAACACCTCGCTGAGCGGCCGGAGGTCCAGCACCGCGCACAGGTCGTTGACGGTTCGGTAGGCAGCGGGTGAGCTGGTTGCCGTCGCGGCGGTCCTCGCGGCGGAGATCGTGGGTGTCGGTGTGGGGGCGGGGTCTTCGGCCTGGCCGCAGCCGGCCAGGGCCGCCACCGCGGCGGCCAGGAGAGCGAGCAGCGTCTTCACGGCTCGGTGAGTGGGCGGGCCGGCGCGGTGGCACCGGGAACGGCGGCCGACCATCGGCACCGCCGATTTGCGATCACGATGGTGGCATCTGATGCTCGGAGCGGATTGTCTTACCCGACTGCTCATGGTGCGGCGCACCTATCTGGGGGCACAGCGCAGCAACCCGACGCATTATGCGGCGGGCCACGGACCCACGCCTGTCCCCCGTTGTCGACGGCTGGGTCCAACCGGCATCGAATTCACCACAACACCGCCGCCGGTGTCTATCAATGCGACCACATCTAGCCGAATTCCAGGCAATGCCAACAACACGCTGCTACCGCGCTGAACTGGCATAACAACAGCGGCTACGGCAGTCAACGGTGAATGCAGAACTAGTGAACGAGCGGCGTAGGCGCTAGCGTCCAACCGCATTGGATGCGGCAGCAGCATCAGAGCGCGCGCCGCCGCAGGAGCTTTTTTCAGACGGGGAGGTAACAGTTCGTGAGACGATCTCTGCCGCACATGCGGCGATACCTGGCGGCGCCAGCGGCCACCGTGATCGCCGCTATTGCCGCCGTGGCGCTGTTCGCGTCACCGGCCTCAGCGCAGGCGACACCATCGGCGCCCGCGACCGCCACGGTCGGCACCGAGGCACCGAGACCGCAGCGGTCCCCGGCCGGCACAAAGCTTTCGGCCGCGCCGGAGCCGGCCGACACCGGGGCTCCCGACCCGACCGATCCACCGCCGGGGCCGGACCCCACTACTCCCCCGCCCGATCCCACCACCCCGCCGCCGGGGCCCGCCCCGAGCACCCCGCCGCCCGACTCCCCTCCCACCGCGAAGCCGACCCCGGCACGTCCTCGACCGTCGAGCAGTCCGTCCAGAAGCGGGGACACGCAGCCTCAGCCCGGTGCCGGCACTGCGCATCGCAGCGGCAGCCCAGACACAGCCAGCGCACACGCCGATCCGTCCGGACCGTCGCTGCCGGTCACGGGCGGCCGGCTCGTACCAATCGTCGGCACCGGAGCCGCGGCCCTGATCGGCGGCGTTGGCCTGCTGCTGGCAGGTCGTCGCAGAACGCGATGAACCGAGGCCGAAGCAGCTACGGCAACGGCAAGGAGTAGGCAGTGACGACGCAGCACCCGGACCGGGCGGTCTGGCCATCCTCAACCGGAGACGTCCCCGCCACCGCGCCCGGCCGGGCGCCTGCGCTGCCACCGGTACCCCGCACATCGACCCAGACTATCGGCGCCCGAGCCGACCGGCCGAGCCCTCAGCGTCAGCGCTCGTCGACGTCTGCTCCGGGCAAGGGCCCGCGGTGGGCGAAACCCATAGCGCTCGCTCTGACGGCCCTGCTCGCCGGCGCGGCCCTCGGCTTCGGGCTCCACCCGTACGTGATGGCACCGCCGCGCCGCACACCGGCAGCCACGGCGCCCAGCCCACCACCCGGCGCGCTGTTCGCACAGCGCCAGGCGACCGTCAACCGGGCCCGCCTACCGACGGCTGACCTCGCCGACTTCGCCAGGCCGTGGCTCGGCGCCGTCGCCGGCTGCTCGTCCGAGGCCATCAGCGCAGCCCAGCGCGGCAACGGCGAGACGAGCCGCACCCGCTGCACGGCCGGCATCGTCACCAGCTACTGGATCACCTACCGCACCCGGGCCGACCGCGACGCCGTGCAGGCCCGCTACCGCATCCAAGCGAGCACCACGCCGAACCTCGCGGCAGGCGCGGACGGCCCGACGCAGCAGCGCACCGTTGCCGGCCGGACCGTCCAGTACATCGAGTACGCCTACCGGATCCCGTCCGGTGACCGAGCGGGACAGATCGTGGCCGCGATCTGGTGGAGCGACCCCACCACACCGATGGCCGGAGTCTTCACCGGCTACTGGCAGGATCTGGGCTCTACGTGGATGCCGCTGCGCGACCTGTGGACCACGACCGCCGCGACGCCCGGTCAGCGATAACCAGCCGGCGCCGGCAACCGTCCAGACGCGATCTCGCCTACCGCGGAGTGCACCGCCGCTGCCGGCACGACGATCTCCCGGCCCGCCCACGGCACGGGCAGAATCGCCTGCCCACAGCGGGCGCACCACGACCCCGCCTGCCACACCTGCCACGCCCGACCGGCCAGCGTCGTGCCACGGCGGGACCAGTGCACGCGAAGCAGCGCGAGGGCTGCCGCCGGCGCACCCGCCAAGCCTGCGAAACCCATCATCAGCGCGCACGCGGCGCGATCCTCCGGCGACCCGGCCACCAGCCCGTACGCGAGGAGACAGAACACCCCGGCGCAGATGAGCGCGACGACGGCCGGCCGGCGAGGTGACCGCGGCTGAGCAGGCGGTCGCAGGAGATGCGCCAGCCCGGTCGTGGACACCGTCACGCTGCGGCTGCGTGCCGCCAGGACGTGCGGCGCCACCCACGTGGTGCTGGTGCGGGAACGACGGACTCCTCCGGCGTAGACGGATGCCAGATGGCGTCGGCCGTCGGTCGTACCGCAGCAGGGGCTCGCGACAGGGAACGGCATATCGTGAGTATGACCGCCGGCACCGACAGAACCGATCCGTCGTACTCCGCCTTCGCCGCCGCGGTGCTCGGCCAGTCGCCGCACTGGCAAGCAGGCTCGAATCCCTACGCTCCAAGCGTCGGTCACCTGTCGGGCGTGTCTGCACACGGAATCGAAGGCCAGAGCGAAGCCGTTCCTGTCGGTATCCACCCGTGCACGCGATGTCAGGGTCACCTGTGAGGACGGACGTCAGTTAGGCTGCCCGTCCACGAACGGTCCTCAGCAGCTGACGGGAGCAACGGTGACCAACCAGCAGGAAGACGCGTCCACAACGCTTCGCCCCCGGGCCACTGTCGCGCGGATCTACGACTACCTCCTCGGCGGCAAGCAGAACTTCGAAGCCGACCGACGCGCAGCCCAGGACATCCTGAGCAAGGTGCCCGAGTCGGCCAACCTCGCCCTGTCCAACCGGCTGTTCCTGCGCCGCGCCGTCCAGACCCTGGCCGAAGCCGGCATGCGGCAGTTCCTCGACCTCGGCTCCGGAATCCCCACCCAGGGCAACGTCCACGAGATCGCCCAAGCCATCGACCCTGAGATCCGCGTGCTCTACGTCGACATCGACCCCGTCGCGGTCATGGCGTCGAACCAGATCCTTCACGGCAACCTGGCCTGCCGGGCGATCGAGGCCGACTTCACCCAACCCGACCGCATCCTCGACGCTCTCGCCGACAGCGATGCCGTCTCGATCATCAATCTCGATGAGCCGCTCGTGGTGCTGTACTGCTCCGTGCTGCAACTGATCCCCGACGACCAGATCGACGGAATCATCGCGCCCGTCCGAGACCTGCTCGTACCGGGCAGCGCTATGGTCATCAGCCACGTGGGCGTCGACGTACCCGACCGCTGGGGCGAGTCGACCGTGCACGAGGCAACCGACGTCTACCGCACACAGGCGGCAACCGACATCCACTTCCGCACCGACGAGCAGCTCACGGCGCTGTTCGGGGACTTCGAGATGATCGAACCCGGCCTTGTGCCCCTGGACCGTTGGCGGCCCGAACTCAGCGAACCCGATCCCTTCGTCGCCGCGTCGATGCGCTCGCCCATGCGCGGTGCGGTCGCGTTCCGCCGCTGACCACCACCTTCACCCGAGAAGAACAGCCGGGCCGTGAAAGATGGTCGCAGATCCGGGCGAGGGTTGTCCGTCCTCCGTTCGGCGTCGGGGCCCCGTTGGTGGCCTCGTGAGTCGTTGTGCCATCGCCTCTTACCTCAGCCCCGGACGATCGTACTGTCCTGTGAGTCCTGTCTCGTGCGGACGGGCGCCTAGCGGACCGGGCATTGCGTAGGACTGGCTGAATCCTGTGAGTCGCCGCACCGGTGCCCAACGAGTGCCAAGTGCCGCTACACTACGATCTTGAGAGAGATACTGGCGGTGACATCGGGAGGTCCACGGTGTGGTGGAGACACGCCCGGATCGCGAGACGCCTGCGACGGGCCGGTGTACCCGAACCATCGGAGCCTTTCACCGTCGAGGCATGGTGTGAGGCGATAGCTGCCGCACGGGGACGCCCCATCCGCATCCGCGAGGCATCGATGCACGCGACGTGGCCCCCGGGGTTCTTCTTCACCGACGAGGGCGTGGACTACCTCATCGTCGATGCCTGCCTGCCGACGCTCGCCCGGACACAGACCCTGCTCCACGAGCTAGCGCACCTGCTCCTCGGCCACCGCGGCAACGCCCTGCACGGAGACGTCAATCCGGCGGTGGAGGCGGAGGCCGAGATCGCCGCGGACCTCCTGTCACGCCAGCTGGCCCGGGCGTCCCGCACAGCTCGTCGTGAGGTCGCGCCGCAGCAGGATCGGAATCTCGCGGACTTTCATGTGCGCACGCGGGGTTGGATGAGCGACCGGCGAGCTGACTGGTATCTGGATCTGCTCTGGGTGACGCTCCGGACGGAGATTCCGGACCTCTCGCTGATCCTGGTGGCACACGATGACGAGCCGGCCCCAGCGTTGGGCGGCAGCCGTCGTACCTATCGGCGGGTTGTCGAGGTGCACGATCAGCTCCGACGGCTACGCCCGTGGATCTCCCCAGAGGTCCGTGACAGCGCCCTGCGACGGGCCAAGCGGCGCCGACTGAGCCCGGGCAGGGCGGAGGCGGTAGCAGAGGCCGCAGTCATCGCGGTCGCCTTGCGACGCCGTAAGGCGGGGGCTGCGCCTGCCGACGAGGACCTTCTTGTCGACCTGCCCAACGCCGGTCATCTCGACATCCGCGCGGAGACGACGCGGCTCGCCCGCATCTCCCACGCGCTTCATCAGTCGCCCGTGGTGCGCGCCGAGCTGGCCCGGTGGGGCACCGCGGCCAGGGCGGGCAAGACGTCCAGACCGGCCACGGCGCCAGCGGACCGCCAACGCTGGTGGATTGCGGCATAGCCGTCGCCTGCCGTCAAGGGCTTTCGATCGGTCGCCCGCTTCCCTTGCGGACATGCCCTCCGGCACGGTATGGCCGCCGCCGAGGCGTCTTCACGCCCGTGGCGGACTGATCGAAACGGAGCCGTCTTGCCACCTGGTCCCGGAACTCGCTGGGGAAGGTCTCGTCACCGAACAACGGTCCCGATCCCAATGAGCATCCGAGCCGCAGCAGTTCCCGGCGATGCTCGTCGTCGACCACGCCCGGCACGACCACGCTCATATCGAGGTCCAGGCTGAGGTCTACTGCTGCGCGGATGACGGACCGGGCGGTGCTCCATCCGCCGTCCAGAGCGTAGGTGGGATGCAGAGAGACAAAGTCGAACTTCGCGGCGCTCAGGAACTCCAGATCTCGGTCGCCGCTGCCGAAGTCGTGCAGCATGAACCGCACGCCGCTACGCCTCAGCTCCTGCATCGCCTCCAGGTCGTGAATGCCTTCTAATGGCGTGATCGCGAGCACCAGCGTCGTCGCCGGCGCGTGGGACGCCTGCAGCAGTTCCTGGACAGCCTGTCCGAGACGCGCGTTGACCGACCGTGCCGGCACCGGCACGACCAGCCCCGCCTGTGACAGGCCACGACGCCAGGTTCGCGCGGCAGCCAGTGAGCGCGAAAGCGCCGTGTGAGTCAGGGTGTCCAGCGTGGCCTGGTCGTCGATCAGTTGATGAACGTGCACGTCGGCGGCAAGCAACTCGTATGGGGAGTACAGCCATTGAGGAAGGGCCTGCACGAGGACGATCCCGCCCGAGGCCAGATCAGCGATCGGCCGGAACGAGATCGACATCCGTGAACCGAGGAGCTTGTCACCGAGCGTCTCTGGGCCAGGGCGGTCATCGGCGGCCACAAGAACATCGCGCCCTTGTTGCACCGTCTCCCACATGCGCTGCTCGGCGAGTTTCAGCAGTTCCGCGGTGTCGGTCCGGGAACCGGTCACCATCCCCGCGCTGACCCGTACCGACACACATCGTCCACCGTCCTGCACATCTTGACGCAGGTTCGACACCGCCAAGCAGGCCCGCTGATAGGCCATCGCGGGGGAGGACGACCACAAGGCCACACCGAACTCGTGCTCTCCGATCCGTCCCACCGCTGACTGGTGCTCCCGGAACGAAGCTTCAAGCCGCTGCGCCAGTATCGCCAGGATCCTCTCGCCTCGGTCGCGACCGAGAGCGTCGTTGATGAATGTGAAGTTCTGGAGACCGACCGCGATGAGATGGCAGAAGTCATGACCGTCGGCTCCCACGGTCTGGCGAATGAAGGCGGACCTGTTCCGCAAGCCGGTGACCGCGTCGTGCGTTGCGGCCAATTCGTGGCCGGCGGACTCTTCACTCAGACGCTGATACGCGGACGCAATGTCGATGCTCGTGGAAATAGCTGAGACCAACGCCCGCATGGCCGAGCGCTCCCGAGGTGTCAACGTGTCGCGCGGCCCCTGCAGGAAGAGCCGCAGGACGCCGTGAAAACCGTGCGTCTCTGCACCGATCTCCTCAACGATCGACGGCGGACCCATCACTTCGCGCCTGGGCGCGCTGCGAGCCGGGCCGTCGTAGACGACCACCGCATCGCCGTCGGCCCGAATCAGTCGGCGAGCTTCGCCGACTTCCACTTCCGCCACACGTGCGCCGAACAGGTCAGCGGCGCCTCGCGCTGTAGTCCGCAACGCTTCGTCGAGATCACGGTTCGTCAGGGCATCGATCAGGGCGGACAGCTTCTCCCAGAATCGCCGTTCTTCGCGCAGCCTTAGCCGTAGCGACATGGCACCGTGCAATATGAGCATCGCGAAGGGGAGACCGATGAGCGCCCGCTTGTCGAGCCCGGCCAGCATCGCGATGATGCCAGATATCGTCGCCTCTGCGACTCCGACGACGATCCGCATCTGCCACATGTAGCGCAGCATGGCCCTGAACTTGCGGCCCGTCGCCAACCACACCGCCGTCGTGGTGACCAATTCGTCCAAGAGCCACACAACGAGCGCTGCGCTACCGATCGCGAGTAGGCATCGCCATGTCGAGGCATCCGAAAAGATGGTTTGATCGAATGTGGGACGCAGGCCGTAACTCGATATGACGGCAGTGGCAAGTACAGCGGACACGACGTCTTTGCTGACGTTGTGCACGGCCTTATGTATGCTCGCGGCGCGCGGGTACCTCGTCAACAGCTTCGCCACAGCGGCGCCGCCTGCCATACACACGATCACCCATTGCGCAGGAAGAGTCGATGCACAGACAAGACATGCGGCAGGAGTCAGCGTAATACGCATGGGGATCCGCGCCGGAAGCGGCGCGGAAAAAATCGATCCGACAGCGATCAGCGAGGCGGACGCCAAGATGTAGATCAGATGGTGCGGCGCCGGCTCGCGCAGATCGACCGACGCCCACCCCAGGCCGGCCAGCGCAACCACGACCAACATCGCTGTAAATGAGGCCAGCGCGGCCTTGTCCCTGCGGAGTGTATCCACCTAGCCCCCTGCGGCTATTCGGTTACCCCCAGCTTTCAAGCCGCCCACGATAGCAGGCTGATGACGTCAGCTCCACTCAAGACCCTTGCGCATGACGGCCCCTCCCTCCATCGACGTTCACCGACCACCGGAATATATTCATCGAGTTGCCACTATTCCAATGGAAAAGTGTCTGTTTGCCCACCAACAGCACACATCGACGCACTTCCATCCCGCTCTGGGGATGAGTGGTCGCAGCGCGACACCCGTCCGACCTCGTACGCCACCCCGGCGCCGACGCGCCGCGCTGTCAGCTGCACCTAGCGCCGCGCGCGTCGCCGCCGTCCTGACCCAACGAAGTTGAGGACGGTGGTCGGCGAGCAGCGCGGCGGCGGCGACGCCGAGCGCGCGGATCGTCATCGGATGGCCCGGGCCGCGGTCGCGGTGGCGGTGGCTGCGGGGGTGCGCCCAGCCGGCGCAGGCAGCTGCGGCAGCGGGGTGGCCGGTGCCGGTGAGGGCGTGGGCGTAGAGGACGGCGGCGTCGAGAGCTTCGGCGGTGACCGCGTGGCCGCTCAGCTGCGCCAGCGCAGGCCGTAGCAGCGTGGCGACGTCGTGGAGACGGCCGGCGGCGGCCAGGTCCTCGGCCCGGTCGATGATCGCGCGCACCGGCTTGTCTGCTGGTGCTGCCGCACTGCCGTCGAGGGCAGCGGTGGCGGTGGTGCGGGTGCGCTGGTGTCCGGCACCCATGGTGGTCCTCTTCGTCAGGGCGGGGGTGTGGCAGGCTGCGACGGAGCGGGGACGCGCGGATCGCCGCCCGCCACCACGCCGGCGGTGCGCCCTTCGCGGCGCGGAGGGACGGTCGCCCTGACTGGCTGGGGGTCGTGCCTGGTCCATGGTGGCTGCGGCACCCGGCGTCAGACCTGTGAGCATCGCTGGTGGCCGGCCGGGTGGAGCACGGTGGCGGCCTCGCGTCGGCCGGGGCGCCGGGTCATCGGTTGGATGGCCACGCCGTCGGCCGGGCGCACCATGCCTCGGTCAGCGTGGTAGCCGGCCTGGGTGAGGAGGCGTTGCCCGGCGGGGAGGGTGAGAGTCCAGGACGGCAGATCGATGAGGTCGAGCCGGCAGCGCAGGTGTTCCATCAGCGCCCGGCCCCGGCCGGTCCGCTGGTGGGTGGGGCGCACAGCCAGGTAGACGAGGTGGTAGTGCGCCGTGGTCGGCTGCCGGCTGTCCATGATGTCGTCCAGGGCACGGAAGTGTTCGACGTGCGGGCCGGCGGCCGTGGCCAGGCGCGTGCTGTAGTCGGCCGGTGGTGGCACCGGCCCGTACTGGTGGAAGCAGACGGCCGCGGCGGTGAGGTCGCTGGTGACGTGCACGTCGCCGTAGAACAGGGCGTGCTCCACCCAGATGGCGGCGACATCGGCCAGGACCCGGCCGCGCTGCTCCTCGTCCGGGACCAGCCACGCGGCGAGGGCAGTGGGCTGCAGGGCTGCGGCGACCACGGCGGCGACAGCGTCTTTCTCCGCCCATCGGGCGCCCCGGATTCGATCCGTCACCTCATGCTCCTTGCTGCTGGTCGTCGTTCGTGCGGGCAGGGGTGGGCGGCGGCAGGGGACGGGGGAACCCGCCGCCGCCGGCCACGAGGGACCGGCCGCCGCCCCACCCCCTGGGCGCGGCGGCCGGCCGGCTGGGCACCGCGGGCGGGTCACGGCTGCGGCGGTGCTGGATGAGACGGAACTGCCGGTGCGGCGCGGTCGCGGCGGGTGCGTGGGGGTGCCAGCGGAGGCCGACGGCATGTGGCGTGCGGACGAGGGCGTGGTCGACCAGACGGAGCAGATGCGTCGGCGACTGCCAGTCAACGGCCGGCGGGGCATGCCCGTTCCCCCTTGTCCGGCGACGGTGCGTGGGGCCGCGTTCCCTGTGCGGATGCGCGCGAGCCTGATCCAGGGCCGCCGCCGGGGCTGTCTCGCTGGAGGCGCGGGGACGGCGGCGGTTCGCGGTAATCAGACAGGGAGCCGTGGGAGCTGCGCGCGATCGTTCCTGCCGGCATCGTCGGGCGGGCGGTGTCGCGCATCGCCGCGAGTTGCTTGGCCAGCCGTGCGGTGGCCGGGTCGTGGTGGGGCGTGAGGTTCAGCGCGGCGGCGGTGTGGCGCAGCAGGGAGGCGGCCTGTTCGAACTGGCCGGTGGCGTGCAGGGCGGCGCAGAGGTGCGCCTGGGCGGTGAGGGTGGGCAGCGCGGCTGGTCCTTCGGCGTGGCTGTGGTGGCGGGTCAGGTCGCTGTAGAGGTGGGTCGCGGTGGTGTGGTCGCCGGCGGTGGTGGTGGCGGCGGCGAGGACCGCGAGGGCGTCGCGGACCTCGGGGTGGGTGGGGTCGTCGTGCAGACGGGCCAGGCTGCGGTGGGCGAACGCGGCCCATTCCCGGGCGCCGAGGGCGCGGGCGGCGAGGGAGGTGTCGGCGAGCAGGGCGGCGGCGCGGGCGGTGATCAGGTCGGTGGTGGGCCGGTGCCGCAGCGGGTCGATGTGGTGCAGAGCGCCGCGTAGCAGCCGTACCGCCTGGCGGTAATCGCGGTGGTGGGCGTGGCGGCGTGCAGCGTGCAGGCGTTGGGCGATGTGGGTGTGTGGTGGGGCGGTGCGCCAGGTGACGCGCAGGTCGGTGAGGGTGGCGCCGACGGCGATGCGCAGGATCACCGCTCGGGCGTAGGAGGCGGCGTCGGCGGCCGAGCCCGGGGGGACCAGCCGGGGCGCGCGTCGCAGGACGACCGCGGCCACCGCGCGCGCCACCGCGTCGGCGGCGATCGGCTCCCGCCCGCACGGTGGGGTGCACAGGAACACCGGCGGCTCGGGGGCGCGGGTGATGGTCGCGAGCGGTGCGCTGCACAGTCCGCAGTGCAGCAGGCCGTAGGGCAGGGGCGCCTGGGGTGAGTACCGTGCCTCGGTCAGCCAGGCCCGGACCATGGTGGCGGGCAGCCCGTGTTCGCGGGCGACCTGGTCGACGACCGCGGTGAGGCGACCGGGTCCGGGACGGTCGTGTCCGGCGGTGACCTGCGCGATCACGTCGGCGATGAACGCTGGTGTCCGAGTGACGGTGAGACGGCGTGCGGTCATGACGCTCCCTGACGCGATGAACTGCCGGCGATAACGGGTGCAGGTGAGGTGATGCCGGCGGCATCACCGCGTTCGGTGCCGTGCTGGGTGCTGGAATGGGTGGCCGGCGGCAGCAGCGTGGTGCTGCCGCCGGCCTGGCCGACCGGCCGGGCCCTCATTCCGGCGTGGTCGTCCTGGCGGTGACAGGCCGGGGTGTAATCCGTCACCGCCGCCCGTGACGCTGGAGGTTGCCGATCCCCCAGCGGCACAACCAGGGCGGTCAGCCGGGTTTGCGGGCGTGCAGGCCGCGGCGTTCGACCGAGTGCAGCGCGACCCGGGGGTCGCCCATGAGCGTCTGAAAGCGGTCCATGCCCTCGGCATCGATGCCGAGGGCATGGAGGGTGGGTTGGGCGTGGGCGGCGATGCCGGCGAGGACACCGCAGCCGGGCCCGCCGCCGGTCCACGTCTCCGACACGACGGTCAGACACACCGAGTCCATGCCCTTGCCGTGGAGCAGCCCTTCGGCGTCGGCCGGCCACCGGCCCGTCCTGCCCGCAGCGAGGGTCGTGTAGTAGAGCCGCCGCACTACCGCATTGATCAGGTCTTCGTCGCCGGGTTCGGCGACGCAGTACACGCACGGCTCGGTGTCCGTGACGTCGGCGAGGACGAGCCACCCGCCCGGCCGCAGCCGCGTGAGCATCTGGTCGATCAGCCCGGCCGGGTCGGCCAGCCGGTGGAGCGGCCAGCGGGCGACCGCCAGGTCGAACGACGCCGCACCGCCGGGCAGCTCGCCGGGGTCGGCCGCCACGTCACGCTGGTAGACGTCCACCACGGCGGTCGGGCTGAGGTGGGTGGTGTCGTCGTCAACCGCGACGACACCACCGGTCGGCCCGACGGCGCGGGCGAGGTACGCGGTGACGTGGCCGGTCCCGGCGCCGATCTCCAGCACCCGCGAGCCGGGGTTGAGGTCGAGCCGGTTGATCTGCTGGATGATGGTCGGGTCGAGCAGTTCCCGCAGCGGTGCGGACATCCCGGCGGCGTGTGTGGTTGTCATCGTCGTCCCTCCAGTGTTCAGGCGCGGTCGGTGATACAGGGTTGGCCCGAGTGGATGACCCACACGGCCGCGTGGCGCGGCTCCAGGTACGGCGGCGAGGCCGCGACGGGCTCGCCTCCGGTCGGCGGCTCCCACCAGCGGCGGGCGGCGTGGGTGCGGGTGAGCAAAAGCAGGTACACCTGGGCGCGCCAGCCGGACGTGGTGAGCGTCGCGGCTTCGTAGGCGAGTACCTGCCCGCTTCGGGCATCCAGGATCAGCAGATGCCGGGTACGACCCCGCTCGGAGAACGCGGCGATGCCGACGCCGACCCGGCCGGCCCGGTCCGTCGTCGCGGGATGCGCGGTCAGGCCAGCGGTGTCGGCCAGAACGCGCGCCGCGAGGTGCCGCTGTGACCGGTCGGGGCTGTGCCACATCGCCAGTTCCGCCAGCACGTCCACCAGTGCCGACGGGTCGACCCGCTGCAGCACCTCGCTGCTCGCGTAGGCGTGCGTCAGGCGCGGAGCCCGGGCGCCCGCCGGGCTCCACCAGTCGAGGGCCACCTGCTGGCGGGGGTGGCGTACGGCCAGTTCCGCGCCGGAGTCGTCGGCGGCGTACCAGCGCACCACATCGCTGTCCTCCACACCGCCCGCGTCGTAGCGCCACAGGTGATGGCGCGTCACGGCGTACCTGCCGGTCGTCGCGTCGCACGCCTCGGCGGCGATACGCCCCGCCAGACCCAGCAGCACGGGACGCGCCGGGCCACCGGGACGCACCCGCACCCCCGCAGACCCGGGCGAGGTGCGGCGGTGCGGCGCCGGCGACGGCACCGCGCAGTCGTCCGCTGCCCCGGCGGACACGGTGGCCGGCAGGGCGGGCGGCACAGTGGTCACCGCGGCGACCGCGGCGACCGCGGCGACCGCGGCGATCAAGGTCGCCGCGGTCACGGCAGCGATGGACGGAGTCGGGATCATGGTGGTTGGTCAGCTGGCCGGGACGGTCGCGGTGATGCGCGGCACCAGGCGGGCGGTCTGGTCGATGACGGCCTGCTCGTGGGGCAGCATCGGTTCGGCGCCGTAGCCGGCGGTGATGCCGGCGTAGGGGTCGGTGAGGTCACCGTTGGCCCCGGTCAGGCCCTCGATGAACCCGACCAGGCACCACGGCGTGTACCACGGGCTGTAGCCGCCCTCGTGGACCGCGACGAGCCAGCCGCCGCACAGCCGCTCGGCCGCCCCGGTCAGCAGCCGGGCCATCTGCCGGTACGAGTCCGCGATCAGCGCCTGACACGACAGCGGATCCCAGTAGGCACCGTCGAAGCCCGTCGCGACGAGGATCAGCTCTGGCTGGAACCGGTGCAGCGCGGGAAGCACCACCGTGTTCATGGCGTAGAGGTAGGCGGCGTGACCGCTGCCCTTGGGCAGCGGAATGTTGAGGGTGTACCCCTCACCGAGGCCGGCGCCGTTCTCTTCCACCCAGCCGGAGTCGGGCGGGAAGCAGTTCGCCTCGTGCAGGGAGACGGCCAGCACGTTCGGGTCGTCGTAGAAGATGGACTGCGTGCCGTTGCCGTGGTGCGCGTCGATGTCGACGATCGCGATCCGGTTCAGTCCCAGCTCGGCCTGGGCGTGCCGCGCGGCGAGGGCCGCGTTGTTGAACGTGCAGAAGCCCATACCGGTGTCGGCGGTGGCGTGGTGGCCGGGCGGCCGGACCAGCGCGTACCCGTTGCTCACCACGCCGGAAGCGACGGCGGTGACGAGTTCGAGGACACCGCCGGCGGCCAGCCGGGCGATGTCGTAGCTGCCCCGACCCACCGGCGAGAATCCGTCCCCGGCGTCACCGCCCCGCACCTGCGCGCTCTCGTTCCGCACCCGCCGCACGTGCTCGTCGGTGTGCACCCGCAGCAACTCGCTGACCGTGGCAGACCGCGCCTCGACCCTGGTCATCCGGCCCAGCAGACCGGTGACGTCCAGCAGTTCGAAACAGCGGCGCTTGGTTGCGCCGCTCTCGACGTGCCCGTCGGGCTGGACGCCCGCCACCGGATCGGCGACCACCATCCCAGCAGCGGTACCGGTGTCGTGCCAGAAGCACAATGTATGGGCCATGAACCCTGTTGCCATCAGGTCTCCTCGATCAGTAGGTGGTGGCCATCAGGCCGGCGTCGTCGGCGGGTGGGCGAGGCCGCGGCGCCTTCCGGCCGCGAGCGGCGGCGGCCAGGTCCGTGATGAAGGCGTCGACCTGGCCGGGGGTGATGCCGGGCATGCAGATGAGGTGGCTGGTGTCGCCGTCGGCGGCCAGGAGCCACTTTCGGCGTACGTGCTCGGGTGGGGTGGGCAGGACGACGGTGAAGGCGTGCGGGTGCCGCCAGGCGGGCCAGCCGACAGCGTTGAGCCGCTCGACGGTGTAGGCAGCCAGCCGGCGGGCCTCGCTGGCCCGCCACCGGTGCCCCTCCCGTCCGTGAACGGCGATGGCATGCCACAACAGCGCAGCCGACAGGCCACAGCGGGAGCCGGTGATGGTGGTGTCCGCCGTGGCGGTGTACGCCACCCGGGGACCAGCGGGGCGCAGGTGGTCGCGGATGAGCACGATGCCGCACGGGATCGGTGTGCCGAAGAACTTGTGGCCGCTGATCGCGACGCTGCCGATGCCGCTGGCGTCATCGAGGGACAGCCGTCCGTCCAGCGCCAGGGGGATGCCGGACAGGGCCGCGTCGACGTGCAGATGCCCGCCTGCGTGGTGTGCGTCGAGGAGGTCGCGGATGCGGCTGGTGTCGTCGACCGCCTCGGTCATGGTGGTCCCGGCGGTCGCGACGACGATCGCCGGAAAGCGGCGCCGCCTGTGCAGCTGCTCGGCGAGGTGCGCGTAGTCCATCTCCCCATCAGGGCGCGCGTGGACCGGGATGCCGTGCGCGCCGAGCAGACGCACCACCTTGGCCACAGAGTAGTGGGCGGCGGCTGAGTAGTAGATCCGCGCCGTCGGTTTCCGCCGGTGCGCCGCGTGCAGGGCGGACAGGGTGCCTTCCGTGCCGCCCGTGGTGACGTAGCCCCACCGGTCGTCTGCGGGCATGGCGAGCAGGTCGGCTGTCCAGGTGATGACCGCGCGTTCCAGCGCCCGGGTGTGCGCGATTCCGCCCTCGTCGGCGGGGTCGCCGATGTTGTTCCACAGCCTGCCGCCGAGGCGGGTCATGACCTCCGTGTGGTCGAGGTCCACAGCGCCGGGGAACCCGATGCTCGTCGTCGCCGTGGCGTCGGCTTCGCGAACGAGGTGGTCCAGCACAGCCGTGATGTCGATCGGCGCGCGGCTCAGGTCCGCGGCGACGGCGAGGTTCAGCGTGTCGGTCATGCCAGCTGCCCGTGCAGGTGCGCGGTGAGGGTGTGGTGCAGGACGCTGAGGTTTCGCCACACCGCTCGGGTGGCGTCGTCGCCGTCCTCGGTGAGGTACTCGTGCCGGTTGTAGTAGGTGACGCGGTCCGGGTCGAGGGTGCGGTTGCAGCGGATGCCGTCGACGCCCAGGGGCGCGTGCGGGTCGCGGTCGATATGCATGGCGGTGCCGTCAGTCAGCAGCACGTACGCCTGGCCTTTGAGGTCGAAGACCGACAAGCGGTGCCCGGTGGCAGGCAGATCCCGCAGGGTGTGGGCGAGCTGGTACCAGCGGCCCTGGTCGGAGTCGAGAGTGCTGACACCGGCACCGACGTAGGCCGCGTGCTCCGGCAGGCTCATGTCCCCGCCGTTGACCATCGAGCCCTCGGGGCCGAGGGGATGCCACCGCCGCCCGGCCGAGGCGGCGCGGGCAATGTTGTCCCGGGCGACGCCGTCGAGGTCCGCCAGCAACCTCGGGAGGTCGTCGGAATCCGGTGAGGCCAGCCACAGCCGGTAGGCGGTGTGCAGCCGGTAGCCGTGCGGCTCGCCCGGCGCGTCGGCCACGAAGAACAACACCACCCCGTGCGGGCCGAGCGCCTCACGCCCACCGAACCGTTGATCGGCCTCGACCATATGACCGGTGTTGATCCGCTTGCACCGGTACGCGACCTGCTTACGCAGATCGGCCCAGCGGCGGACCTCCGGCGGCACCCTGTCATCGACGGACCCGTCCTCGTACGTCCAAGCCGACCCGGCCGGCGGCACAGGCTGCGCGGACGGAGGCTGGAGCGGGGGGACCACGGACTCCGGCGTTCGCGGGTAATCAGCTGGCGTACGCGCTGGCCCGTAGCCGGTCCCCGGCGGGTAGACGGCGGGCTCCGGCCGGTACGGCGGGTGTTCCATCGAAGCGGCGGGCGGTGCGGTCTGCGGGTGCTCCGGTCGCCGTCCGGCCTCGGCGTGCTCGACGCTGTAGTGCCTGCCTGGAGGGGGTATGGCCGCGTGGGTCATCATCGTCGCCCCTTGTCAGATGGAGACGCTGATCGCGTCGGGGACGGCGTGCGTGCTCGGGGTGCCACGGCCGATACCGGCGTAGACGTCCGGACGGGACCGCCGCAGACGTCCCGCCCACACCCCGCCGAGGACGGCGGTGGCGGCGAGGATCGTCGGCAGCAGGAACGGGTACAGCGACCCTGGCACGGCACCGAGTAGGGAGCCGACGTTGCCGACCATCAGAGCAAGCAGCACCAGCCCGCCCAGGACGCCCAGCGCGGGAGCGAGTCGCCACTCCCACACCCCCGGCCTCGGTCCGCGCACGCTGGCCGGTGCGGTCATCGCCGCCACCGATGCGGCCAGCAGCAGGCTCAGCAGGCCCATCGCACCCAGCGTCGAGAGCCAGGTGAACATCACCGCGATCGGGTCAGCGCCGACGAGCGCGAACGCGATCACCACCACCGAGGCGATTGCCGTCTGCGTCAATGAGCCGCCGCGCGGCGCGCTGACCCGGGTTGTGCTGCCCGTGCGCGCGAGCCCGGCGGGCAGGACGCCTTCGCGCGCCAGGGCGAACACATACCTGGCCACGACGTTGTGGAAGACGAGCTTCGAGGTGACGATCGCAAGGATCAGAACCAACTCCGCCAACGCAACCCACCAGCCACCAAGACGTTCCAGGACCGAGAACGGCAACCCCGCCGCCGGGTCGGCGGCCACCTCACCCACGGCGTCGGAGCCGACGGCCACGCCCATCGCCCACGCCCCGAGCGCATACACACCGCCGAGGACGAGCACCGCGCCGATCGTGGCCCGGCCCACCGACCGGCGGTCCACGGCCTCCTCCACCATCGAACCCGGGGCGTCCACACCCATCAACGCCGCCACACTGAACGCCACCGCCCCGCCGACACCGCCGACCGCCAGCCCCGACGCGTCGAAGCCCGCCCACGACAGCTCACCGCCGGCCGGCTGGCTTACACCGGCGAGGACGAACGCGGCGACGATCAGCAGCGACCCCGCCAGCACGGCCACCAGCACCCGGGTGGACAGCACGATCGCCCGAATACCGAACGCCCCGACCACCGCCACAGCGATGCCCGCCCACACCCACCACACACCGCCCAGCTGCCCGGCCAACGTGGCACCGAGCAAGCCGTACAGGCTGATCTGAATCGCGTTGTAGGCAACCAGGGCGACCAAACCGGCGGCAACGCCCCAGCCACGCCCCAGGCTGTTGGCGAGGATGCCGTAGTAGGCCGCCGGGTGTTCGAGCTGGCGGGCCATCGCCGTGTACCCGACGGCCAGCAACGCCACCACCCCGGCGACGAGCACGAACACCAGCGGCAACGCCGTCACTTGCGTAGTCGCGTACGTGGCGACGATGCCTCCGGCGAGCACCACCATCGGCGCCGACGCCGCCGCCCCGAACACCCACAACCCCGTCGGCGTCAACGTCCGCCGCGCGAGCGCCACCTGCATGTGCGCTGACCTCACCGCTGCCCCCGATCCACCACGTCCGGGCAGCCCGACCGGCGGCAGCCGTCCACCGGATGCCCGCTCACGTCGGCGGCGTTCGCCGCGACGAGATACACCGCCGCCGGCCGTACCGGGCCGCGACGCCAGTAGCCCTGGTCGCGGTCGAGCCGCCGCTGCGCGGTCTGCGCGTCCGGAGTGAAGCCGAACAGGTCGTGGCAGCCGCTCGCCCACTCCCGGCGGATCGCGTACCCCCAGACGAACTCGCGCGACGTCACAGCTCCCGCGTCCGTGACGGCGGCAACGGCAGGCGCAGCAGCGAGCCACGCCAACAGCCACCGGCCGGCATTCGGCCGTCGTTGCCGCATCGGGCAACGGGTCGTAGCAGCCAGCATGAGGAATGCCTCCTTGCATCGAGGGGAAAGGTGTATGCAAACGCCCCGCTGGCCGGCGGCCAGCAGCCGTGTATCCAGGTGCCGAAACGGCTGTCAGGTCGTGTCGACCCGACCGAGAAGCGGCGGTACCGCCGACGGCCCTGCGCCGGCAGAAGGCGCCGCGGCCTGGTGCAGCCGCACACGCCGGGGCAGGCCGTCACGCCGCACGCCACCACGGCCCGGCCGGTGCATCCGCCACAGCACCGGGCCACCGGACTCCAACAGCATCGGTGACCGCGGCAGGTAGCCGAGCTGGCTAAACAAGCTCTCGCGAGGTTCGCTGCCGCACACCTGCGTGTACGCCGGCAGCCCTTCGGCATCCACAACCCGGTGACAGCCCGCCAGCAACGCCCCCGCCGCCGCGCCCTGCCCAGGCCCGGCCGCGAACTGCGCCAGGTAGTGATGCGGCGTACGCGGCGCCACCGCGTGCAGCACCGCGAACCGCGCCGCGAACGGGCCGAGTAGCCCGCGCAGCTCACCCACCCACCCCGCACCGGCCAGCGGCGGCGGATCCGGCCGCGAGAACCACACCGCGACCGCGGCACGATCCTCGGTCGTGTCGACCCGGCCGTGCCGCACCGCATATATCAGCACGAACTCGGCATACCGATGCAGAGCCCTAGCGCGCACGGCCGCGTCAGGCACCAGCCACACACCCAAAGATCCAGCCCACAGATCGTGAGCCAACAGCGCGGCCAGCACAGGAACGTCGTCGCCGGTCGCGCACACCACCGCCTCACCTGGCACCTGCAACCCGAGCAGTCGAAGAGCAGAATCGCCACGTCCGACCGTCCGGTTGGGAACGGACTGCGAACCTCGCATCGTCAGCGGAGCGTCCATGTCGACCGTCTTCGCGGGCACGTTGTGTCGGGCCGCTGCCACCGTCATGACGGCCCCTCAGCTCGCAGCCTTCCGGCGGCAGCCGGGGTCTGCCGGGTCACGCCATCCAGAGCGACCAAGAGCTGGGGACTACCGGGAGTGGCAGCGCTGATGCTCATCGACGTTCTCCTTTTCAGAGTGAGGAGCTGCGGAAGGGGGAGGGATGACCGACACGGCCCGCAGACTTCGCATGCCGCCCGCGACCTGCGCCCGGATCACCATCGGATCGATCGGGGCGAAGACTCCGGGCTGGTACGCGGCGTCGGCAACACGCCCGGGATCACGTGCGCCTGCGGACGCCGTCGCCGCAGACCGGGCGAGGTGCGCACCTCAGTAGCCGGCCCGACGTCGACGCGGCGCCCGAGGTGCCGGCTACTGAGGCAACTCCGCCGTCACGTACGGTCGGCAGGACAATCAGTGCTGCCATAGACCGAACGGGAAGTTCCGCCAACGGATGCGTCCTCGCGGCGATGCCTCGTTTCGCAGCGCTTTCCAAATCCGTCACCTCTGCCCTGGTTCTGCTGGTAATCCAACGTGCTGCTGTCTTTCATGAATCGGCTGGCCGCCGTCAGAGGCCGTTCCACAGGCGGCGCAGCGAAGAGAACCACCGCACCGGCCGCACCACCGTCGAGACGCCCGATAGGTGGCCATCCCGGCTAGCCAGCCGATAGCCAGACTGACCAGGACGGCAATCGCCGATGGCAACACAGCGGCACCACCTGTCTGAGTGATCGTCAATACCGATCGGCAGTGGAACGCTCAAGCTGAACCATTAGTCATTCACGGAGATCATGCCCAGCAGAGGTAAATGCTGGGAATACCTACCTTCGGTCCGACTTGGCATACCGACCTACGGTCCGACCAGCACCTGGCCTGCACAAACAGTGGCGGACCGGCCCCTTGGCCCAGAGTCCACGGAGCGATGGTGGGGTTACAGTGAGCGCGCCCCGGCCGTCTGCACCGTCGACCGGGCTTGCGTAGTCCCTGGAGGCTGCCGGTGAATCGCCCTAGTCCGTATGTCCGCCGAAAATGGCTCGGACGTGAAATCCGCCGACTGCGGGAGGAACATGACGTAACAAGCGAGTCGATCGCCCGTGCGCTAGGGTTTCCGAGGCAACAGATCAGCGCGCTTGAAAACGGGCATCTCGGCCCTGACCAGGGCGGTTGCAAGTTCCGGGGTTGTGTGGCTGGTCGGGTTGTGACCGGTTGGGGTGTATAGCAGGGCAGGCACGGGCTTCGTGATCATTGTGGTGTCGAAGCCAGATGATCACGAGGTGGCCCGTGCCTGCTGCTGCATCTTCTCCCATCCCTGCTGTGCTGGTGAAGCTGGGGCCGTTGGACACCGGCCGGATCGCCGACCTGCGGCCTTACCTCGACT
>NZ_KB895865.1:0-39017 GCF_000374985.1 Micromonospora sp. CNB394 | reverse complement strand
CCCACAGGCGCACACCAGCAGGATCGCGGTCAGCGAGTACCACCGACCCCGCCGAGAACGCGGATCGGGCACCAAGTCGAGGTAAGGCCGCAGGTCGGCGATCCGGCCGGTGTCCAACGGCCCCAGCTTCACCAGCACAGCAGGGATGGGAGAAGATGCAGCAGCAGGCACGGGCCACCTCGTGATCATCTGGCCTCGACACCACAATGATCACGAAGCCCGTGCCTGCCCTGCTATACACCCCAACCGGTCACAACCCGACCAGCCACACAACCCCGGAACTTGCAACCGCCCTGCGATCATACCGGTCCCGTGCAGGCTGACCTATACGACAAAAACGCTCCGTGACTAGTAGCTTGCTGGAGCACCGGCGGAGCACCGGCCGGCTTCGAGACGTAGAAACGCCTGGCGAGTCGACTCTGACCAGACCAGGAGCGGCAGCGCGTCGCCGGCGGCGGTGTTCGCCGGATGAGCGGACGATCGGCCGGTGGTGGCGGCGGACGTGAGAACGGGCGGCAAACCTGAGCACCGAACTTGCCGGTTCCGTACCTGGCCTGGTTGCCGGGCCGTTGTAACGATTTCCTCGCAGTGACGGTGCCGCTCGCGCGCCACTTGCCGTGTTCCGCCGGTCGACGGATTCGACTGAGCCGGGGAGGGGAAGCCCATGAACAGGACCTACCAGGTGGTGGCCAATCATGAGGAGCAATACTCGGTCTGGCTGGCTGACCGCGAGCCGCCCACCGGCTGGCGGCAGGAGGGCACCGTCGGCGATCGGGCGGACTGCTTGGCACACATCGCCGCCATATGGACCGATATGAGGCCGCTCAGCGTCCGACCGGTGGCGGCCCCCGCGAACGGGACAGGCTCGGTGCGGTGATGTCGGTTCATCCAGAGGTCGAGCTGACCGCGCCGCTCTCCAGCGGCCAACAACAGATGTGGGTGCTCAACCAGCTTGACCCGGGCAGCCCGGCGTACCTGATGACATGTGTGCTGCGGTTGATCGGGCCGCTCGATATCGAGGCGCTGCGCCGTTCCTGGGAGCGGATCACCGAGCGACACGACGTACTGCGCACCCGGTACGGCTACGCGGCCCACACCCCGGTCCAGATAATCGATCCGCCGGGGCGGTTCGATCTGCGGCAGATCGATCTCGGTGGGGACGGTCCGCACAACGCGCAGGCCCAAGCCGAGCGGATCGCCGCCGTGGAGCGGCAGACCTCGATCGACCTGACCCGCGAGCACCCCCTGCGGGTGACGCTGCTTCGGCTGGCCCCCGAAGTTCACCACCTCGTGCTCGTGATTCACCACATCGCCTGCGACGACGCCTCCCTCCGGCAGGTCGCAGCCGAGATGAACGCCTGGTACACCGAATACACGATCGGCACACCGGCCGCGTTGCCCGAGCCAGTGACGCAGTATGCCGACTACGCCCGGACGGAGAACGAACTCTGGTCCACGGGTGGCCAGCAGCTCCAGCTCGACTTCTGGCGCCAGCGGCTCGCCGGCCTCGCCGAACTGGAGCTGCCGTACGACGCACCCCGGCCGGACCGTCCAGACCCGCGCGGCGGAGTGGTTGAGGTCGTCATCCCGAAGGCCACCGCGACGGCCGTCCGAGATCTGGCCCGCGACAGGCGAGCGACCCCATCAGTTGTACTGCTGGCCGCCTTCCACGCGACGCTGGCCCAAGTAGCTGGCAGCACCGACGTCGCGATCGGAATGCCGGTCAGTGCTCGTACCAGGCCGGAGCTCGACGGGGTCGTCGGTTTCCTGGTCAACACGGTGGTCATCCGAATCCGCTGCACCGTCGAGCAGACCTTCACCGAGCTGCTCGACGAGGTCCGGAACGAGGCGTTCGACGCGTTCGACCGGCGTGACGTCCCGTTCACTCGGGTGGTCGACGATCTGCATCCGGCCCGCAGTGCCAGCGGGAATCCGCTGTTCCGAGCCGCCTTCGACATGAACCGTACGGAGGAGGATGTCTTCGAGCTGGCCGGATTGCGGGTCGAGCACGTCCCGTGGGAAGCCGAACCGGTCGCCAAGTTCGACCTCAACCTCCACATCGTCGAAGACTTGGCGGAACAGTTCCAGGGCTTGCTCGGATACGCGGCAGCGATCTTCGACGAGTCGACCGTGGCGCGGATCGCGACTGCCTACCAGCGCTTCCTGACCGCAGCGGTAGCCGCGTCGGACACGACACTCGCCGAGCTTTGGCAGCAGGTCGGCATCGAACGCGGCGAACGGCGGGAAATCCGGGTGACCCGCCCGGTCAGCCCTGCGGTGCCGGCCGACCCCCACCAGGTCGCCGAGGTGGTCGGCCGGATCGACGCGGCCTGGCGGGCAGCGCTGAAGCTGGACCGGATCGACCGCCAGGAGAACTTCTTCGATGTCGGCGGAGACTCTCTACTCGCCGTGGCGGTGGCCGCCGGATTGAGAGCGGAAGGGCTGGACGTCGCGGCGGCGGACATCCTCGCCCACCAGACGATCGACGACCTCGCGAGTGTCGTCGCCGGTCGTACCTCGCCCCCGGACGAGACGCGCCCGGTCGCACCGTTCACTCAGCTGGCGGTGGCTGACCGGGCGCTTCTGCCCCCGGACCTGGTTGACGCGTACCCGTTGGCGATGGGGCAGCTCGGCATGATCATCGAGATGCGGGCCCGGCCCGACCAGTGCCGCTATCAGGACACCACCTCTTTCCTTGTCAAGGACACCCGGCCGCTCGACCTCGACGCGCTGCAGGCCGCCGCGCAACGCCTGGTCGACCGGCACGAGGTGCTTCGGACGTCCTTCCACATGACCGGCTACTCGATGCCGTTACAACTGGTTCACCCGACGGCCGTGATCACTGTCGGGCACACCGAACACGGCACCATGACGGCCGACGACTGGCGCCCGGCACTGCTCGACTATGCCGCCGCTCAGCGACAGGTTCCGTTCGATCTGACGAAGCCACCGCTGCTCCGTCTACACGCGCACACCAGCCCGGACGAAACCGACTGGTGGCTGTCGATGACAGAGTGTCACCCGACCGTGGAGGGCTGGAGTTTCCACCTGCTGCTGATGGAGATCCTGGCCGATTACCGCGCGCTCCGCGAGGGCCGGCTTCCGATCGAGGCACCGCCGGCCGCCTTCCGATTCGCGGACCATATCGCGGCTGAGTCCGCCGCCTTGCGGTCGGCGCCGGATCGCGAGTACTGGCGCGGCGTACTCGAGGGCCGGGTTCCGACCGAGGTCCCGTACGCCTGGCAGGGTGACCACAACGAGCCCGACGAGCGCTACCAGCATCTGGTGCCGTTCCGCGACATCGAAGACGAACTGCGCCAGCTGGCCGTCCGCACCCGGACGTCCCTGAAGGCGGTGCTGCTGGCCGCCCACCTGAAGGTGCTGAGCACGGTCACCGACACCGACAACTTCGTCACCGGCCTGGTCTGCGACGCACGCCCGGAGATGATCGGCGCGGAGCGGGTGCCGGGAATGTACGTGAACACAGTCCCGTTCGCGATCCCGGACGGCGCCCGTACCTGGGGTGAGCTGATCTCCGCGGTGCACCAGGACCTCGCCCGGATGTGGCCACATCGTCGCCTGCCACTACAGGTGATCCAGCAGGACGTCCGCGACGAGAACCGCCTGTTCGACATCATCTTCAGCTACCTCGACTTCCACCACGTCGACCATCAGCAGCTCGGCTGGGACTCCTCGGTCACCGAGACGGACAACGAATTCGCGCTGCACGTCTTCACGATCACCGGACTCGTGAAGATCAACACCACCACCCACCTGCTGAGTCGGGACAACGCCGTGCGGCTGGGGGAGATCTATCGCCATGTGCTGGAGCAGATGTGCGCAGGCCCGGACGGAGACGCACTGGCACCCTGCCTGCCGCCCGGCGAGGTGGCGCGGATCGCCGCCGCTGGTCAGGCCGGCTCCGACGAGGAGCCCCGACCGGCACTCGACCTCCTCGCCGCACACGTTGCCGAACAGCCGGATGCTCCGGCCGTGTGCGACGCCGAGGGATCGCTGACGTATCGGGAACTCGACGCCGCCGCCGACCGAGTCGCGGAACAGCTCTGCGCCGCGGGCGTCAGCCCCGGCTCGTTGATCGCTGTCGCAGGTCCAGTCAGCCACCGCCTACTGCTGGTGGCGATGATCGGGGTGTGGAAGACGAGCTCCTGCTGGGTGCCGGCGGAGCTTTCCGCCCGCGGTGTCTGTGCGGTGATCAGCCCGGCCGATGGAGCCGCAGGGCTTCAGGTGACCACAACCGGGGGTGGTGACCGACGAATCGGCACGGCAGCGTGCGTCCTGCCGACCGGCGACCGATCCGACGGACCCGGCGTGGTGATATCGCATCGAGCACTGGCATTTGCGATCGCCGGATCATCGACCACCGGTGGTATCCGGCCTGCCGTCGGCCCACGTCCCTGGTGGCGGATCATGGCTGATGTCCTGCTCCTACTGGCGCCGGCCAACCCGCTTGCACCCGATCAGTCACCGGCCAGCAGGCCGACCGCGGCCGATCTGAGTAGTCCGGTGGAACCGGTCGGCGCAGGCCGGTCCTCCGCCCTCGGATCGGCCGAGACGGCTGGGTGGGCGATCGTCAACGGCCGCCCGCTGCCGGGTCTTGCCGCCCGGGTTCTCGACCGTCAGCGGCGGGAAGTGCCGGTCGGCGTCGTCGGCGAACTGTGGCTGAGCGGGCCTGCGTTGGCCGACGGCTACCTGGACGACCCCGCTGGTACCGCGGAGAAGTTCCGACCGGAGCCAGGCGGCGCGTCCGGCTGTCAGATGTTCCAAACCGGGCAACTGGCCCTGATGCGCGCCGATGGCACGATTGAGCACCTTGGCACCCGGATGGCGTCGACCACGCCCGACGGTCGCACCCTCGATCTGGCTCGGGTTCGCGCCAAGCTCTGCTGGCTGGCGAGTGGGGCGGAAGTCGTCGTGGCGCTCCGCGGCGAGCAGGTGACCGCCTATCTGCACTCCCCCGAGGGTATCCCTCTGGAAACCGCCGAACTTCGCCGCCGACTGGCCCACCTGCCTCGCCGGCTGGTCCCGAAGGCGATCGTCCAGGTCGACGGCTGGCCGCGGACGGCGACCGGTGCGCTGGACCTGGAAGCCCTACCGGTGAGAGCTCCGGCCCAGGGCACTTCGCCCTCGGCGTCGCCCTGGGACGAGCGATTCGAATCGATGCTGCGGGCACTGCTCCCCTCCCTGCCGGCCGGCGAGGAGCTGAGCCCAGATGCCGAACTGTCCGCCCTCGGGCTGGACTCGCTCGGCACTGTGGAACTGCTGAGTGTGCTTGAGGACGCGTACAACATCGAGATCCCGGACGAGCTGCTGGCGTTCGAGACGTTCGCCACCGCCCGGACGCTGTGGGCGCATATCGTCCAGCTCCAGGCCGTGGCCGGAGTAAGCGCATGACGGTCACGGCACCCGTGCTGTCCGGGACCGAGCGTTTCCGCGCGCTGGGCCCCCAGCACATCGACGAACTCGCCGAGCGCTACCGGATCCCGTCGCATCTGCGGGAGACCATTCGGCTGGTCTCGACGGTGCTGCCCTTCCGAGTCAACGAGTACGTCCTCGGAGAGCTGATCGACTGGTCGCAGATCCCCGAAGACCCGATCTTCCAACTGGTCTTTCCCCAACCCGGCATGCTCTTGGCTGAGGACGAGCGGCAGCTGGCGGCGCTGGCTCGCAGCGGGGACGGGGCTGCGCTGAGGGCCACGGTCCGGGCGATCCGTGAACGGCTCAACCCACACCCGTCCGGCCAGCGCCAGTACAACGTCCCCCGCCGGGCCGACGGTAAGCCCCTGGCCGGAGTTCAGCACAAGTACGAGCAGACGGTGCTGTACTTCCCAAGTCAGGGTCAGACCTGCCACTCGTACTGCACCTACTGCTTCCGCTGGGCACAGTTCGTCGGGGACGTCGACCTGCGGTTCGCCGCGCCGGGACCGCACGAACTGGTCGATTACCTCCGGACCCGCCCGCTGATCACCGATGTGCTCGTAACCGGTGGCGATCCACTGGTGATGTCGACCGAACGGCTGCGTGGTCATCTCGGCCCGCTGCTCGAGGTGGAGTCGGTGCGCACCATCCGGCTCGGCACCAAGTCGCTCGCGTACTGGCCCCAGCGCTTTGTCACCGACGCCGACGCCGACGACCTGCTCCGGCTCTTCGAGCAGATCATCGCCACCGGCCGCAACGTGGCTGTGATGGCCCACTTCAGCCATCCCCGGGAGCTCGAACCAGAGTTGGCCCGTCGGGCCATGGCGCGCCTCCGGGCGACCGGCGTACTCATCTACTGTCAGGCGCCTCTGATCGCGCACGTGAACGACTCCGCTGTGGTGTGGCAGCAGATGTGGCACGCGGAACTCGCGAACGGCGCCGTGCCCTATTACATGTTCGTCGAGCGGGACACTGGGCCGTACGACTACTTCAAGGTGCCGCTGGAGCGGGCGGCGGCCATTTTCCAGGATGCCTACCGGGATCTGTCGGGCCTGGCCCGTACCGTTCGGGGCCCGGTCATGTCGGCGACAGCCGGCAAGGTGGTGGTGGACGGTGTGGTCACGGATCGCGGAGGGCAAGCCCTGCAGCTGCGCTTTCTGCAGGCCCGCGACCCGGCCCTGGTCGGTCGGCCCTTCCGGGCCCGCCAGTCACCGACCGCGGCGTGGCTTGATGAGCTACAGCTCGACCCCGACACCCCGGAGGACATCGCGGCCGCAGTCCGTGGGACGGCGGTCGCCTGATGATCCGTCAGATGGCCCCGAACATGGCCCTCGATCAGCGTGTCGCCGAGCGCCAGGCAGCCGGCGAGTTCATCGTGCACCTCGGTTTCGGGGAAGCCCGGCTGCCGGTCTTCGAGCCGCTGGTCCAGCGGCTCGCGGCCGGAGCTGGACGAAATGGGTACGGTTCGGTCGCCGGTGATCTCGCCGCGCGTAGCGCGCTGGCCGGCTACTTCACCCGTCGGCGGCTGCCCACCGATCCCGGGCAGGTGATCATCGGTCCGGGCAGCAAGGCGCTACTGTTCGGACTGCAGGTAGTGCTGCCCGGTGACATCGTGCTGCCTGCCCCGTGCTGGAACACCTATCCGCCGCAGGCCAGGCTAGCCGGGAAGTCGGTGATCCCGGTACCGATACCGGCTGAGTACGGCGGTGTGCCTGACCCGGAATCGCTCGACGACGCGTTACGGGCCGCTCGCCGGGCTGGGCGAGACCCTCGCATCCTGCTGCTGAGTCTGCCCGACAATCCGACCGGCACCGTCGCCGAACCGGAGGCCGTCCGCCGGCTGTGCGAGATCGCGTCCCGGGAGAACCTGTGGATCATCTCGGACGAGATCTACCGCGACATGCTGCACTCGCCGCTGACCGAGTTCCTGAGCCCGGCTGAGCTGTTACCAGAACGTACCGTGGTCACCACCGGCCTGAGCAAGAACCTCGCGCTGGGCGGCTGGCGCATCGGCGGCGTCCGGTTCCCCTGCGGGAACCACGGTTCCCGGCTGCGGGACGACCTGGTGGCGGTCGCCAGCGAGACCTGGTCGGCGCTGGCGCAACCGATGCAGGAGGTAGCTGCGTACGCGTTCGCCGAACCACCGGAGATCCGCGAGTACATGGCCGCGGGCGCCCGGCTGCACGGTGCGGTAGCCGGTGCGGTGCATCGCTTGACGGTCGCGGCCGGTGCCACCTGCCGCCCGCCCACCGGCGGCTTCTACATCTATCCCGACTTCGAGCCGGTGCGCGCCGAGCTGGCCCTGCGGGGCGTGACCGATTCGGCGTCGCTGCAACACGAGCTGCTCGAGTCACACGGTGTCGCCGTCCTGGGCGGGCATCATCAGGGTGACGACCCGGCCGCGCTGCGGTTCCGGGCGGCGACGAGCCTGCTCTACGGCTCGACCGATGAGGAGCGCGCGGAGTCTCTGGCCGCCCCGGATCCCCTCGCCCTTGCGCACATCAAGGGCGTGCTCGCCGCTCTGGAGGAACGCCTCGCCGGGCTCATCCATCGACGTTGAGCGCCACAGCGGCTCCGTCATGCGACATCGGTGGCATACCGGGCGGCCAGAGCCGCCCTGTCCACCTTGCCGTTGACTGTCACCGGCAGCTCCTCGACCAGGTGCAACTCTGCCGGAATCATGTACTCGGGCAGCGTAAGCCTACAGAACGCCGCGACCTGGGCCACCGTGGTGTCGCTGTCCAGACTGGTGGCCACGAACACGCAGAGTCTCGTTCGCTCGACCGGCTGACCCAGCACCAGCGCGACTGCGGCGGTCACTCCGGGGAAGTCCATCAGCCTCCGCTCGACCTCGGTCAGCTCAACCCGGTTCCCCCGGATCTTCACCTGGGAGTCTCTTCGACCAGTGAAGTAGAACAGCCCATCCTCGCCCCGGTAAGCCAGATCACCGGTGCGGTAGAGGATCTGACCCGATCGGGGCTCCACCGGGTCGGGCACCAGGGCCGCCGAGGTTGCCTCCGGGTCGTCCCAGTAACCGGTGAACAGGGCAGGGCTGCGCAGGTAGAGTTCGCCGCGGGAACCGGCCCCGTGGACCGGCCGGCCGTGCTCGTCGATCAGGAGCAGCTCCGCACCCGGATGAGCGACGCCGATCGGGATTCCCGGGCCGTCGTCCGGCACCGGGTCGGGCACGTCGGTGAACGTACAGGCGATCGACTCGGTGCTGCCGTAGCAGTTGACGATACGAAGCCCCGGACGCAGTTCACGCAGCCGGCGCAGTTCTGCCAGCGGAAAACTCTCACCTGAGTAGAGGATGCCGCGCAGTTCGCCGAGCCTGCCGAGTCTCTCCGGTTCGTGGCGCAGTGCCGCCCTCCAGACCGACGGCGCCCCGTTGACCTGGGTAGCGGCACTGTCTCCCAGGAAGCCCAGGAACCGGCGCGGCCAGCGCAGCACGGCGCGGGGCACCGGGACGACCGTCGCCCCGCTGCCGAGGGCCAGCCCGATGTCCAGCAGCGAGAAGTCGAACTGCAGCGGCGAGGTAGTGGCAACGCGATCGTTCGGGCCGACGATGCTGTACGTCAACATTCCCCGGAAGAAGGCGAGCACCGCTCGGTGGCTCATCACCACACCTTTGGGCCGCCCCGTGGTTCCGGAAGTGAAGACGATGTACGCGGGATCCGTCTGGGTCAGGGCCGTCCGGCGGCGCAGCGTGACCGGTGGCAGCTGCTCGATCCGCAGCCCGTCAGGGCCGAAGCGGCCCCGGCCCCGAGTGGGACACAACGGTTCGCGGCGGCCGTCGTCAGGCTGCAGATGCAGCACCGCGCCGGCGGCCTCGGCTACCGCGAGTACCCGTGCGTCCGGCGCCTCCGGGCTGACCGGCACGTAGGTGAGCCCCAGCATCGAACAAGCGATCAGCAAGGCGATGGCGGCCGATGACGTGTCAGAGTCCACGACGACCCGGTCGCCGACATCGAGGTCCAGGCCGGCCAGCGTGTCCGCGTACTCCTCGGCGTGTGTCCGCAGCTCGCCGTATGAAACGGCTCGGAACACACCGGAGGCGGACCGCTCAAGGACAGCGGCCTGATCCGGTCGGGCGGCTGCGTGCCAGAGCAGGAACTCATGCAGGAACTCGGGAGCATGAAGCGATCTGGTGCCGGTCTGGGTCATGCTCTCGCCTTGGGAGGTAGGGGGGCAAGCGCCGCCAGAGCTTCCAGATCGTCTGGCGGTGGTGCGTGGCGGACGGACGGGCTGACCGCAGCCGCGATCGCAATGACCAGCATGATCACGCACAGCACCACGAGTGCGTGAACGGGGCCGAACTCCGCGATCATGAATCCCGCCCCGAGGGAGCCGACAGGCATCACGCCAGAGGTCACGAAGATCGCGGTGCTGGTGATCCGGCCCATCATGTGCTCCGGCACGATCGCCATCTGGTAGTTGAGTATGACGACGTTCCACAGCGGACCGGCGAACGCACACGCCGCGGCGATCAGCCCCAGGATCAGCGGATTCGAGGTCAGCAGCAGCAGAGGTAGCAGGGCCGCCCACACCCAGTTGATCGCGACGAGGACCAACTTGGGGCGTAGCTTGCGATGCAGCCACCCGGCTGCGAAGGCGCCGACCAGCCCGCCACCACCGTAGATGCCCATCATGAGGCCGATCTCCCCGGGCGACCCGCCATGGTCCTTGGCCAGCACGATGAGGATCAGCACCAGCGCCTGGAAGACGACATTGCTGGCCGCGATCAGCAGAATGGCCGTCCGGGCGAACGCGACCCGCCACAACCACTGCAGTCCCTGCCCCACATCCCTGACGATGGAACGTCGGGTGACGACCCGCTCCCCTTGCAGTGGCCGCCGGATGGCCAGTACCCCGACCGCGCCGGCCAGATAGCTGATCGCGTCGACGAGGAAGGGAATCGCTGCGCCGAGGCCGAACAGAACACCGCCGAGCGGGGGCCCGGCCAGGTAGGCACCTCGAGACCTCGCCTCGGACTGCGAGACTGCGAGCGGACGCTGTGCTGGGGGCACGATCAGCGGGAGCGCGGCAGTCTCGGCGACGCGGTAGAACACGGCACAGACGCCCTGTACGAATGCCGCCAACGCAAGATGGATGACGGTCAAGGTGCCGAGCCATATGGCCACCGTGACGCTGAACAGCGATATCCCGGCGACAAGTTGGCCCGACAACATGATCGCTCGACGATTCCATCGGTCGACCAGGGCACCGACGAACAGCGACAGGAGGTACGGCGCCGACCCCGCAGCGCCGACGATGCCGGCTTCCGCCGGGCCGCCGACCATCGCCAGGACCAACAATGGAAAGGCCGTCGTGCTGATCCCGGTGCCAAGCGAGGAGATCACCTGCCCGCTCCACAGGGCGACGAAATCCCGATTGCGCCACAGCGATACGGCGTCCTTGCCGGCTCCGACGGATGTCATGCTGCTCCCAAGTTTTCCCGAATCAGTCCGATGCCCTGTTGTCGGACGAAGTCCGCAACGTACGGGCCCAGACGATAGTGGTGCCGGCCGGGCACGCCTGGCTGTACCAGCGTGCAGCCGATCAGCTCGGATGCCAGAGCGATCGGGTTGCCGGTCTCGACTTCCGGCAGGCGTTCACACTCGGCGACGATGTCGTCGAAGGTGAATGTCGCTTCTGTGCGTGCGGCCATCCGGGCCAGGATCCGACGGTGGCCGATCGGCAACAGGTCAACGTCCCATCCGATGCTTGCGGCAGCTGACCGCTGATGGGGCATCAACGCATGGTCGTTGGTGGAGAGCATGTCCAGCGAGGGGCCGCAAGCGAGAAGGTGTCGAACCGGCACCGTACGCATCCGTTCGGCCGCGAACTCCAGATATCGAGGGATGCCGCCGAGTCGCTGACAAAGCTCGACCAAATTCGGCAGTTCGGTCAGCAGGCTCTCGGCGGTCGCCGAATCCACGCCCGAATGCAGCAGCAGGAAGTCGATGGCGGGCCCTCGCCCCAATCCGCCATGCGGGGGGTGAGCGGACAACGGCTGGATCTTCCGGTTCACGCCCAGTCGATCGGTCAGCCGTCGCCTCGCGGTGATCACGATGTGCATCCCGGGCGAGCTGTTGAGCAGCTCTCGAGCGACCATGATCGTGCCAGCCGGGAGGTGTTCACCGGTATCGAGGATCAGTAGTAGATGGCGATCGCCGTCCGGGCTGATCGCCTCGTGCACCCTTTGCGCGATCGCAGCCTCTTGCGAGCCACCGGTCACGCTCTCCGGCACGAGTTCGCCGAGTTCGACCACTGCGACCCCGTCGTGGAACGACGCGCCGAGCTCCGCAGCCACGGCGAAGGCCAGCCAGGTCTTCCCGACGCCGCCCGGCCCTACGAAGGTGGTCAGCCGGTTCGCCTTCACCGTGCGAACCAGATCGACAAGTTGCTCGTTGCCGGACTGGTTGTCGACAAAGTGCGAGTTCGACGGGCTGGTGCCGCGCCACCGGTCGATCTTCCGGGCATGATCAGCCGGATTCGCAAAGTGATGGTCGATGCCCAGAATGCGTGCGAGAAGGTCGACCGAAGATCGGCGGGGCTTCTGCACCACCCCCAGCTCCAGGTTCCGATTGTCCGCACGCTGAGGCCGGTGCGGTGCGCCAAGTCTTCCTGAGTCCATCCCCGAATGCGGCGCCGGACGGCGACCTCATCGGACAGATTCATGCCCCACCCCCGTACTTGTCCTCCGGGCCTCAAGATTACGGGTTCCTCATGATCGAGGGCAGTGCGCAAAATTACTCGGTCAGTTGATCGACGATCTTCTGCGACCGAAGAGGGGCTACCGATCGGATCGCCGCGCAGGTTCGCCATAATGGGAAAAACCACAATTTCGGAAAGCTCACCTGCAGTAGGACACGACCGAACAGGGCCATTGCCAACCAGTTCGAGCGTGCGAGGGCTCAGGTCATGGATGGGCCGGGTCCATGCAGGACGAGTACGACCCACGGTGAGCGGGAGCTTGCCGCGAAGCGCGGCAGGGCGGCAGGGCGGCAGATCGAGGTCGTCACCTCGGTCTACCCGTTCACGGCACCGGCCGGGTGACGACGAGTGCACGGCTGTCGTGGATCTCTGCCATCGCGACCGCGATCCGCCGCGCCCCGGTGAAGGACTCGCGGCCATGGGCGACCAGCATATTGTCGATCATGACAATGTCCCCGCGGCGGTAGTCGAAACGCGTCGACGCGGCCCGGTAGCAGTCCCGGAGGTGCTCGACGGTGGCGTCCGGAATCGACCCGCCGTCACCGAAGAACGTCTGGCTCGGCAGCTCGTCCTCGGCGAACATGGCACGCAGACCGTCCCGGACATCCGGACTGAGCGTGCTGACGTGCCAGAACGTCGCATGGTTGAACCAGACCCGCTCACCCGTCCGTGGATGGAGGTGCACGGCCGGACGGACCGCGCGCGTCCGCAGGCTGTCGTTGCCCGTCCAGGTGATCTCGATCCCGCTCTGCGCGCAGTACTCGGCGACAACTGCGCGATCACCGGTGCCGAACGCGTCCTGCCAACTGACCCCGAAGCCTTCCCGAAAGTTGCGGACGACCATCCAGCCACGCCGGGTGAACTCCTCGCGCACCGCTGGATCAATCCGGGTCAGCACGTCACGGGTGCCAGCCAGCGGGGTGGCCCCACCGGTGGCCGGCGGATCGACGCAGTAGAAGTACAGAGCCATCGGCCACTTCTGTTGATACGAGTTCTCGTTGTGCAGGAAGATCTCCTCGGACGGCGGGTACTCCGTCGATGTGTAGACATTGCCCTTGATCGCTGTTCGGGGCGACGACCGCTCGTGGTAGGTCAGCGTGTGGCCGGATATCCCCTCGACCACGCGCTCGAAGTCGTCGACGCCGGTGACCCGGAAGTCGCGCAGCAGCACTGCACCATGGCGAGCGACCGCGGCCCGGATCTCGTCCCGTCGCCCGCACAGGGCGGTGATGTCCGCACCGCAGCCCACTATCGCGTGCGGCAGTTCATGCAGGGTGCTCATGGCGTTTCCTTCGGAAACTCAGTCCAGGATCGGGCCGCCGCCGAGACGGCGACTGCGGCTGCGGCGCGGATCGAGGTGGACGAAGATGCGGTGCAACCACCGGTCGTTGCCGTCGAACCGTGGGGTGTACGCGCTGCGGCCGTGCACCACCAGCCGATTGTCGAGCACGGCCATCTCGCCAGGCTGGAGCTGGAGGTCCACGCAGACCTCCAGCAACGCCTCCCGGAGCCGGGCCAGGGCCGTGGCGGCCCGGTCGTCCAGCGCGGTGGTCGCGTGGAAGTCGACCCGGATGTCGGGATCCTCGGCGGCCCCGGTCAGCACGCTGTGCGGGTCGCTGTGCCCGGCTGACTGGAACGACGGCGGCGCCTCGGTGCGAAACCGGGATTCGTGCAGTACTGCCCGATCTGTCTCGTTCAACAGGGCGAGGCCCCGGCGGATCGACGCGACGCGGGTCGCGACCGGCTCCTCGCCTGGCACGCGAAGGCAGAGAAGCCCCACGAAGTCCGGTCGGTTGGGGTGGAATGCGTTCTCGGTGTGGAACTCCAGCGGGACGGTGCCACCGTTGCTCTGTGTGAGTTGCAACTCCTGCACCGGCACCACGTCCTGGACGAGAGCGCCGCGCTTCTCGCTGCGGTACGCAATGACCTCACCGAGCAGGTGCCCCAGCACCATGGCGGTGCCGGACGCCACCGTGGCCCGGCGCTCGACCGAGTTCGGCACCGACGGTGTCGGCGGCAACGCGCCTGCGCCCACCGGCAAGTTCACGATGGTCAACACGCCGTGCGCGCCGGGGTCGTGCCGGAAGCGACGGACCGCCTCCATCAGGCGGGCCGGAAGCCGGCAACTCGCCGTGCGTGCCTCGGCCAGCCAGTCGACGTCATCGACCAGGTTCGGCGGAGCTTGAGTAAGTCCGACGGCGAGGGCCTCGACCGAGGCCCGCTCGGCGGAGGAGAGTGTGAGGCTCTGGTGGCCGATGAAGGCACGTTTTCGAACGACAGTCACGATTGCTGGTCCTCCCCGGCTTCGGGTGTTGGCGGAATCGTGACCTCGCGCGCCCGATGACGCCCAGGAAACCCTGAGGGCAACTCGATTCCGACGAGTTGCCTGCCCGCTGCCTGGCTGGCCGGGCCAGCGCTGCCACAGGATCGGGCGGACTACCCAGCCGACCTTCTGTGAGGTGGCATGACCAGCGCCGCACCCTCGGACCTCGCCACCCGCCCCGGCCGGCGTTCATGCCACGCCGTCGAAGCGACGATCCGTGAAGTCTGGTCCGAGCACTTCGGTCGGGCGGTGGGTCCGGACGAGGACTTCTACGACCTCGGCGGCGACTCGATCAGCGTCGTAGACGTCGTGGTCGCCCTCCGCGCCCTGGGCTTGGAGGTACGAGCCTCAGCGGCACTCCGGTTCCCCACTCCGGCCCGGCTGGCGGAGAGCCTCACCGTCGGAGCAGGTCCGGCTGGGCTGATCGACGTGCCCGCCCTGCGCCGGCCGGGCGATCTCGCCGCGGCGACCCAGCTGCACCCGATCAGGTCAGGGACCGGCGTGCCGCTGATCGTGGTGCACTCGGTCAGCCACGTCGAGGCACAGCGAGACGCCGTCCGGCGATGGGCGACCGCACGACCGGCGTACGGTCTCACGTTGCCCGGCGGGCCGCACACGTCGATCTCGGCACTAGCCGATCACCTCCGCTCGTTTCTGCCCGGCGGACCCCTCCGCTTCCTCGGCTTCGGGCCCGGGGCAGCCGTTGCGACGGAGCTGGCACGGCGGTACCCGCAGGACACCGAGCCGGTCGTCCTCATCGATCCGCCCGCAATCGGCCGGCCGACAGGCGGGCCCGGGAGCGCCCTCGATCGGATTCTCGACCGGCAGGCGCGCCGTTTCGGCCTGGACGGCGACGAGACCCTGCCGGAGGTTCATGCGGAGATGGAGCGCGCGGGCTGGTTCCGGGGCACCCCGACGAACGGCCTGCCGCAGCTTCACCGCACCGCGGCGGGGCTGGCCGAGGCACTCGACGAGTACCACCCGGAGCCGTTCCGCGGACCGGCCGTGCTGTTCCACGACGCCTCGCGCGACCCGACCCCGGCGGAGACCTGGGCCCCGGTACTGCCGGACGCGGTAGTGCACCGCCGAGACTACGGGATCTGTTCGCCGCGCCGGCTGATCGACGATCCGCTCGTGGCTACCACCGCGTCGGGAGCCCTGTCGTGACCGCGGAAACGCTGCCGGGTCGCTGGGTGGCACGGAGTCGTACGAGCGATGACGTCCGGCTACGTCTGTTGTGTTTCCCGCACGTCGGAGCCGGTGCCACCGCCTTCCGCGCCTGGATCCCGCACCTGCCACCCGGCGTGGAGCTGTGTGCGGTCCGGCTACCCGGGCGGGAGAACCGGCTCGCCGAGCCGCTCCTGGACAGCCCAGACGCGCTGTTCCCACTGCTCGACCCGGCCCTCGAAACGCTGCTCGACCTGCCCTTCGCCGTCATCGGGCACTGCTCCGGCAGCGTACTGGCGTACGAGTACGTCCGACGGCTCCAGCGGGCTGGTGGCCCGCCACCCCGGCACATCGTCCTCTCCTCGGCGCCCGGCGCAGCGGTGCGGCAGATCAACGACCCGTTACATCTGCTGCCCCGCGACGAATTGATCGCTCGGGTGTCCGAATTCGGCGGTATGCCGGAGGCGGTGTCGAGCGACGCCGACCTGATGACGATGTTCGAGCGGATCCTGCGCGCCGACTACCGCGTGATCGAGCTGCTCACCTACTCGACCGGAGCACCGCTTGACGTCCCGATCACGGTACTGGGGGGACGACGCGACGAGTTCGTCACGGTCTGTGAAATGGCCGCTTGGTCCGAAGCGACGTCGAAGGAGTTCACCCTGCACCTGCTGGATGCCGGGCATTACGTCTTGTACAAGGCCGCGGCCACGATCGGCCGGCTGGTGCGAGAGATATCCGAGGCCGGCAATGACGAGCACTGACGCCGACAGACCATCTACGACACTCGACCTGTTCCGCCTCCAGGTCGCAAGGACGCCGGACGCCGTGGCGGTCCGGACCGAAGCGGAAAAGCTTACCTATCGGGACCTCGACTACAGATCAGACCAGATCGCCTGCCTGATCGACAGCGCCGGTCCGCCCGGTGATCTTCCGGTCGGCGTGTGTCTACGGCGGACAGCCGACCTGTTGCCGACACTGATCGGCATCTGGAAGGCCGGGCGGCCCTACCTCCCCCTGGACCCCGATCTGCCACCCCGACGAGCCCGTGGGATGGCCGCCCGTGGGGGTTGCACAGTCATCGTGTCGCACAGCGAACACCGCGAGCTGCTCGCCGCCCTCGACGGCGTACGCCCTCTGTTGCTCGACGCGGAGCAGGGCCCTTCCACCGGCGTCATCACCGCGCGGGCGCTCCGACCGGAAGATGCGGCCTACATCATGTTCACCTCCGGCTCGACTGGTGAGCCGAAGGGGGTGGTGGTCGAGCACCGGGGGCTGACCAACTACCTGCTGTGGGCGGCCCGGGAGTACGGCGGCAGCGGTACCGGCGGATCGCCCTACTTCACCTCCATCGGGTTCGATCTCGGCGTGCCGAGCCTGTTCGCACCGCTGATCATCGGCCAGGCGGTTCACCTGTTGCCGGACCCCCTCGATCCGGCCGACCTCGCCGCCCTGCTCGTGGCCGGTGGTCCGTACGCCTTCGTCAAGATGACACCCGGCCACCTCAACCTGATCAGTCTTGACCTGTCCGCCGCCGAGGCTCGGAAGCTGGCCGGCGTCGTGATCGCGGCCGGCGACGCCTTCCCGTACTCTTTGGCCGCCCGATGGCGGGCGCTGGCCGGACCGGGCGGTACCGACGTCGCCACCGAGTACGGTCCGACGGAGATCACGATCGGCAACTCCGGGATGCGTGTGCCGCTCGGCAACACCGACGGGCTGGTACCGCTCGGCTCGCCGATTCCGCACACCATGATGTACGTGCTGGACGACCACCTCGACCCGGTACCGTCCGGCGTCCCGGGCGAGGTGTACATCGGCGGTATCGGGGTCGCGCGCGGCTACCTCGGTGATCCTGCGCTGACCGCGCAGCGCTTCCTGCCCGATCCGTACGGCGAGCCGGGTGCCCGGTTGTACCGCTCCGGCGATCGCGCCCGGCAGGTCGGCGACGACCTCTACTTCCTCGGCCGCACCGACGACCAGGTCAAGATCCGCGGGCATCGCGTCGAGCTTGCCGAAGTGGCTACAGCCTTGCAGCGGCACCCGGACATCCGCGAGGCCATCGTCGTCGACCGCCTGCGCAACACCCACACGGAGCTGGCCGGCTTCGTGGTCGCGGCACCCGCCCGCGAGGTGGACGTGGCGGAACTGCGCGCGGCGGTCGCCGCCGAACTGCCCGGCTACATGATCCCGGCGCAGTTGCGGGTTGTCGACCGGCTACCGCTGACCGCCAACGGCAAGATCGACCGGGCGGCTCTGCTCCGGTCGCTTGAGGACAACACCACACCGGCCGCCCGAAACACGGACCCGGATGTCGTGGAGTTCTCCTACCAGGTCGTGCGCAACGACAACGATCAGTACTCGCTGTGGGACGCCGGTCGACCGCCGCCCCGCGGGTGGAGGTCGACCGGGGTGGACGGCAGCCGCGCCGACTGTCTCGCACACATCGCCTCCGTGTGGCAGGTCGACGCGCGTTCACCTTCCGCCGAACCCCGGAGCACTCGATGAGCCTGTTGATTCCCGAACAATTCCTCGCCGTCGCCGCCAACCGCCCTGACGCCCCGGCGGTCCGGCAGGGCGGCAGCATCATGACGTACCGGGAGCTGGAACGCGCGGCCCGCCGGATCGCCGGAGCCCTCGCCGACCGCGGTGCGCGGCCGGAGACCGTTGTCGGTGTGCTGGTGACGCCCGGCCCCGACCTGGTCGCCACGCTGATCGGCATCTGGCTGGCCGGTGGCTGTTACCTCCCGTTGGACCGGCACGCCCCGGCCGAGCGCCTCCGCCGGATCCTCGACGTGGCCGGCGCAACGCTGGTGGTGTGCGATGACGGGCCGCGTGCCGGTCTGTCCACCAACATGATCGTCGACCTGCCGGGTCCGATCGCAGGGGATGTCCTGTGGCACCCGGCCGACGGCTTCGCCGCCCACCGGGCGGCGTACGTCATGTTCACCTCCGGCTCGACCGGGACGCCGAAGGGCGTCGTCATCGAGCACGCGGGCATCGCCAACCGGATCCGGTGGGCGGTGAAGGCTCTGGAGCTGACCGCCGAGGATCGGATCCTGCAGAAGACGCCGCTGACCTTCGACGCCGCCGGCTGGGAGATCTTCGCGCCGCTGACCTACGGC
This sequence comes from Micromonospora sp. CNB394, assembly GCF_000374985.1. NCBI lineage: Bacteria > Bacillati > Actinomycetota > Actinomycetes > Micromonosporales > Micromonosporaceae > Micromonospora > Micromonospora sp. CNB394. Next base: position 20,252 of record NZ_KB895865.1, on the reverse strand, counting down.
GGCGCGGTCACGTTCGGCAGCACCGGCGCCGGCCAGGACGCCGCGGAGCTGGCCCGGTCGACTGTCGAGTCCGGGGCCACCATCCTGCAGGTCGTGCCCACGATGCTGCGGCAGCTGGCGGCCGAACCGGAGCTGGCGGCATGCAAAACGTTGCGGATCATATGCTCTGCCGGGGAGCCACTCCAGGCCGAGCTGTGCACCCGGGTGCGCGAGCTTGTCGACGTCGACATCTGGAACACGTACGGACCCACGGAGTGCTCCATCGATGTGCTCGCGGCACGATTCGACCCGGCGCAGCGGACCGGCCCGGTACCGATCGGGCACCCGATCGACGGCGCCCGGTACCATCTCGAACCAGTACCCGACGAGCCGGATCTGTTCGAACTGTACGCCGGCGGGATCGGTGTGGGCCGGGGCTACCTGGGCGATCCAGCAGCGACGGCGGACCGGTTCGTCCCCGATGAGGTCGGACCTCCCGGTGCGCGCCTCTACCGCACCGGTGATCTGGTCCGCTGCCGACACGACGGCGCACTGGAGTTCGCCGGACGGCGCGACGACCAGGTGAAGATCAATGGAATCCGGATCGAACCGGGCGAGGTCGAGGCGGCCCTGGTGACCCACCCGGATGTCACCGAGGCCGCGGTCCGCGCGGTCACCGATCCATACGGTATTCCGCGGCTGGCCGCCTGGGTGGTGGTCAGCTCGAAGGACGTCGCCTCCGGGCTGCCGGCGTACCTGCGGGAGAAACTGCCGTCCGCCCTGGTGCCCGCGGTGTTCACGGAGGTCGCCGTGCTTCCCCGCACCACCAGCGGCAAGACCGACCGGGCGGCGCTGCCCGAGCCGGACTGGGCCACGCCGCCCACGGCACCGAGCACCCGGGACGACGTGTTCCTGACTGTTGAACAACGAATCGTTCTGGATGCCTGGCGGGAGGTGCTCGACCTCCAAGAGATCGGCCTTGATGACGACTTCGTCCGGCTCGGTGGTCACTCGCTGATGACCACTCGGCTGGCCGCCCGCCTCGAGCGGGTGACCCGCCTCGCCCTCGACTTCCGCGAGTTGCACTTCGCGACCACGCCCCGTGCCCAGGCCGAGCTGATCCGCGAAGCGGTCGCGGCGGATCCGGTGCCGCGCCTGGCGCCGGACGCCCGCCTCCCGCTGTCGCCCGCACAGGAACGCTTCTGGGTGCTCGACCGGATGGACGCCCGCAGCCGAGAGTACCTGCTGCCGGTCCACCTCTGGATCCCCGCCGAGATCGCCCCGCAGACCGTGTCGGCAGCGTTGACTGAGTTGGTGGCCAGACACGACGTCCTGCGCTCGCGGTACGTCATGGACATCCGCGGCCTCTGCGCGGTCATTGAACCGGATGTCCCTGTCACGTTGCGCACGATCGACGTGGACGCGAACGAGCTGCCCGCGGCACTGGCCACGCTGGTGTCCGACGGTTTCGACCTCGGCACGACGCCGCTCTTCCGGGCCGCCCTGATCCGGGACGGCGGCACCGAGCAGCTGCTGGTGCTGGTCTGCCACCACATCATCGGCGACGGCTGGTCGACAGCCCTGCTGGCCCGGGACCTACGCATCCTCCTCGGGCTCTCTCCGGGTGAACAGCTCGGATCGGGCGCACCGCGCTATGTCGACGCCGTCGCGTGGCAACTGGCTCAGCTCACCGACGAGGTCCGCAGCGCGGAACTCGACTACTGGCGCCATCAGCTCGCGGGGCTGCCGCCCCTCGACCTGCTACCCACGACGTTCCGGCGCGACACCCACCGGCGCATCGACGGCGGCATCGTCCGGATCGGCATCGCTCCGGACGTGGCCGCGAGCCTCAGGAAGGTCGGCCGGCAGTCGGGCGCGACCCCCTACGTGAGCCTTCTGACCGTCTGGACCGTGCTGCTCTCCAGACTGAGTGGTCAATGGGACTTCGGTGTCGGCACGCCGCACGCCGGACGGTCCCGCCCCGACCTGCACACGATCGTCGGACCGTTCATCAACACTCTGGTGATCCGCTCGCGACTGGCCCCGGAGATGACCTTCTCCCAGGCGCTGGCCCAGGTCAGTCGGGTCTGCCGGGATGGCTTCTCCCGCCACCGCCTGCCGTTCGAGCAGGTCCTCGAGGCGGCCGCGCCGGTTCGGGACACCTCCCGCACACCTCTGTTCCAGTCGTTCTTCACTGTGATCGGCGAGGGCGACGTGGGCCTGCCGCTGAGCGACCGCGACCTCGACCTGTTCGCGCGGGTGTGGTCGGTCGCGCGCACCGATGTCGCGCTGACCGTGTGGCCGGGACAGGACGGCAGCTACGGCGGATTCCTCGAGTACGCATCGGCTCTGTTCGACCCGGAGGCCGGCGCGGACCTCGCTCGGCGGCTGGCCACGCTCACCGCCCGGCTGGCTGCCGACCCGACCACAGCGATCGGCGCAGACGGGCTCGACGAGCCAACCCTGGCGGTCATGCCCGAACAGGCCGTCCTCGACCACGTTCGCGAACTGCTCGGACAGCCTGGCATCGGCCCGTTCGACGACGTGATCGAGGCCGGCGGAACCTCCCTGATAGTTTCCCGTTTGCTCTGGTACGTACAGGAGACGTTCGACGTCGAGGTTCCGATGCGGGCGTTCTTCGACCGTCCCACGGCAGCCGACCTGGCACGTGCAGTGACCGAGGGCACCCGGCGGTAACCCCGAATGAGGGCCGGCCCGACCGGGCCGGCCCTCATTCGTGATCTGCTGCGGTTCGCGGCGAGCTCAGACCGGCTCTGGCCACGCGGCCGGGTCGTCCCCGTGCGCGTGAATCATCGCGAGGACGATACGTTCCAGACCGAACGCGACGCACGAGCTGTGCGCCGGCCCCGCGTCCCGGTATCTGATTCCGAACCGCTTGCCCAGGTGGTCCTTGTGACTGTTGGCCGAGGCGATCGCGGTGCCCGGGCCCTCCCCCGTCAACGGCACGACGAACTCCCACTTCAGGCTCTGCCCGATCTGGCTGTCGCGTAGCAGGTCGCTGCCCGGCCCGAAGAAGGGGTCGCTGGCTGGCTCGACCTTGACCGGCAGACCGAGGCGGGAGAACAGATGCCGACCCCGGTCGATCCAGTCGTCGCGCCAGCGCAGGGCGGCAGGAGCATCGGCGACCAGGACGAACTCCCGCATCCGGAAGGTGCGGAACCGGCCGAGTTCACTGGTCGCCTCGTGCCGGTGGCAGTACCCGGTGACGTCGAACTGCCGCGAGCCGTCCACTGTGGTGTCCGCCAGCTCCTGATAGACCCCGTAACACACGGCCGGCATCAGCACCGTGTCGGCGTCACCCGGACCACCCGGGTACGTTCCGACGGTGCCGAGCAGGTGTGGGAACGCCGCCGCGTATTCGGCCCGCTCGATGACCATCCGTGACATCAGTGGCGGGAACACCTGCGGACCGGGCGAGCCGGCCGGGTCGGCGACGGTGAGCACAGCCTCCAGCCAGGACACCACCCGCTCGAACTTCGGAGTGCAGCTGAAGGCTCCGGTCACGCCGACCGGCGCCAACCAGCCGCCGTCGAACAGACGCCCGGCCGGGGATTCCGGGACAGCGCTCACCGATGGTGACATATTCCCTTCTTCCTGTGCATAAGGGTGCATTACCTGGTCGGCGACCCAGTGCGGAGACCGCGTAACGGGAACGGAAGTGCCGAGCCTGTGGCGGCGGCCAGCAGTTGCCCGTAGCCGCCGGCCAGTTCGGCGGCGACGTCGTCGTCGAGCACGGAGTCGTTGTACTTGAAGCGGAGCCTGGTCGTGTCGCCCAGACGGGTGACGAGGACGTTGATGTCGAACTGACCCAGTTGTTCCGGGAAGTCGAACCGGGAGACGTCCAACCCGGCCAGCCGCAGCCGGCTTCCCGGCCGGACCCCGGGGTTCATGAGGTCGTCCGGCACCTCCGTGCTCATCCCGAAGAGCACCGACACGAGGCCGGGCAGCCTGCGGTCCAGCCGCGTCCCGATCAACCGCGGAATCAGCGCGCTCGGGTATTCGCGGTGCAGCAGGCCACTCCAGAACCGCTTGTTCGTCCGCCGGAGCACCGCCTGGAACGACTCTTGCGGATCGATCGTCGCCCGCAGCGGCAACGGATTGACGAAGTACCCGATCGAGTTCGCGAATCGTCGGGAGGACCGTTGGGTCACCGGATACCCGACCAGGAAATCCGTACGTCCGGTGAACCGATACAGCAGGAGCTGGAACACCGTCATCAGGTAGACGAACGTGGTGACGTTCTCACGCGCCGCCGCGTCCCGGACCGCCGCCATGAGGTCACGCTGCAGGTCGAGCACCACCTCCGCGCCCTGATAACGGTAGTCCGAAGGCCTCGGGAGATGACCCAGCGGAGCGGGCGACTCCAGCCCGGCCAACTCGGCCCGCCAGTACTTCTCCGCGGCCCGTGCCCGCGGTGCGGCGAGCTGGTCGCGCTGCCTGGCCACGAACTCGTCGTAATCGTCGATCGGCCCATCCGCATCGCGCCCGCCGTACGCCGACAGGACGGCCCGAAGGACCGCCAGATGCCCGATGTCGTCGACGATCAGGTGATGTGCGGTCAGCAGCAGGACATCGGGGCCAGCCCGGTGCAACAGGTGCAGCCGAACCGGAAGCTCACGGTCGAGCCGGAACGGGCGTCGGGTCAGCTCCACCGCCAGCCGTCGCAGGGCCTCGTCGTCCACTCCGACGCAGTCCACGACCGCCCAAGGAGCCGGCGTCGCCTCGGCGGCCGGCACTCGTCGGATCTCATCGCCCTCCAGCCGGTACACAGACCGTAGAAGTCCGTGCTCGCGGATCGTGCGCGCCACAGCTTCCGCCATCCGGTCGGTCTCCACCGCGAAGTGCAGGTTCACCCCGACCGCCATGTTGTATGCCGAGCAGTCCGGCACGAGCCGCTGGAGGAACCACAACGATTCCTGCCCCGGGCTCAGCGGGAAGCCCGCATCATCCGTCGTCTGCTCCACCGGATGGTCTTCTCCCCTCATGTCAGCCATCCGCACCAGTAGCGCACTGGGTCAACGGCGGGTCGAGGAAGTGACGCGGGCAATTCCCGCCGGCCCGATCGTGCGGTCCAGCTGCCGATCATTTGCCTGTTCGGCGTCGCAGACGCTTCCTACGCTGACGACCGACGACCAGCGAACCGGTTTCGCGATGGGGGGTGACACCAGTGATTTACGATCAGGCCCACAGCATCGTGGCCGATGACGTGTTCCTGCGGTTGCCGGATGCGCTGCCGGGCGTCGAGGTCGTCCTCAAGCTGGAGGGCCTCAACCCGGCTGGCTCGATCAAACTCAAGCCTGCGGTAGGTATGATCCGCGACGCGGAGCTACGCGGTCTACTCCGGCCCGGAGGCCGGGTCGTCGAATCGTCGTCGGGCAGCCTCGGTATCGCACTGGCCATGGTGTGCGCCGCCCGCGGATACAGGTTCCAGTGTGTCACCGATCCCAACGCGTCACCGCAGAGCGTCGCTGTTATGCGGGCGCTCGGCGCCGAGGTCGTTTGCGTCGACCGGCATGACGAGAACGGCGGCTATCTGCAGAGCCGGATCGCCTACATCAAGACGCTGATCACCTCCGACCCGCAAGTGGTCTGGCTCAACCAGTACGCGAACCCGGCGAACTGGCGGGTACATGCGGAGACCACAGCCGCCGCCATCCTCGCCGAACTGCCGAAGGTGGATTTCCTCTTCGTCGGGACCGGAAGCGCCGGCACCCTGATGGGCTGCGTACGGCTGTTCCGCCTGGCATCGCCCCTCACCCGGATCGTCGCGGTTGACAGCCTCGGCTCAGTCAGCTTCGGCCGCCCAGCCGGCACCCGGTTCGTCCCGGGGATCGGCGCCAGCCGTCAGCCAGAGATCCTGCGCCCCGAGGCGGTTGACGACCTCGTCGTCGTGGCCGAGCACGAGGCGGTGCGGACCTGCCGCTGGCTCGCCCGGGAACGCGGCTTCTTCGCGGGCGGATCGACCGGCTCGGTCGTCGCCGCGATGCAGCACTACCGGCCCGCCATCCCGCTCGGCTCTCAGGTCGTCGGCATCGCGCCGGACTTCGGCGACAGGTACGCCCAGACGATCTACGAGGACACCTGGGTGGCCGACCGGTTCGGGCTTCCCGACATCTCCCTGCCCACCGTCGACCTCGCCCGTACGAGGAGCTGACCGTGTTCGACTTCCATGTCATGCGCGGGCCGGACATCCGCGCGTTGATCGCCGAATCACGGCCCGGCGTGGTGGACACCGTCCGCCGTACCTACCTAGCCCATCACGCGGGCGAGACGATCAACCCGAACAGCTACTTCTTGCGGTTCCCGGACCACCCGTCAGCCCGCATCATCGCGTTGCCGGCGGCGCTCACGGCGGCACCGGCGGTGGCGGGGATCAAGTGGATCGGCAGCTTCCCGGTGAACGTGCGACGGAACGTCCCGCGCGCCTCGGCCTTGTTGATCCTCAACGACATGGAGACCGGTTACCCGTACGCCTGCTTGGAGGCTGCCCAGATCAGTGCGGCCCGGACGGCGGCCTCAGCGGTGCTCGCCGCGGAGCGGCTGCACGGTTCCCGTCAAGCGGCAAAGATCGCTGTGGTGGGAGCCGGTGTGATCAGCCGCAACGTTCTGGAGTTCCTGCACGACCTCGGCTGGCGGATCGGCGAGGTGGCGGTACACGACCTGGACCCGCCCTCGGCGGATCGCGCGGCCGGATTCGCCTCCTCGCTGGACTTCCCGGGCCGGGTCGCCGGGTCGCTGGCGGCGGCCGTCCAAGGTGCCGGAGTAGTGGTGCTGGCCACCACCGCCGCAGTCCCGTACCTGCACGACGAGAACACTTTCGAACCCGGCCAGACGGTCCTCAACCTGTCGTTGCGCGACATCGGGCCGGAGATCATCCTGGCCGCCAACAACATTCTCGACGACGTCGACCATTGCCTGACCGCCGGCACCTCGCCGCATCTGGCCGAGCAGAAGTTCGGCCACCGGCACTTCATCGACGGCACGATCGGTGACCTCCTTCTCGGCGACCTTCCACTCGACGAACGTAAGCCCCGCATCTTCTCACCGTTCGGTCTCGGCGTGCTCGACCTGGCGGTGGGCCGAGAGGTTCTGAACGCGGGCCGGACCAGCGGTCGGGTCCTCGCCGTGCCGAACTTCTTCGCCGAAACCGCACGGTGGGACCACGACACGGTCCACACCACGAGCCAGGGGGACTGACGTGAGCGGCGGCACGGCACGGCATCTGATCTCGCTTCGTGACGTCAGCGACGACGATCTTCGTACCATCGTGGATCGCGGTGCGCTCCACGCCCGCGGGTCGGCCGGCGGGTCGTCGAGGGCGTTGACGGACGCGGTGGTCGGCACCTACTTCACCAGGACGTCGACCCGAACCCGGACCGCATTCTCGGCGGGCGCGCTCCGGCTCGGCGCGGGGCTGATCCCCTACGACGGGGCGGTACTGCAGACCAGTACCGGCGAGACCAGCGAGGACACCGGCCGGGTGCTGTCAATGATGCTCACCGCGTTGGTGGCGCGCACCGCAGGCAACCCGGCGGAGATGCGGGCCTGGGCGCAACAGGATCGGATGGCGGTGATCAACGCGATGAGCGCGGACGAACATCCGACGCAGGCACTGGCCGATCTAACCACCATGTCGCTGCACTTCGGCGACCTCGACGGCCTGCGGGTCCTGTATGTCGGCGAGGGAAACAACACCGCCAGTGCCCTGGCCCTGGCGCTGGCCCGGTTCCGGGACGTCCACCTGGAACTGCGGACCCCGCCGGGGTACGGGCTGGCGGATGCCCTCCTCGACGAGGCGGCGGCGCAGGGTAGGCGGCACGGCGCGACGATCCATCAGCAGCACGACCTCGCCGGAATCCCCCCGGACTTCCAGGTCGTCTACACCACGCGTTGGCAGACAACCGGCACCGAGAAGACCGACCCCGCGTGGCGGACACTTTACGCGCCGTTCCAGGTCGACGCGGAGCTGATGCACCACCTCCCCAAGGCGATCTTCATGCACGACCTCCCCGCGCACCGCGGCGAGGAGGTCACCGCAGAGGTGCTCGAGGGGCCGCGCAGCATCGCGTTCGCACAGGCACGGAACAAGATGTTCAGCGCCATGGCGGTCCTCGAGTGGTGCCACGGCATCGGCTGAGGAAATGACGTTGCTCACGCTGCGCAGGGTCGTGCCGGTGGTACCGGACACCCGCATCACCATCACCGACCTCGCCCCGACGGCCGGGCTGTCGCCTGCCGAGGAGCGCCTACTGATCCGCGTGCTCGGGCTAGGCCGAGTCGCGGTCGCCAGCCATCTCACGGGCACCGAAATGCTACTCCGCGCCGGTGACGCAGCGCTGCACGCGGCCGACCGTTCAGCGGTGCGTTACCTGATCCACGCACACACCCTGCAGCACGTCACACCGCCGGGTGTCGCGATTACCGGCGCCCTGCGCCGCAAGCTGGGGCTGTCCCGAAGCCGGGCATTCGCACTCTCGCATCTCGGCTGCGTCGCCGGCCTGTACGCCGTACGGCTCTGCGACACGCTGCTGCGCTCGGAACCGCCCGGTTCGACGGCGCTGGTGATCGCCGGGGACCGTGTGCCGGCGGCGGAAGCCCGCGTCCTGCGCGGCGCTTCGATGCTCGGCGACGCCGCGGCCGGCGTGCTGGTCGGGCACGGTGGCGACGGTGACACAGTGATCGGCTTCGCCCACCGGACGCTTGGCAAGTACTACCAGGCCCGCTACATGGGCCCGGAACTGAGGCGGCAGTACCTGGAGGCATACGTCCCGGCGATGGCCGGCGTGATGTCCTCGGCGGTCCGGGACGCCGGGCTCACGATCGACGACATCGCGCTGGTCCTTCCGCACAACGTGAACCGCTATTCCTGGGTGGCCATCGCGCGGCACCTGGGCCTGCCGACATCACGTGTCTATCTCGACAACGTCACCGAGATCGGCCACTGCTTCGGGGCCGACCCGTTCATCAACCTCAGCACCGCTCGGGCGGCGGGAGCCGTCGTTCGCGGTGACAACCTCCTGCTGGCCTCGGCCGGCGAAGGTGCCACTTTCAACGCGATGGTCGTACGCGCCGCGGCCGAAGGGTAGGACGATGACCGGATCCCCTGAGCATCCCGGGTTCACCGCCAGGCTCAAGTCCCGGACCGTCGGTGACGAGCGAGCCCGGTTCGTCTACCTCAACAACTTCGAGGTCGAACGGAGCTGGGGACGTGACGACCGTGGTCTGCCAGGAGCCGCCCTCTCGTTCTCGTCTGTTCTGGTCAACCGCATGGAGGAAGTCTGCGTCCTGCTCGCCGACCAGGACGACCTGGTCATCCTGAAAGCGCCGGTGGACCCGCACTACCTGGACCACCTCCGGTCGCTCGGCGCCGCCGCCGGGGATCATCTCCTGGTCGATGACAACGACGTCGAGCGGTCGGTCACCCGGGACGCACTCGCGTCACCGCGGCTGCTGGCGGAGCTCGCCGGCCTGGCCGATGGGCGCACCTACCTGATGCCGCTGGGCATCTCGGCCGACGAGGAGGAACTCGCGGCCCGTACCGGGCTGCCGCTGGCCGGACCGGACGCCAAGATCTGCCGCCACGTCAACGGGAAGATCTTCAGCCGCGAGCTCGTCGACCGAACCGGACTCACCCCGGTACCCGGCAAGGTCTGCCGGACGCTGGGCGAGCTCGAGTCAGCCTTGCTGACCCATCTGGAGCTTGCCGACCAGGTCGTGGTCAAGGAGTCACTCGGGGTGTCCGGGCGCGGCATGACCGTTCTGGGCAACAGCAGCCGGGCGGAGCGGCTCGTCCGGATGCTGGGTCGCCACGGTTCGACCACCGATCTGTCGTTCGTGGTCGAGGAGTGGATCTCCAGGCGCTGCGACCTCAACTACCAGTTCATCATGGACCGCGACGGAGGCGTCCACTTCGAGACCGTTCGTACGGCGCTGACCCGCAACGGCGTACACCGCGGGCACATTCTCCCGCCCGATCTCGACCCGGATCAGATCGAGCAGATCGCCGCCGCCGCCCAGGTCATCGGCAGTGCGCTGGCCGCCGAAGGGTACTACGGGCTGGCCGGGGTCGACGCGATGGTCGGCACCGACGGGGTGCTCTATCCCTGCCTTGAGATCAACGCACGCTTCAACATGGCGACCTATCAGAACCGGCTCGTCGAGCGGTTGCTGCCGCCCGGCAGCCACGCGATGGCCACCGTGTTCGACCTGCGGACGCGGCGGCCGTACGGGTACGGCGAGGTCCGTAGGGCGCTGGCGGACCTGATGTTCAACGCTGGTCGGGGCGTGCTGGTGAACAACTTCGCCACCCTCAACGCCTCAGTCGAGGCCGGCAAGGCCCCCCGAGGCAGGCTCTACGCGGTCTGCGCCGGCGGTTCACCCGCCGAGGTCAAGGACATCCGGGATCGGGCGGAGATCGCACTGACGAGAATGGTGGAAACGGCATGACCAGCGACATCGACTGGGTCGAACTGGCGACCCAGTACGGGACACCGACATATGTGTACGACGGTGCGGAGCTCGCCGGGCAGTTCCGCCGACTGCGGGACGCGGTGCACGATTCCCTGGAGATCTTTTTCTCTCTGAAGTCGAATCCGAACCGCAGCTTCTTCGAGGTACTGCAGTTCGCCGGGGCCCGGGCCGAGGTTAGTTCACTGGCCGAGCTGCGGACCGTCCTGGCGGCCGGCGCAGACCCCGCAAACATCATCTTTCTCGGACCGGGCAAGAGCGAGACCGAGATCGCCGCCTGCGTCGAGGCCGGCATCTACGCGATCGTGTGCGAATCATTCGATGAGCTGGACCACATCGACCGGGCCGCCGGCGAGCGCGGCGTGCGCCAGCGGGTGCTGATTCGTGTCAACCCGGCCGCTCCTATCGCCGGCTCGCGTCTTTCGATGGGCGGAAAGCCACGTCAGTTCGGCATCGACGAAGAGGCTGTACTGGCCTCGGGCGGAACTCTGACCGGATACCGGCACGCCGACGTGGCCGGGATCCACGCCTATCTGGGCACCCGGATCCTGGACCACGGGGTGATCCTGGCCAATACGGCGTACGTGCTCGACCTCGCGGACCGGATCGTTGAGTCGACCGGGATACGGCTTGACGCCGTCGACATCGGCGGTGGCCTCGGAGTCGGCTACTTCGACAACGAGAACGATCTCGACCTGGAGGGGCTCGCCGCGGAACTGAACCCACTCGTCGACAAGTTCGCCACCGGGCATCCCGACACCCGCTTGATGCTCGAGTCGGGTCGGTACCTGGCGGCCGGCTGCGGAACCTACCTGATGAGGGTCCGCTATACGAAGAAGTCTCGCGGGGTGAGCTTCGCGGTCACCGACGGAGGCACCCACCAGCACATGGCGGCGATCGGGATCGGGTCGTTCGTCAAGCGCAACTTCCCGATCGACGTGCTGTCCGGGTCAGCGGGCGAGCCCGGCCCGACGGACCTCTGGACGATCTCCGGGCCCCTGTGCACGCCGAACGACACCATCGCCAAAGCGGTCGCCCTGCCCGCGCTGAAGCCGGGCGACCTGCTGGGCGTCCGCCGTTCGGGCGCGTACGGCCCATCCGCGTCGCCGGTCTACTTCCTCAGCCACGGGCACCCCGCCGAGGTCCTGCTGTGGCGAGGCCGCTCGTTCCTGGTGCGCCGCCGGGACACCGTCGAAGACGTGCTCGAGCGCCAGGTCGTCCACCCTGGTCTGATCCATGACGCACCGCCGTCCGACCGAATTCCTAAGCTAGGAGAGAACATGTCGTCCGCCATCGACGCACGCGAAATCAGGGAGTTCCTGCGCTCCGAGCTTTCCACCATCCTGGACAAGGACCTCCCGGACCTGACCGACGACATGAATCTGCTCCACGAAGTCGGGCTGGACTCCATCGAGGTGGTCGAGGTGCTGATGGCAATGGAGGATTCGCTTGGGCTCGTCATCGACCCGGACGAACTCACCCCCGAGATATTCGAGACCGTAGGCTCGCTGACCACGTACATCCGGGCCAGTCTGGCCAATGCGCCCGCTGACGCGGTCTGACGGTGGCGGCCCTCGACGTCGGTGCCAAACTTCCCGTGCGTCGGCCGGACGTCCGGTACTTCACCGACGGCACCGGTGTCAGGCTCCGGGCGGCGGAACAACGGACCATCGAGGGACTCCTCGAGCCGTACGGACGGTCCATCTCCCCGCCATCGCCGACCGGCCGGACCTTCGCCGCGATGGGGGAAGGGCTGCTGACCGATCTGGAGCGGCCACTTCCGCATCTGGACCTGATCATTCTCGCCTACGCCGAGCCGGACATCACGGTGGCCGAGGTGGCCGGCTGCTACCTCGCCGACCTCTGCCCGGGCACGCCGACCGGGTTCTCGGTGTCCGGGCCGGGGGTGGGCGCCCCGTTCACCGCCCTGCGCATTCTCCAGGCGGCCCGCGCGGCCGGGGAAATCGGCGACGGCGCGGTGTTCGCCTTCGACCAGTCGGCCAGCCTCTACCGCGCGAAGGCTGACGCCGAGCGTGACTGCGCTGTGCTCCTCACGATCGACGACCGGGATCCGGACCGATTGGTGCTCGAGATCCAGCCCGAGATCCAGATCGACGACCTGACCGACATCCCGTTCGCCGGCCCGCCCGGCGCGCGGTTCATCGCGGGCCGGGAACTCACCGAGCGTCTCGGCTCGGCGCCGTCCGACCGCACCTGGACGCCGGTCGTCACGCCCGGCTGCACCGCCATCTGGGCGGCTTTGGCAGCACACTGGTCCCCCGAACAGCACATCGTCGTCGCGGAGTACGACTGCGTCGATCAGATTCTCTACCAGGCCTTGCTCAGCCCCGTGTCCGAGTGAACCGGCCCGCCGCGCTCCGGACCGGCGTCGACCCGCTCATCGTGGGCCTCCCGCCCCGGGCCCGAGTCGCGGCTGAGTGATGAGCCACCATGCCGCGGCGAACGCTGCTGCGCGGCGGTTGAACCCGTCCATGAGTCGGAAGGCCCGGCGGTCTCGGGCCAGACGAACACGAGACCGCCCGGCAACGTCGAGGCGGGGCAACTCGACCTGGGGACGAGCGCTCACCAGGATCAGTCGACGATCTCCAGTGGCTGCAGGGAGAACAGCTCACCCGCTCGTTCCTGGCCGCACATCAGTTCGAAGACCGCCGGCGCAAGCCGGTCGTTGCGAGGCTGGTCCGTATGCAACCGACGGGCGATCCGGTCGAGCGCCAGCACGACCCATTCGCCGCCCCGGAAACCGGAGGGCAGCGCGTCCCGGCCGTGGATCCAGGTGAGCAGCACCGACGACGCGCCGTGCAACAGCGCATGTGAGCGGGCAAGGGTGAACCGCCGTGTCCCATCGCCCGCGTCCACGATGCCCCCGAGCACACCCTCCCGGACCACGTCGAGCCGACCGATGATCGAAGCCAACTCGGCATGCAGGCCCGGGTCGATCAGACTCAGTGCCTGCCGGGTGTACCGGGGCCAGCCGGCGGTCACCTCGTCCTCGAGCCCGTTCGTCAACCGGAGGGCCGAGCCGGACGGCCGCCAATGCGCAGGCTCGCTGCCGCGGCTGAAAAGCTGGGCCAGCAACTCGTCGTCCGCCTGATCGTCGCGCCGACCATGGCTGAGCACGTGCGGCAGTTGCGCCGCGATCGAGGCCAGATTGACGTGTGTCGTGCCTTCGAAGATGCCAGCGATGGCGAGATCCCGTTCCACCTTCTGAAAGTGCCGATAGGTGAGCTCGGTACGCAGGTACCTGCGCGCGCTGAGCACCGTCGCCAGGTTGGCGACGGCGTCCTCGGCGATGGTCGGCACCAGATACTTCGCGATCGACGACCACATACTCAGCCGGCTCGGCACAGTGGCCACCGCTCGGGTCACCGCGATCGCCGTGCACTCGCCGATAAGCAGGTCAAGGTACGCATCCACAAGAATGGCCCGGACCTCCGGCAGCTCCGTGATCGAAGCACCATACAGCCGGCGGCCGTGAGCGTGGCGCAACGTGATGCGGAGAGCCGCGTCCAGGCAGCCCAGGGCGAAGCCCGCGATCAGCGTACGCGTCAGTTGCAGCGTCTTGAGCGCCATCGCAACACCCGAGCCCTCACGGCCCAGCACCACTGCGCGCTGCACCGGACACGAGTCGAACCGAAGACCGGACAGATCGTGTCCGCGGATCCCGAGCGTCGGAACCGGCTCGACCGGCTCCCAGCGGTCGGCCGGGAGCGCGGCCTTGTCCAGCAACAGCAGGGAGTACGACTTGGTACCGGTCCGCGCGTACAACGTGACGAAGCTGCCGCGGTTGCCGTTGCCCACCAGCCACTTGGTACCGTCGACGACGTATCCCCCGTCGACGCGGCGTGCTGACACCGTGCAGTTCAACAGGTCGCTGCCGTGATCGGTCTCAGACATTGCGAACGTGCCACAGGCACCTGCCCGGAGCTCACCGGCCAGCCACTGTTGCCGCTCGGGATCTCCCCAAAGCCAGACGGGAAGAGCGGCCAGTAACGTGGAACCGTAGTAGACCCCCAGTCGAGGGTCACGCCGGGCGAGCGCGCGAAAAGCAGCGAAGAGCTGCTCATGCGACTCGAGCTTGCCTCCGAGGTGCACGGGTATCAACTCTTCGGCGAAACCCCAGTCGTGAACGGCTGCGAGCGCCGGGTGGGGAAACTCGTCGTTCTCGTCCGCGTCCACCAAGGTCCGCACCGACATCGGATCACCGTCGCCACCCAGCATGCGTTCCAATTCGGCCGCTCGGCCGTAGGCCCGGGTGGCTGGCAGCGCCCCGGCCGTCACAGCTGTACGCCATTCAGGCAGCCGTGCAGGTGGGCCGCGAGACCGTCGATCGTCGGGTGCTCCCAAACGGCAGACGACTCGATGCGGAGACCGTAATGCTCCTCAATGTCGCCGATAATGGCCGCCAGGTACACCGAGTCGATCCCAAAGGACGCCAGCGAGGCGTCCGCGCCGATGTCCGCAGCCTCGAGGTCAAGGTAGACGGCAATCCGTTCCGTAAGCCAGGCTCCGATCGCGTCGACCTCGCCGTTCATGTCGGCTCCACTTCTTGACAAATCAATCAAGCGGTCCTCCCTCATGGGCCGATCCTCGATTTCGTCATGCCTGAAGTCAACGGCAACTTCGACGGCACCTTGTTCCGAAATCCGGCACGAACCTCGGCAGAACGGAATTGCCGGTCGGCCGCCAATCTGCCTGCGGGGTACCTGGACCGACCCGCTCTTTGCGATTGTCATCGAGACATGACAAGCAGTGAGAACCTGGCGGACGTCAGCGCGACGGTCCACCGGCACAGCGAGAGTTCCGGAGAGCGGCCGGCCCTGGCGTTCGTCCAGGACCCGGCTGTCCCATCGAGCGCCCGTTGGTGGACGTACTCCGAACTGGACCGGGAGGCCCGGGCCATAGCAACTCATCTGGCCGCCCGCCTCGAGGTCGGTTCGCGGGTGCTTCTGATCTACCCACCCGGTGGGGAGTTCGTCACTGCCCTCCTCGGCTGCATCTACGCCGGCATGATCGCGGTACCCGTCTCGATGCCCGGGAAGCTCGGGCATGCTCGGCGCCGGGTGCTCAACATCGCCGAAGACGCCCGCGTCGCGATGGTGCTCAGCGGTGACCCGATACACGCCGAGATCCAGTCGTGGGCGGCCACCTCCGGCCTTGAACAACCGGTCATCCCGCACGCCTCGGTGGTCACGCACGACGATCCGATCGCGGCACCGCGTCCGGCCGGGCCCGGCACGGTGGCCCTGCTGCAGTACACCTCGGGCTCGACCGGCGACCCCAAGGGCAGTGTGGTCACACACCAGAACCTGGTCGTGAACGCGGGAACGATGGCAAGGACGTTCGGCTTCGACGAAACCGCCCGCTCCGGCAGCTGGCTGCCTCACTACCACGACATGGGGATCGGTGTGATCATGCCGCTGCTGCTGTGCGGGGGCAGCGTGGTGTTGATGGACCCGGCCGTGTTCCTCCGACGACCGGTCGGATGGCTCACGCTGATCAGCACCTACCGGGTCACGTTCTCGGCGTCGCCGAACTTCGGATACGAGTTGTGTTGTCGCCGGGTGTCCGACGAGGACTCGACAGGTCTGGACCTTTCGTCGTGGCGCCACGCGATCAACGGCTCAGAGCCGGTACGAAGCAGTACGGTCCGCGAGTTCACCCGCCGGTTCTCCGCGGTCGGGCTGCGGCCCGAGGCCCTGGTGCCCAGCTACGGCATGGCCGAGGCGACCGTCTTCGTGGCCGCCTCGCCCGACCGGCCGGCGGTCATCGCCCGCTTCGATCGTGAGGCGCTGGCCGATCACCTGCTACGTCCGGCCGAGTCGGCTGGCGACGCCCGTGAACTTGTCGGCTGCGGCAGGCCGCGGGATCTGGATCTCCGGATCGTCGACCCGGCAGGCAGGTTGCGGGGTGACGGCGAGATCGGCGAGATCTGGTTGCGCGGAGCGTCGGTGGTGCCTGGCTATTGGGGGCGCGCCGAAGCGACGTCCCACGCCTTCAATGCCCGCATCGGTGACGAGGACGGCTTCCTTCGGACCGGTGACCTCGGTGCCGTCGTCGACGGCGAACTCTTCGTGACCGGGCGGATCAAGGAAATGCTCATCTTCCGTGGCCGCAACCTCTATCCGCACGACGTCGAGCAGGAGGTAAGGCTGCACCACGAGTTGCTGAAGCACGGCAACGGGGCGGCGGTGGCGGTGCCTGCCGAAAACGGCGCGGGGGACGCCGAGGACCACCTCGTTCTGCTGCACGAGGTGGCCGGGCGACCGTTGCCCGATGAGCTGGCGGCGACCGCGACGGCTATTCAGGAGACCGTTGTCCGCGAGTTCGGCGTTCGATGTCAGCAGGTCGTCCTTCTGCGCCGCGGTGGCGTCCGCCGTACGACGAGCGGAAAGGTGGAGCGGTCGGAGATGCGTCGGGCCTACCTGGCCGGCGAGCTACGTCCGTTGTTCGACTCGGCGCTCGGATGAATCGGCTGAGCTCACCCGGAAGACCGCGAACAGCTGGGACGCCTTCGGCCAGTATCCCGTAGCTCAACAGTGGAACCGGAGGAGCGGAACATTCTGTGGCAGGCGGCTGGCCACCGCCCTGGACCTGCCCGGCACCTCCAGCCGGGGCGCGGCAGTCGATGAGGAAGGTGGCCAGCTCCGCCGACATCGCCGCGGAGTCGGTCAATGCGACTGCCGCACGCTACCCTGCAGGGCCGCCGCGCCTTTCACCGGCGAACGCGAGCCCGACTGACCGCGTTCTGACGGGCACGCCGCTACCACACACGTCCGAAGCCTCTTCCGCCTCGGACAGCATCCACCGGTCACGTGACACGCCGCGCTCGGTCCTCCGGAGAAGCCGCGAAGGCCACGCTCACGTCGTCGCCTCCCCAACTCGCGTTGAATAGCTTCAGACTAGTTAATAAAGTGCTATTCGGGCGCGTACTGAGTGAATGGATTTACTCATCTGGGCCCTCGCCGCGGCTCGTTCATCAACCCGACGTTTCAAGCTCGTGAACCAGCCATTGACATAGGCGCACTTCTCTTCCTAGCCTGACTGCATCGTTGCACCAGTAAATCGATGCAGTAACCTCTCGGCTCCGCGATCCGACGGCGTGGCACCTCCGGTACGGCACCGTCCCACCCCGGGGAAGAGGAGAGGGCAGGATGGGCAGAGCCTGGAGGTGAGTTCCCGCAGTGGCGGTGGCGCTCGTCGCGGCATTGCCCGCCGGCATCTGCGGTGGCGCGCTCCCAGCGAGGACGACGGCAGGGCCAGCGGCGCCATGCGGCTCATGACGCCGATCTTCGAGCCCATCGAAGGCGAAGCCGCTCCGGGAGGGCGGTTCGCCGCGTTCGTCGGCCAGTGCCGAGATCTGAGAGTCGAGGCTGGTCATACGCCGAGCAGCAAGATCAACAATACGCTGACCAGGTCGATCGCCGACGACCGGCGAGACGGCGTGAGGCTCATGGGGGCTGGCTGGATCCCGTTACTCACTGCCAAGAGCGCCCTCGCCGGACCGGATCGAACTTCGCAAGAGGCAAGGGAGCGACACACCGCGCGGACGAAGGCGCACGGCTTGCGACCCCGGTGGAATCCCATGATCCCCACGGACCCGTCGGCCCGGCGTCGTCGAACGACGGTTTCATACCGTCATGCCCGGGGCCCCGGTCATGACAAAGCTCGCAGGCGGCCGCTGACCCTCGACGTCTACGACATCGTCGTATTCCACGCTGGGGCAGGTGCTGTTCACGGCAGATCTCGACAGCTTCCTCTCCCGTCTCGCCCCCGCCCGGCGACCGTCGCCGGCGTTTCGGCGCCGACTGCTTGTGCGTCGGGCGATCGGGGGGCAGCGGCAGCGACCTGCCCTTCGCGCCACGTGGCCCACATCCAGCTCACCGTTCACCGCGCAGAACCGTAGGAGGGACACATGGCTGCGGACGCGCCACTTTCGCGCGGACCTCGAACTCTCCCAAGGAAGACGACCACGGACTACAGGCCCTCCTTCCTGGGACCGAATTCGCGGTTGGTCTGTCACGTCTGCCCCATCTGGGTGTCGTGTGGCGGGGTGTTCGTGGAGAGCGTCCTCGCGGAGAAGCTCGCACTGTTGCGTCCGGTCCTGAACGAGCGGCAGTGGCGATTGCTGCTGGGCGCGGAGGCGCTGGCGGTGGGTCACGGGGGGATCGCGGTCGTGACTCGGGCGTCGGGTGCGGCGCGGTCGACGGTGTCGATCGGGCTGCGAGAGGTGCGTACGGGGATGGTGGTCCACGGGCGGATACGGGCACCGGGGGCGGGTCGTCGGCGAGTTGGTGAGGTGCAGCCGGGTGTGGCGGAGGCGTTGGAAGACCTGATCACCCCCGCGATGCGGGGAGATCAGATCTCACTGTTGCGGTGGACGTCCAAGTCGTCGCGGTCGTTGGTGAAGGGCCTGGCCGCGGCGGGGTATGCGGTCAGCCAACGAACGGTGGCCCGGTTGCTGCAGCGACTGGGGTACCAGTTACATACGACTTCCAAGGCCAAGGAATGGGTGTCGCCTCCAGACCGGGATGCGCAGTTCTGCTACATCGACGCTTCGGCGCAACAGTTTCTGGACGCACGGGATCCAGTTGTCAGTTTGGCCTGCAAGAAGAAGGAGGTGGTCGGCGATCACGCAAAAGGGGGCCGAGAGTATCAGTTAGGCAGTCCGGCGAAGATTAATGGGCACAACAACCTCATGACGGGGGCGCCCAGGGCCATATCGTACGAGGTGCACGGCTTGGACGCGGACGAGGGTTGGGCGTCGGTAGGGATCGACGATGAGAACGCGGCGTTCGCGGTCAATACGCTGCGGACGTGGTGGAGGCAGGAGGGCAGCGCCCAATATCCGCAGGCACGGCGGTTGATGCTTGCTGCCGACGGCGGAGACGCGAACGGGTATCGCAGGCGGGCGTTCAAGGTGGAGTTGGCGGCGTTCGCCGCCGAGGCACGCCTGGACGTCACAGTCTGCCACTTCCCACCCGGAACTTCGAGGTGGGAAAGGACTGAGCACAGGTTTGTTTCGTTCGCCTCCACCAACTGGCAGGATCGGCCGCTTACTGAACTCCAGACCGTCCTCGAATTGATTGCGCACACGACGACCGAGACCGGGCTGACTGCGTCATCATACCTGGACGGTGCCTACGCGGTCGGCGCCCAGGTCATTGATGCCGAACTGGCGGAGATTCCCCTCACCCCGCACGATTTCCACGGCGAATGGAACTATACGATCAGTGGTCGAGAAATCGGAGACCCGCTCGCGGCAGTCGTCGATGAATAAGAGCGACCGGCAATAGGCGTTACCTGAGTCGGCGGATTGTCGGTCGGGTGTCCCAGCGATAGAGCGTGCGGGCTCGTTGGATGAGTTGACGGATCGTGACGATCGCGGCGGCCAGGTACAGGTAGAAGTCGATGATCGCCGCGTTGCGGTCGGTGCAGCGGCGGATCTTGCCGAAGCCGTTCATCCACGAGGTTGGGTCGGCCACGCGGCGAGGTGCCAGCGTGAGCTGGCCCTTTTCCGTGTGGCCTCCCGCCGAACCGGACTTGATGGTTTCCCGATCATCCGGCTCTCCAGTGACTACTGCGTGAGTGGGTCGGTTGGATTCCCGGTATGGATGTGGTCGTGGCATGCGGCGCAGACCACGAGGGTCTTGCGCCGCCGGTTCGCCATGATCTTGGCCCATCGGGGTTGGTGCGGGTCGGGTGGCTGGAGGTCTTTGAGCTTGCGGATGTGGTGAACCTGCACTTCACCCGCTTGCTGGCAGATC